>CAZYKR010000165.1:0-9775 GCA_964648005.1 uncultured Iamiaceae bacterium
ATCTCCTGCTCGCCAACCTGCGTTCCAGTAGGTGGCGAGAAACGCCAGCATCGCCACCGTTGCCTCGACGGGCCCGAGCAGGCCGAACGCGCGGGCGAACACGTGCCGGTCGAGCAGGTGGCGTCGCGTCGGTGGTCGGTCGAGGACGTGCGCGCCGGGCGGCTCGGCCCCGAGGGCGAGCGCCGGAAGCACGTCGGTGCCGATGTCGAGCGCCAAGACCTGGAGCACGCCGATCGCCAGCGGGATGCGGCCCCCGGACAGCGCCCAGACGAGGAACGGGGTGAGCTCGGCCACGTTGTCCGTGAGGTGGTAGGTGAGAAACCGACGGATGTTTGCGTACGTCGCCCGGCCCTGTTGGACGGCGGCGACGATGGTTGCGAAATCGTCGTCGAGGAGCACGAGGTCGGCGGCCTCACGAGCCACGTCGGTTCCGCTGCGTCCCATCGCCACGCCGATCGCCGCTTCGCGCAGCGCCGGCGCATCGTTGACCCCATCGCCGGTCATGGCGACGACGTGACCGCGCGCCCGCAGCGCGGCGGCGATGCGGAGCTTCTGTTGTGGTGTCACCCTGGCGATCACGGCACCATCGACATCAACGTGAGCTGCGAGCGCCTCGTCGTCGGACGGCAGGTCGTCCCCGACGAGGATCGTCGGTGCCACGTCGGCCGGGATGAGCCCCACCTCGCGGGCGACAGCGAGTGCCGTGCGGGGGTGATCGCCGGTGATCATCGCCACGGCGATGCCGGCGCGCCGGCACGCAGCGATGGCGTCGGCTGCTCCCGTTCTGGGAGGGTCCTCGAAGCCGAGCAAGCCGATGACGGTCAGGTCGCGCTCCGCCTCGTCGGCGGTGGCCGGCGTGATCCCGTCGATCGAGCGTTTCGCCACCGCGAGTACGCGTAGTCCCTTGGACGCGAGGTCTGCCACCGCCACCTCCGCCGCGAGCCTGTCGGGGCCGAGGTTGCAGCGCGGCAGCACCGCATCGGGTGCCCCCTTGACCATGATGTGACCAGCGGTGACGACCGACATCCGGCGCCGCCGGGCATCGAACGGGAACCGGGCCTGGTCAGGCTCGGCGGTGGCGTCGATTTCCGGTGCTGCACCCGCCCGCCGCGCCAGGGCGTCGATCGCTGCCTCCATCGGGTCGCCGCGCGGCTCCCACCCGGTCGTGCCGTCGACCACGTGCCCGCTCGAGCACTGGCGGGCGATGGCACCGATGCGGCGTAGGTCGTCGATGGTGGCGTCACCCGCCAGCGCGACCGTCGCGGTCGGGGCGTAGCCGTCCCCGACGATCGTGGCGCCGCCGGCGGGTAGCCATACCTCGACGACGGCCATCTCATTGCGCGTCAGGGTGCCCGTCTTGTCGGTGCAGATCACCGTCGTCGAGCCCAACGTCTCGACCGCTTCGAGGTGGCGGACGAGCGCGTGCCTGCTTGCCATTCGCTGGGCGCCCATGGCCAGCGACAGCGTCACCGTGGGCAGGAGCCCGCACGGGACGACGGCGACGGTCACGCCGATCGCGAACAGGAATCCGTCGGAGGTCGACGTGCCGAGTGCGGTCGCGACGCCGAAGAACGAGGCGCCGACGCCGACGGCGAGCACAGCGATGACGCGCGAGACGCGGGTCAGCTCACGGTGCAGCGGGGTCACCGTGGGGCGCTGACTGCTCGTGAGGCCGGCGATCTCTGCCAGACGCGTTCGCCGTCCGGTCGCGACCACGATCGCTCGGGCCTCGCCTTCGACGATGAAGCTGCCGGCGTTGACGACGTCGCCGACGCCGGGATGGGCCGGCACGCTCTCACCGGTGAGCGTCGCCGTGTCGACGGCGAGCGCGTGCGCCGACACCAAGCGCAGATCGGCCGAGACCCGGTCGCCTTCGCTGAGGACGACCAGGTCGTCGACGACGAGGTTGGTGGCATCGAGGTCCACCTGGACGCCGTCGCGCATCACGGTCGCCTGCCGCGGCAACAGGTCGCGTAGGCGTTCCGCTGCCCGGGTGGCGCGCTCCTGCTGGATGAACGCGAACACGCCGTTGAGCACCACGACGACGAACACGGCCACACCCAGCTGGGGGAGGCCCGCGACCAGCGCCAGCGCGCCGGCCGCCCAGAACAGGAGCGCGAAGAAGTGGACCATCTCGCCCAACAAGCGCTTCCACGCCGCCGGCGGGTGACCGGTCGGAAGCAGGTTCGGTCCTTCGCGGGCGAGGCGCTCCTTGGCGTCGACGGTCGACAGCCCGATGCTGGACGCCGAGTCCTCGGGCCGGATGGTCACGGACCGCTCCGCCGACGCCCATGGCGGGTGGCGAACGCGGTGATCAACCAGCACAAGGTCACGGCGGTTGCGACGGCGACGAGGACCAACAGCACGACGTGCACCTGGCACATGGTGACGCATCGGGCCGCCGCTGCAAACGGTCGGAAGTCCACGGTTCTAGTGGTGCCCACCCGCGCATGCGCGGCCCGACACCACAAGAATCGCCGGGCGTCGCCGTCGGCACGGCGAGGCACCCGGCGGGCACGTCGATGTCAGCGGGCGCCCTCGCCGGGGCGGGGGATGGCGACCTCGGTGGACCCGGGTGGGCCGAGCATCGGCGTCGGGCGCGGCGGATGCGGCGGTCGGTCGGGTCGGGGCGGCAACGGCGGCTTCGGTGCCCGCCGATGCTCGACGCGGCGGGGTGCGAAGAAGCGCCCGTCCGGCTGGATGGTGCCCAGCCAGCTGCCGCTCAGGTCGAACACGTCGGGGGTGTCGAAGGGCAGCCAACCGATCACGTTGCTGTACGGATCGAACACGTAGGCGTCGATGCGAAAGGCGATCCAGTCGCCGGCCATCGAGAACAGGTACTGGTTGCCCTGCGTCCACGGGTACGCGCCGGTCATGGCGCAGAGCCTAGGCAGCACGTCCGCAACGATGCCGTGACAGGCGAGCGACGCCGGCGACGTCTCCGTAGGCTCGAACCATGGCGATCGATGACGAGCTGCTCAACCGTGTGACGTGGAAGATCCCCAACGCGTTGGCCCTGGTGGGGTCGCGCGCCGGTGACGAGCGCAACGCCATGACCACGAGCTGGATCACCCAGCTGTCCATGGAACCTGTGCTGGTGGGCGTCGGTATCGACAACAGCGCGGTGACCCGCCGGCTCATCGCCGACGGCGGCAGCTTCTCGGTCAACCTGTGGGACGCCACCGACACCAAGGTGTTCGTGAAGTTCTCGAAGCCGGCGACCTACGCCGACGGTGCCCTCAACGGTCGTCCGGTGCGGGACGGCACGACGGGCGTGCCGGTCTTCGACGATGCCGTGGCGTGGTTCGAGTGCGAGGTGCGCCAGTCGCACGACCTCGGCACCCACACCTTGTTCATCGGCGAGGTCGTGGACGCCGGCATCCGCGACGACGAGGCGCAGCCGGCGTCGATGGCCGACACCCGGATGAAGTACGGCGGGGTCAAGCGCGGCGGGCACTGAGCGGCGCTCGGCGCGTCGTCTGCGACAGCCAACCGTCAGCGACCCGTCGCGCGGACGTCACCGGCAGGGCACGCCCTGGCCACATCGGTCCGCCACGTTGGGTCCCATGTTCGAAGGTGAGCAATTCGACGTGGGTGAGTGCCTCGTCGTCGCGCCGGTGGCGGGCGTGTTCCACCCCGCACCGGTGCGGCGTCGGGTGTGTGCAGGCGACGTGGTCGGTCATCTCCAGGTGTCGGCAGGGGAGCGGGTGGCGGTAACCTCGCCGTTCTCGGGTGAGCTGGTCGAGGTCGTGGCGTGGCCTGGTGAGCGGCTGGGTGCATACCAGCGGGTGGCCCGGCTGCGGGTGGCCTGAGCGCTCCAGGGAGAATTCCCTAAGCTCTGCCCCTGCTGGCGCCCCCGACGGCCCGGCCGGGAGGAGAGATCGTGCACGTCCGACACCTGTTCGTGAAGACCGCGGTGTGCGTCGGCGCCTTGTCGCTGGTCGCAAGCTGTTCGAAGACAGAGGAGCCCCAGGCCCAAGGCGGCTCGGACACCTCGGCGCCGGCGGTGACGACGGACGGGACCACGGGCTCGTCCTCCCCGGAGAACGCCGCCCTGGCGGCAGCCTTGACGCAGGCCGGCGAGGCCACGCAGGCGAAGAACACCGGCAAGGTCAGCGGCACGGTGGAGGTCACGATCGGCGGCGCCATGTTGTCCGACGACCCGTTCGAGTCGGACCCGTCGGCCGCTCCCAGCGAGGACGTCACCATGGCGTTGTCCATGGAGGGCACCTACGACGTCGAGAATCAGCAGAGCGACACCACGGTGACCGTCGACGAGCTGTCGGGTCCGTCGGACGCGCTCGAGGGCGACTCCGGTCCGCAGGTCGCAGGTGACACGCAGCAGGTGATCACCGATGGGGACGTGACCTACACCCGGGAGGTGTCGGGTGGCGAGGTGCGGCTCGTCGACGGCAAGGAGTGGGTGCGCGGCGAGGTGGAGATGAGCTCGTCGGAACCGTCGGTGCCGGGTTTCTCGGACACCGGCATCGTCGACCCCCGGCAGCTCCTCGCCCAGTTGGAGGAGACGGCGACCGAGGTGACCGACGAGGGCACGGTCGAGATCGATGGTGTCGAGACGACCCACTACCACGCCGAGTTGTCGATGGCTGACATCGCGGCGCAGTCGGAAGAGGACGGAGGCACGTCGACGACGATGTCCGACGAGGACCTCGAGATGCTGGGCGAGTTCCCCGAGCTGGAGGAGCTGTATCAGGACTTCACCATCCCCGTCGACGTGTACGTCGATGCCGATGGCCTGGTGCGCCGCTACGAGATCGACGCTGACCTCGGCGACCTGATGTCGGCGCTGTTCTCCATGATGATGGGCATGTTCGGGTCGATGGGCGAGGACCTCGACACCACCGGCACCTCCTTCGCCATGCCCGACATGGACATGACCTACCGCATCAAGATGTCCATCGACTTCACCGACCTGGGCGAGCCGGTCGACATCACGATCCCGGCCGATGACGAGGTCGCCGAGGAGTCCGACAGCGACATGGGCTCGTCGTCGAGTGGAGGCGGCGTCTTCTCTCAGGGCTCGTCGGACGACGAGCTGTACGGCGACTCGGGTGACGTCGGGGACCTCGACACCGGAGGCGACAGCGGGAGCCCGAGCACCACCGTTTCCCAGGCGAACTGACCGCTCCGAGATGGCGGCGGGAGGCGGGGCCGACAACGAGGACAGCGACCAACGTGCGCTGATCGAGCTGGTCCGCTCGGCGGTGGTCGAGCGCTCTCCCGATCTCATCGCTGCCTTCGCCCGGACCGGCGAGCTGCTCTGGATCAACGATGCCGGTCTCGAACGCCTCGGCTACCAGCGCGCCGAGGTGGTAGGTCGCTCCCTCGCCGAGTACCTGCATCCCGATGACGCGGAGCGGGCGATGGCGTTGGCCCTGTCGGAGGTCGATCACCTCCGCGGCGCCCATGACGGCGCCCCCTACCGGCTTCGGTGTGCCGACGGTCGCTACGAGATCTTCGACGTGCAGGTGACCGTGCTCGACGAGATGCTCGTGGCGGTCGGGCGTCGCATGCGCGATCACGACCTGACCGATCGCGTGCTCGAGGCCCTGTCGTCGGGCGGCTCGTTCGAGTCGGTCGTGGCATTGCTGCCCGACTTCGACCTGTGGCGCAACCCCACTGCCCGTTGCATCATCCGGACGAGCCACGACGACGGCACGCCGCTGGTCGTCGGGTCGCCGCTGCCGGCGGCGTTGAGCGGAGCGAACGCGTCGCCCGGGTCGCCATGGCAGGTGGCGCTCGCCGAGGGCCGAGAGGTGGTCGACCCCGACTGCGCCACGCTTGACCCGACGCTCCGGGCACAGGTGCGCGCCGAGGGCCTCCGAGGCTGCCGCGTGATCGCCGTCGACGACCCTCGTGGCCACGACCCGGCACTCGTCACCGTGTTCGCCGCCGAAGATGCCTCACCGATCGAAGCGCACCGGTACCCGCTGGAGACGATCGCCAACACCTTGCGGTTGCTCCTGCAGATCCACCACGACTCGACACGACTCAAGCACGCAGCGACGCACGATGCGCTCACGGATGTGCTGCACCGCGGCGGCTTCTTCGGCATGCTGCCCGACGATCTGGGCTCGACACCGACCACGGTGCTCGCCGTGGATCTCGACGGCTTCAAGGCAGTGAACGACCGCCTCGGGCATGCCGCCGGGGACGTCGTGCTGTGCCAGGTCGCCGAACGGTTGCGGCATGTCGTCGGTCCCGAACCGATCGTCGCCCGACTCGGCGGCGACGAGTTCGTCGTGGTCCTGGTCGGCACCGACGACGCAGCAGTCGCCGAGGAGCTCGCCGGCCGCATCGGCGAGGCCGTCGCTCACCCCATCGCATGCAAGGGCGGCCCGGTTGCCGTGACGGCGAGCATCGGCGTCGTCGTCGACGGCGGGTCGGGCCGCACAATGGACGACCTGCTGGCAGAAGCCGATCAGGGCATGTACCGATCCAAGGCCCGCACCCGTCGCCAGCAACGCTGAAGCAGCGTCTCGGTCAGGACGCGAGCAGCTCGGCCTGGATCGGTGCCGGGAAGCGCACGGAGACCCGGATGTCACCGATGGCAGCCTCCAACGCCTGCGCCGCTGCCTCGACCTGGGCGCGACGGGCAGACGGCACGTCGACGAGCCACCCGAGCGCAACGGTCCCGTCGCGCCGCTGCACCCAGCTGCCCACGACGCGGCCGTCGACCCAGATCGTGGGGCCGGCGTTGCCGTTGCGGTCGACGACCTGCGAGGCGACTGCGGCGTCGAGGTACCAGCGGCGGTCCTTCCAACCCATGGTCGTCGGATCGAGACCGGGCAGGAGCGCTACCCACCGGGACGATCCGCGCACTGGATCCACGTCGTCAGGCGCCAACCAGCCATCCGTATCGCCGTCAGCGCCCTGCATCGTGACCGCCACGGCGCCGGCGTCGTCGAGCGCCCGCCGGGTGTCGCCGAGGGTCCAGCCCGTCCACCACTGCACGTCGGTGGTGGTGCCGGGACCGAAGGTGTGGAGCCAACGACGGACGAGCCCGGCGGCGGCCTCCCGTGGATCCATGCCGGCGATGCCCCCGGGCACCCAGTCGTCCATCGCCGCCCAGCGGTACTGGCTGTTGATCCACGAGCCCGTCGGCCGGGTCCGCACCACGACCCCCTCGAAGCCGAGGTGCAGCATGACCCGCACATGCGCGCCCTGGGTGGCGGCGTACCGCTTGCCGGGCGCCATCTCGATGGGTTGGCGCAGGGCCGGCACCGCCTCCCCGAGTTGGCGTGTCGACGCCTCGCCCGCCTGGTGCAGTGCCGCCAGGACCTGCGCTTTCGCCGACGCGATCCAGGCGTCGCCGTCATCGTCGTCGGCGATGCCGTTGGCGGCGAGCAACGCCACGAACCGGCGGTGCTCGGGAGCGAGGAGTTTCGTCGTGGACGAGGCGTGGGCCAGCCTCGCCACCTCGGGGGTCGCGACCCACAGGGTGCGGCGCATGGCGTGGAAGCGGAGCACGCTCCGGGCCTCGTAGAGCGCGGCGTCCACGGCAGCGACGGACGAATGGCGCATCCGGGCCATCGCCGAGAGGAACACCGACGCCGGGTCGGACGAGTGCAGCGCCACGAGCGAGTCGGCGATGGCCGCGATGTCATCGGTCCGGGTCGACGGGATCAGGCGATGGCGCCGCGCCAGCCGCGCCCGCCGCTCGGCGATGGTGATGCGTCGTGTCCTCACCCGGGCATTCTGGCCGTCCGGTGGATCGGTCGCCGATGTCTGGGCGGTCCCCGGCTCACGCGCCATCGGACCGACGCAGCGATCGCTGAAGCTCTCGTGCGTCGTGATAGCTGTCCCCGAGCAACTGCCGCAGCCGCAGGTCGGCAGCGTCGAGGTCGACGTCGCTTCCGTCGTGGCCGTTGGCCTCGTGCAGGACGAGGTCGTTGATCGACCCGGCACCACCGAACGTGCCGAGCAGTGCATCGATCCCGTAGGCGTCGCCGGCGGCGATCCACGCTCGGCTGCGGTCGATCGTCGTGGCCCACCGGCGCTCGCCGACGCGGTGCAGCAGCGCACCCAGCTCGTCGAGCGTCGCCGTGAGGCGCGCCAGCACCACGTCGTCGGCATCGTCGGCGCGGTCGATCGAGTCGCTCATCGGTAGAACGCCACCTCGAAGCGTGCGCCGGGACCGGGCTCCACATGGTGCTCGACGTCGGGAGGAATGACCTGTTCGTCCCCGGCTCGCACCACCCGACGCTCCTCCGTGGCTTCGAGCACGAAGGTCACCTCGCCGTCGAGCACACGAAGCAGACCCCACACGTCGGGTGCCACCCGGTGCGCACGGAGCAGCCCCTCGGGCATGGCCTCGGCATCGAAGGCTGGTGTGGTCCGCGCCAGCGTCAGGCCATCGGGGATCCTCAGGTCGCCAAGCACCGTGCCGTCGTACCACGTCAGCCGGCGCGTCGGGAGAATCGCTGCGTCAGTTGCCCAGCTCCGCCATCGCCTCCGGGCAGGCCGTGGTGGCGCGCTCCCATGCGGCGTCGGCCGCAGGCGTTGGCTGGAACTCGCCTTCGGTTGTGCCGAGGAGCACCTCAACCAGGTCTCGTTCGCTCACCTTCTCCCGCAGGCATGCCGCGAACGCTGCCGGCACATCGCTCTGGGAGAACACGAGCTCGTGGAAGTCGACGCAGTCGGCCATGGCGTCGCCGACGATCCGACGGCCCTCCTCGTAGCCGACCAGCTCGTCGACGTCGTCAGACGCCGCCAGGTCGGCCGGCGTCACCTCGGCTTCGGCTAGGCGCTCGATGCCGATGCCCTCGATCATCGTCGTGGCGAAGCACTCCGCCTCCGAGGCGGTCATCACGTCGGTGAGGCCGCTCGGTTGGCCGGCCACCTCGGTCACGTAGTCGTCGACGGTGTATGGCCACGTCGTGCCTGGCGATGACGTCGCCGGGGCAGATGTGGTCGTGTCCTGCGCCTCTGTCCCTGCCGGCGATGCACACGCGGCGGCTGCGCAAACGATGGTGATCGTCAGCACGACGCGTCGTCCGTTGCCCCGTTGTGACTTGCCCGCGACCCATCCCATGACGCAGGACGGTACCGAACCGAAGGGCCGGACGCGGGGAGGTTCGCGGATGTCGACCGGCGTCCCCGTCAGCTTCGCGAGGCCACGTCGGGGCGGCGCTGGTTGAGCTCCTCGACGATGCGATCCGGTCCGACGCCACCCCAGGTGAACGGCGATCGTCGCCAGAGGCCGGGCACGAGCACCGGGGGATGGCCTCGTACGACGACGCTGACTTGCGGAGCAGGGCGGACGAAGGGCCACAGCGATCGGCCACGACCGACCTCGAACCGTTCGACCGCCGACCACGGGAGGCGCTGCGCGTTCTTGGCGATGGTGCGAATCTCGACTCCATCGGTGCCTGTCCACACACCGAGGTGAAGCAGGCGCCACGCGCCGATCCCGATCGTGAGGGAGAACACCAGAACGAACATCGCGAATAGTGCGACCGGCGGTTCGAGCGCGGCGACGCCGGCGACGAAGAGGATTGTCCCGGTGGTGCCGATCACGGCGGCGAATACGACGTCGAGCCACCAGACGACCTGCCACACGACGCCGGCGCGGTACGGCCGAACCCAGTCACCCGCCACGGTGAGCAAGATACCTCCGCAGCTTGGTCGGCGTCATGCAGACGGGTCAGAGCCCGTCCGTTCCGTGCCACTCGTTGTGGCACGCGCCTGGCGCAAGGCAGGGGGGCGCCCCGCGGCTGTAACGTCCTCGCTCTCCGGGCGGCCGGGTCGTACG
>CAZYKR010000166.1:0-9761 GCA_964648005.1 uncultured Iamiaceae bacterium
CGCTGCGGCCCTCCGTGCCGAGAAGCTCGTGTACCTGACCGACGTCGCCGGGCTGCTGCGCGACATCGACGACCCGGCGACGCTCATCACCCGGGTCTCGGCGACGGAGCTGCGGGTCCTCGTCGACGACAAGGTCATCTCGGGCGGGATGATCCCCAAGGTCGACTCGTGCCTCGACGCCATCGACCGGGGCGTCCCGGCCGTGCACCTGCTGGATGGGCGCATCCCGCACGTGCTGCTCCTGGAGCTGTTCACCGACGCCGGCGTCGGCACGATGATCACGAGGTGGTCCCCATGAACGCACACGCCGAGGCCATGGGCGCGCCTGGCGACCTGGACGCCTGCCCGTTCATGCCGACGTACGCCGCACCGCAGGTGCAGTTCGTGCGCGGCGCCGGCACCGAGCTGTTCGACCGCGACGGCAAGCGCTACCTCGATTTCCTCTGTGGCCTTGCCGTCACGTCGCTCGGTCACAGCCATCCCGAGGTGGCGGATGCCGTGGCGGTGCAGGCGCAGACGCTCCAGCACGTGTCCAACCTGTTCGGGAGCGAGCCCGGCTGGCGGGTGGCCGTCGAGCTCGATCGCCTGCTGGGTGGCGGTGGCCAGATCTTCTTCACGAACTCGGGCGCCGAGGCCAACGAGTGCGCCATCAAGCTGGCGCGGCGGTTCGGCGGACGGGGTCGTCACGTCGTCGTCAGCGCCTTCGGCTCGTTCCACGGCCGGACCCTGGCGACGCTGCACGCCACCGGCCAGCCGGCCAAGCACGAACCCTTCCAACCGCTGCCCGAAGGCTTCAGGCACGCGCTGTTCAACGACCTCGCCGACCTCGAGCGGCTCCTCGACGACACCGTCGCCGCGGTGCTCCTCGAACCGGTGCAGGGTGAGGGCGGTGTCAACCCGGTCGACCCGGCCTACCTGCAGGGCGTGCGGCGTCTCTGCGACGAGCGGGGCATCCTGCTGATGCTCGACGAGGTCCAGACCGGCCTCGGTCGTACGGGGCGCTGGTTCGGCTTCGAGCACGCCGGTGTGCGGCCCGACGTGGTCACGCTGGCCAAGGCGCTGGGCAACGGCATGCCGATCGGCGCCTGCTGGGCGCGGCGCGACGTGGCGGCCGTGTTCGAGCCGGGCGACCACGGCACGACCTACGGCGGCCAGCCGCTGGCCGCGTCTGCGGCGCAGGCCGTGCTCGAGGTGATGGTGCGCGACGACCTGCCGGCACGGTCGGCAGCGATGGGCGAGCGCCTCACCGTTGCGCTCGCTGGTCTCGACGGCGTGGCGGCGGTCCGGGGGCTCGGCCTGCTCGTGGCCGCCGAGCTCGACGGGCTCGATGCCAAGGCCGTGGCGAACTCGGCCCTGGCCAAGGGTCTCGTCATCAACGCCGTCACCCCGACGGCGCTGCGGCTGGCGCCGCCACTCACCGTCACCGAGGAGCAGATCGACGAAGCGATGGCGATCCTCGCCGAGGCCATGGCCACGGTGCGGGCGGGGGAGTGAGGAGCGACATGCGACACCTGCTGGAGATCGACGACCTGACGCCGAACGAGCTCGGCGCCGTGCTGGGCCTCGCCGAGCGCACCGATCCCCCCGCCGTGCTCGACGGCAAGGGGATGGCGTTGCTGTTCGAGAAGCCCTCGGCCCGCACCCGCCACTCGATGGAGCGCGCCGTCGCCCAGCTCGGCGGCCAGCCGGTGACCTTGCGGGGCGACGAGGTGGGCCTCGACGGACGCGAGACCGTCGAGGACGTCACCCGCACGCTCGCCTGCTATCACGCTGCCATCGGCGCCCGCGTCTTCGACCACGCCGTGCTCGAGCGGATGGCTGTGACCGAGTCGGTGCCCATCGTGAACATGCTCAGCGACCAGGCGCACCCGCTCCAGGGGCTCGCCGACGTGCTGACCATCGGCCGGCACTTCGGACGGATCCAGGGCGTGCAGGTGGCCTACGTCGGCGACGCCAACAACGTCGCCCGCTCGCTGGCGCTGTCGGTGGGCATGCTCGGAGGCAAGGTCCGCATCGCCAGTCCCCTCGGCTACGGCATGCGGCCCGAGGACCTCGACCGCCTGGCGCGCGCCGGTGTGCGGCCGCAGCTCACCCACCGTCCCGAGGAGGCCGTCGAGGGCGTCGACGTCGTGTACACGGACGTGTGGACGTCAATGGGGCAGGAGGACGAAGCGGCAGCCCGACGCAAGGCCTTCGCCGGGTTCGAGGTCACCGAGGACCTGATGGCGCTCGCCGCCGATCAGGCGATCTTCTTGCACTGCCTTCCGGCGCATCGCGGCGAGGAGGTCAGCGCCGAGGTGCTGGAGTCGCCGCGCAGCCTGATCTGGAAGCAGGCCGAGAACCGGATGCACGCCGCTCGCGGCCTGCTCGCCTGGCTGCTGGACCAGTGAACGTGTCCACGTCGACCACCGCACGGCGCCTGGGCAAGCGCCAACGGCAACACCTCGTCGCACAGCTCGTGGAGGGCCACGCCGTGCACAACCAGGGCGAGCTCGTCGAGCTGCTGGGGGATCACGGCGTGTCCGCCACCCAGTCGACCGTGTCGCGCGACCTCGAGGAGCTCGGTGCCATCAAGATCCGGGTCCCCGGTGGGCACACCGCCTACGCCATCCCCGAGCTCCCCGCACAACAGGTGGCGCCGATGGACCAGCTCCGGCGCGTCTGCGCTGACTGGGTCGTCGACGTCGACGTATCGATGAACCTCGTGGTCGTGCGCACCCCGCCGGGCTCGGCCCATGTCGTGGCGGCGGCGCTCGACCGGGCGAACCTCGCCGGCGTGCTGGGCACCGTGGCCGGCGACGACACGCTGCTCGTGGTGGCCGACGAGACCCGGGGCGGCGGAGCCGTCGCCGAGGAGCTCCGTCGACTGGCGGAGCGGTGAACGACCGAACAACCATGCGCGCCGTGCCCGGCCGGGCCCGGCGCACCTGACCAGGAGACACGAAGCGATGGCCGAGCGAGTTGTGCTGGCGTACAGCGGCGGACTGGATACCTCCGTCGCCGTCCGTTGGATGATCGAGCAGTGGGGCGTCGAGGTCGTCACCGTGGCCTGCGACGTGGGTCAAGGCGGCGATTGGGACGCGCTCATCGGACGCGCCAAGGCGGCGGGGGCGAGCGAGGCGGTGGTCGTCGACTGCCGCGAGGAGTTCGCCCGCGACTACTGCGCCCCGGTGCTGTCGGCCAACGCCCTCTACGAGAACCAGTACCCGCTGGTCTCGGCGCTGTCACGCCCGCTGATCACCAAGCACCTCGTCGCGGCGGCGCGGGCCCACGGTGCCGACGCCGTCGCCCACGGCTGCACCGGCAAGGGCAACGACCAGGTCCGGTTCGAGGTGTCCACTCGGGCGCTGGCGCCGGATCTCGAGGTGCTGGCACCGGTGCGCGTCTGGGGGATGACCCGCGAAGACTGCATCGCCTATGCCGCCGAGCACGGCATCCCGATCACGGCGACTCGAGAGAAGCTGTACTCGATCGACGACAACCTCTGGGGCCGCGCCATCGAGTGCGGTGAGATGGAGGACCCGTGGGCCGAGCCGCCAGCGGGCGTGTGGGAGATGACCGTGCCGCGCGCCACCGAGCCTCGCGACCTCACCATCTCGTTCGAGGCCGGCCGGCCCGTCGCTGTCGACGGGGATGCTCTGGCGCCGCACGACCTGATCACCACGCTCAACCAGGTGGTGGGCAGCTACGGCTGGGGCCGGCTCGACATGGTCGAGAATCGGCGGGTCGGCATCAAGAGCCGCGAGACGTACGAGGCGCCGGGTGCGCTGGCGTTGGTCACGGCGCACCGCGACCTCGAGGCGCTCACCCTCGAGCGCGACCTGCAGCGCCACAAGATCGGGCTGGAGCACCGCTACGCCGAGCTCGTCTACGACGGGCTGTGGTTCTCGCCCTTGAAAGAGGCGCTCGACGCCTTCATCGACTCGTCGCAGCGCTTCGTGACCGGCGATGTGCGCCTGCGCCTCGAGCCGGGACGGTGCTTCGTCGTCGGGCGCCGCAGCCCGTACTCGCTCTACGACTACGGCCTCGCCACCTACGACGCCGCCGACAGCTTCAACCACGCGGACTCGGAAGGCTTCGTGAAGCTCTGGGGCCTGGGCATCGAGACCTGGGCGGCCAAGCAGGCGCAGGCGGGGGCCTGAGACGATGTCCGGCGGCGACACGCTCTGGCACGGCCGCTTCGGTGAGGGTCCTGCCGAGGCGCTCATGGCGTACACGGTGAGCTTGCCCTTCGACCGGCGATTGGCGGGCGACGACATCGCTGGCTCGCGCGCCCACGTCCGCGGCCTGGGACACGCCGGCATCCTGGCCGACCACGAGGTGGTAGCTGTGCTCGGCGCGCTCGACGCTGTCGAGGCGGAGCTCGCCGAGGGCACGTTCACGTTCGTGCCATCGGACGAGGACATCCACACCGCCGTCGAGCGTCGGGTCACCGAGCTTGCCGGGGCCGCCGGCGCCAAGCTCCACACGGGCCGGAGCCGCAACGATCAGGTCGCCACCGATCTGCGCCGGTACACCAAGCGCGAGCTGGCCGTCACCGGCGCGGCGCTGACGGATCTGGCGGCGGTCCTGGCGAGCCGCGCCGCCGAGGCCGGCGACGCCTACCTGCCGGGCTACACCCACCTGCAGCGCGCCCAACCGGTCCTGCTGGCGCACCATCTGGCGGCCCACGCCTGGGCCCTGGCCCGAGACATCGACCGGCTGGTCGACGCCCTCGAGCGCATGGATGTCTCGCCGCTGGGCGCTGGCGCGCTCGCCGGCTCGTCGTTGCCCCTGGATCCGGAGGCGGTGGCTGCCGACCTCGGCTTCGGTGCGGTGTTCGACAACTCGCTCGACGCCGTCAGCGATCGGGACTTCGTCGCCGAGGCGCTGTTCGTGCTGGCGCTGGCGGGTGTGCATCTCTCGCGCCTCGGCGAGGAGATCGTGCTGTGGGCCAGCGAGGAGGTGGGCTTCTTGGGCCTCGACGACGCCTACGCCACGGGCAGCTCGATGCTGCCGCAGAAGAAGAACCCCGACATCGCCGAGCTCGCTCGGGGCAAGGCCGGCCGCCTGATCGGCAACCTCACCGGACTGCTCGTGACGCTGAAGGGGCTGCCGCTGGCGTACAACCGCGACCTGCAGGAGGACAAGGAGCCGCTGTTCGACTCCCTCGACCAGGTACGTCTCGGGGCGATCGCCATGGGCGGCCTCCTGGCGACGGCCACCTTCCGCACCGAGGCGATGGCGACCGCCGCCGATGCCGAGGTGACGGCGGCGACCGACCTGGCCGAGCACCTCGTGGTCACCGGCGTGCCCTTCCGGGAGGCCCACGCCATCGTCGGGGCCCTGGTGCGACGCTCGCTCGACGAGGGAATTCCCCTGGCCGATCTCGTCGCCGCCTCCGAGGACCTCGGGCCCGACGCCGTGGCGCTGCTCGGACCCGGCGTGGCGGTCCAGCGGCGCACGACGCGCGGCGGCGGCGGGCCGGGACCCGTGGCCGAGCAGCTGGAGCGCCTCACGGCGCGCCTCGCCGGCGTCGACGCCCGGCTGGCGCCGTGGTTACCCGATGCCGATGGCTGACCAACCGGACGTCGGCATGCCGTCGGGCTGGCGGTTGGTCGACCCCTCGGCGCTGACGGGCGCGCCTGCCGCCGTGGCGCCGACGTTGCTGGGCAAGGTGCTGGTACGCCGCAGCGCGCCGGCCGGGGACGGCGCCGTCGAGGGGCAGCGCTGGGCGCGCATCGTGGAGGTCGAGGCCTATGCCGGAGCCGACGACCCGGCGAGCCATGCGGCGCGAGGTCGCACGGAGCGCAACGCCACCATGTTCGGCCGTGCGGGCCTGCTGTACGTGTACTTCACCTACGGCATGCACCACTGTGCCAACGTCGTCGTCGGACCCGAGGGCGAACCCGGCGCCGTGCTGGTGCGCGCCGCCGAGCCGATCGGGGGTCTCGACGTCATGGCTGCGGCTCGTCCCCGGGCGCGCTCGCCCCGCCAGCTGTGCTCGGGACCGGCCAAGCTGTGCGAGGCGCTGTCGATCGACCGTGCCCATGACGGCATCGATCTCCTCGACCCCGCCGGCCCGGTCCTGCTCGTCGACGACGGTGTCGCGCCGCCGCGTCACCCGGAGCGCTCGACGCGGATCGGCATCCGCCTCGCAGCGGAGCGTCCGTGGCGCTTCTGTGTTCCGGCGAGCCCGTGGACCTCCCGGCCGTCGAACGGCGGACGGCGATCGTGACCCGTTTCGAGCCACTCCGGCCGGGCTCGGCCAGCCTGGCACCCGTGGTGGGGGAGCCGGCGGCACGAGCCGAGGCCGCGGCGCAGCTCGCCGCCTACGCCCCGGCCGACGGCACCCAGGGCGCCCGGCGGGACGACGTTGCGGCCTTCGTCGACGAGCACCCGGATGCGCTCGAGCGCACCTGCCGCCCGGGGCACCTCACGGGCTCGGCGCTCGTCGTGCACGCGGACGGTGAGCGCGTGGCGGTGCTGCACCACGCCAAGCTCGACCGGTGGCTCCAGCCGGGCGGCCACGCCGACGGCGACGGCAACCTGGCCCACGTGGCGTGGCGTGAGGCGACCGAGGAGACCGGCATCGTCGGACTGGTGGTCCTGCGCCCGGCCATCGACATCGACGTCCATGAGGTGGCACCGCCGAGCGAAGCGCCGCACCTGCACCTCGACGTGCGGTTCGTGGTGCTGGCGCCGCCCGACGCCACGCTCGTCGGCAACGACGAGTCGCACGACCTGCGGTGGGTCCTGCCGGACGAGTTGGCGGCGCTCGGTGCCGACGACGGTCTGCTGCGCCTCGCCCGTCGTGGGCTGCCGGTGGCGCGTGGCGCCCTGCGCCGCCTCAGTTGGTGACGGCCGTTCAGCCGACGTCGCTGGGCGACGCGCACGCCGACATCTTGTTGATGTCGGCGAAGCGATCGAGCGCATTGGTGATCTGGCGCCCGTCGCGCTCGGACTGGTCGACGTAGAACCGGGCGTCGATGTCACCCGCCGCCAGCCGTTCGGCGTAGTCCCGACGGTTCGCCAGGTACCGGCGCCAGTCGTCGAGCCACTCGGTCACCATCTGCTGCTCGGGCTGGGTCGTCGGCACCAGCGTCGCCAACTCGTCGACCATCGCCTCGAGCCGGTCGGTCGAGGCATCGACCTGTGCCGCCCGCTCGACAGGGTCGGTGGCGTCCAGCGAGCGGGGGAGCGCCGCCAGTTCGCTCGCAGCGGCCGCGCACACGGGCTCGGCTGCCGTCGGGAATGCCGTGTCGTCCATCCGTCCGGGCACGTCCTGGGGCGCGAGGAAGGCGTAGGCCCACAGGCCCGCCATCGCAACCATCAGCGCCGCGGCGCCCCACACACCCCATCGGCGCCGCGTCACGGCGTCGTGCTCGCCATCGGGCCGAGGCTCGCGGTCGTCGGCACCGACGCCGTCGGAGACATCGTTGCTCGGGCGGGAGGTCGCGTCGGGCACGGATGCCACTGTGGCCGACGGCGCAGGCGCGCTGCCAGACGGGTCCGGACGGACCGGGACGAATCGAGGTCGCTCCCGCGTCGGCGCGCCGGACACACTGGTGGGGATCGACCATCGGACCGTCGGCGCGCGTCGCGCGGCGGAGAAGGGACGCTCGCCGTGCCGACCATCCTCGACGACCTCGCCGCGCGCGGTCTCGTCCACGACAGCACCGACCCGACGGTGCTCGCCGAGCGCCTCGAGCAGCCGATCACCGTCTACTGCGGCTTCGACCCGACCGCGGACAGCCTGCACATCGGCAGCCTCGTGCCGCTGCTGCTGCTCCGCCGGTTCCAGGAGCACGGACATCACGCCATCGCCCTAGCGGGAGGTGCCACCGGCATGGTGGGCGACCCGTCCGGGCGCTCCGACGAGCGCAACCTGCTCGACCAGGCGACGCTCGACCACAACCTGACCGCCATCCGCGGCCAGCTGTCCGCCTTCTTGGACTTCGCCCGTCCCGGCAACCCCGCCCGGCTGGTCGACAACCGGGACTGGACGGCGCCGGTCTCGATCCTCGACTTCCTGCGCGACGTCGGCAAGCACATCACCGTGAACCAGATGCTCGCCAAGGAGTCCGTCCGGGTCCGGGTGCAGAGCGATCAAGGCATCTCGTTCACCGAGTTCTCCTACATGCTGCTGCAGGCCAACGACTTCCGGTGGTTGTTCGAGCACGAGGGCTGCGAGCTGCAGGTGGGCGGCTCGGACCAGTGGGGGAACATCACCGCCGGCATCGACTTGATCCACAAGGCGCTGGGCCGGCGCGCCTACGGCGTGACCGTGCCCTTGATCACCCGGTCTGACGGCGCGAAGTTCGGCAAGACCGCCGCCGGGGCCGTGTGGCTCGACCCGCAGCGTTCATCGCCGTACGAGCTGTACCAGTACTTCGTCAACGTGCCGGATGCCGACGTCGAACGGCTCTTGTTGCAGTTGACGCTCCTGCCGGTGGAGGAGGCCGCCGCCATCGCCGAGGCGCACCGACGCGCGCCCGAGCAACGGAGCGCCCAGCGCCGCCTGGCGATCGAGGTCACGTCACTCGTCCACGGTGCGACCGCGGCGGCTGACGCCGCAGCGGCGTCTGCCGACTTCGCCCGCTCGACGGACTCGCTGGCGCCGGCCGAGTTGGCGGCCCTTGCAGACGAGATCCCGAGCAGCGAGCTGCCGAGCGATCGTGTGGTGGGTACCGCAGTGGTCGACCTCCTGGTGGAGGTCGGTCTGGCGACGTCGAAGAGCGACGCCCGTCGCACCATCGAACAGGGTGGGGCCTCGGTCAACGACACCATCGTGACGGCACTGCGGCCACTCGAGCCCGCCGAGGTCCTGCACGGTCGCTACGTGATGTTGCGTCGCGGCAAGAAGCGTCGTCACCTCATCGTCGTCACCTGACGAGCGTGCACGGGTCGGGGCTCCCAGGGCGCCGCGAGCGGCGTCGGGGGCTGCGACGAACGTCACAGGAAAACGGACCGTCCTGGTTTGGAACTGGCCGAGGCACCTTGGTACATTGGTGAGCCGCCACAAACGGAACCCGCACCCCGAACCGGGGATCGGGCGCCGAGTTGACCGGGTCACAACCGGGTCGATAGAGTGGCCAGCCGCTCAGCTCACGGGTTTCGACCCCGAGCCGAGAGCGACGAAGCGCCGAGCACCGGCAGCAGCCGACTCGGACAGGCGCTCCTTGAAAACGGAACAGAAGACGATTTATGCCAGTGCGGGCGTCTGCACGGGTTCGTCCCCTCCAGCCAGTGGGCTCAGGCTCACGGAGGATCGATCGCGTGACAGACGATGTCAATTACCTGCATACGCACTCCTAGAGAGTGCATGTGCCAGTCGGAGAGAGCTTGGCTGCTCTCACCGGCTCTTCGATCGAGGGTCTGTCGACCCGGCCAGATTCCGGCCGGCGAGGCAGTCCGAGATCTCGACGGAGAGTTTGATCCTGGCTCAGGACGAACGCTGGCGGCGTGCCTAATACATGCAAGTCGAGCGAGGTCCATCGGTGCTTGCACCGTGAAGACCTAGCGGCGAACGGGTGAGTAACACGTGAGAAACCTGCCCCGAAGTCTGGGATAAGCCGGGGAAACCTGGTCTAATACCGGATCCCCTCCATTGATCGCATGTTCGATGGAGGAAAGAATTTCGCTTCGGGAGGGTCTCGCGGCCTATCAGCTTGTTGGCGGGGTAACGGCCCACCAAGGCTTCGACGGGTAGCTGGTCTGAGAGGACGATCAGCCACACTGGGACTGAGACACGGCCCAGACTCCTACGGGAGGCAGCAGTG
>CAZYKR010000167.1:0-9613 GCA_964648005.1 uncultured Iamiaceae bacterium
GGTGGCGTTCGGGCGGCCGCTGCTCGACGCCGGGTTCATCAACCGTCGGCTGCTGGTACGCGCCCTGTGGAGCAACCTGATCTTCCATTGGCTGGGCGCCGACGAGGAACGCATGCGTCAGTTCCGCGAGTCGGCCCTTCGCATCACTCGTGGCTGGGACCAGGCGCGCATCTCGGCTCTGGTGTACGACAACCTCACCGAGGTGATCGAACCGATCGTGTACGACGAGGCGCTCGACCTGATCCGCGCTCACCAGGCGGCAGGTCGCGAGGTCTATCTGATCTCCGCGTCGCCGATCGAGATCGTGGCTCCGCTCGGCACCTTCCTGCGCGTCGACGGGGTGATCGCCAGCCGGGCGCGCATCGACGACGCCGGGCGCTACACCGGGGAGGTCGACTACTACAGCTACGGGCCGTACAAGGCCGAGGCCATGCGCGAGCTCGCCGCTGAGCGCGGCATCGACCTCGACGCGTCCTTCGCGTACTCCGACTCCGCGACGGACGTGCCGATGCTCGAAGCGGTCGGCCATCCGGTTGCCGTCAACCCCGACAAGGACCTGCGGCGGCTCGCCCGCACCAATGGGTGGGAGGTGCGCACGTTCGAGCACGGCGTCCCGCTCGGCGAGCGGGTGGCGCTCCCCACCCGGGCACGCGCCGCGGCGGTCGTCGGCGGCGCGCTGGCGCTCGGCGCCGTCGCAGGCGTCGTGGCCTGGCGGCGCGGGCTACGCCCGTCGCGTTGGGTCGCCCGGTCCGGCGCACAGGTGTCGGCACCAGCAGCGACCCCGCTGGACCGCGTACGCCGATGGCCGTCGACGTTGCTGGGGCGACGCCCGGTCGCCGCCGACCGGCGCCGACCTGCGCCCGGACGCGCGCCGGCGCGCCTGCGTCCCCTCGAGGACGGGCGCGCCGGTCGAAGCTCGCTCGTACGTGGCGGTGCCGGGACGAACCCGGTCACCGCATCGATCAGGCGGCGTCCTGCAGCTTCTTGACCGCGAACGCGGCCAGGGCGAGCAGGGCGACGATGACGATGATCTTCTTCATGGGGCGGCAGTGTAGGTCGCGCCCCGCGGCCGTGCATCCACGACGCCGCCGATGCCGATCAGCCGTGAACTCGTCAGCCGTCAGACAGCGAGCAGGTCGCGTGCGCCGGTGTCGCTCGAGGGGTGACGCAGCTTCGACATCGCCCGTGCCTCGATCTGGCGGATGCGCTCACGCGTGAGGTTGAAGTGCTCCCCGACCTCTTCGAGGGTGCGGGGCTCGCCACGATCGAGACCGAAACGCAGCTTGAGGATCTCGCGCTCGCGCTCGTCGAGCGGCGCCAGCAGTCGCTGGATCTCCTCGGGGAGCAGGGACGTCGCCGCCGTCTCGAACGGGGACTCGGCCGAGCGGTCCTCGACCACGTCGCCCAGCTCCGCGTCGCCGTCCTCGCGCAGCGGCTCCGACAGCGACAACGGCTCGGCAGCGAAGCGCAGGGCCTCGGTGACCTTGTCCTCCGGCATCTCGACCTCGGCCGACAGCTCGGCGAGGGTTGCCGGTCGTCCGAGCTTCAGCTCGAGCCGGGCCCGGGCCTTCTGCAACCGGGCGAGGGTGTCGCCGGCGTGCACAGGCAGGCGAATGGTGCGCCCGGTGTTGGCGATGCCTCGGGTGATCGCCTGACGGATCCACCACGTTGCGTAGGTCGAGAACTTGAAGCCCTTGCGCCAGTCGAACTTCTCGACGGCGTGCATCAGGCCGAGGTTGCCCTCCTGGATCAGGTCGAGCAGGGGCAGACCGGACGCCTGGTACTTCTTGGCGATCGACACGACGAGACGGAGGTTCGACTGCACGAACGTGCGCTCGGCGTCTTCGCCCTCGCGGACCGTCTTGCGGAGCTCGCGCTTGCGAGCCGGCGTGAGGTTGCCGCCGGCATCCATCTCGGCCCGCGCCGCGACGCCGGCCTCGATGGCCTGCGCCAGGCGAACCTCGTCCTCCTTGGTGAGCAGCGGGTACTGACCGATGTCGGTCAGGTACAACCGGACGAGGTCTTCCTCGTCACGCTCAACTCGCTCCTTCGCCAAGGTGCACCTCGTGGGGTTCGGAGCCTTGGCACGGCTCCTGGTCGATCAGATGTTGCGGGAGAACCGGCGGCGGATGCGAATCCGCAGCGTCCGGACCCGGGCCGCAGCGCTGCGGATGCTCCGGGCGTGGCCTCGACGTCTGTCTACGATACCGATGCGGTCAAGAGCGCCAACCTGTGCGCCCGATCCCGCCAATTTGCCTTCCGACCTGCGATTTCGCGCCTCGATGCCAGAGCGAACACCCCGTCGCTGGGCTTGGCGGGCACCGCTGCGCTGCCTCGCTGCTGCTGGTTCGTGACCTCCGTCGGCATCCGTCGGGCGGTTTCCAGTGCTCCCCGCTGCCCTTCTCGATGCCTTTGCTGCGATCTCACACGATCTCCATGCCTCCCGATCGCGTCGGGTGCTCGACACAGCCGCGAGGCTGGCGCCCGTGCGCCGCCGTTCGCCCCTGACGACCATCCCCGCCGTCGTCCACGGCCGTCGGGCGATCATCGCCTGCGGAGCGCTGCTGGCCGTCGGACTGACCTCGGCGTGCTCGGGGAACGAGCAGCCGGCGGCGACGCCGGGCACGGTCGCACCCCCCGGCGCCGGGAGCGCCGGCATCCCGGGTACCAGCGTGCCCCTGCCGTCGAACGACGTCATCGAGACCGCCCTCGCCACCGACCACCCCGATGCGCACACGCTGATCGTGTGGGAGCTGTTCACGCGTGAGCCCCTGGGCGGGTACCGGGTGCCCGTCGTCGACGGCACCGATCGGACCGACGCCGTCGCCGTGTGCACGGCGGTGCTCGACGTGCTCGTCGCCGCGGGTGCCGGCGCGGACATCGAGGTGATGGACGGCGCCACGGTGCTGGCATCGGCGACGATCGCCGAACCCACCTGCCGGGCGCGCTGAGCGAGCGCTCGACCCGGCGGTCAGCCGTCGCCGAAGGTGCCCGGCCCGCAGATGCCGCCCGCCGCCACCACGAGCTGCTGCAGCGCGCCCTGGTGCGCCGCCGCCCGGTCCACGGCCGCGGCGTCGACCAGGTGCACCTGGGTCAGCAGTTCGCCGTCACGCCAGTCGTCGGTGGCGTCGGCGATGGCGTGGCGCAGCGTCCGCGCCAGCGGCTCGTCGGCAACCGTCGCCGTGTTGGCGAGGTGGAACGAGTAGACCGCGATCAGGTGCGGCAGCAGCACCCGATACACGCCGACGAGCTTCTCGATCGTGGTGCTCGGATCGTCGGTGCCCGCGACCGCATCGACCAGGGAGGCGACGGCCGCGCTCGCCGGCACACACACGTCGTCGGCCGGGAGCTCGCGCAGCTCCGGGAGCCGGGCGTAGAAGCGATCGGCCCGCTCGGCGTGGTGCGCGCTGTGCACGGCCAGCCGGAGCTTCACGTCCAGCTCGGGCACGGCCGGCGTCCACGTACCGAGCACCTCGAAGAGCCGGCGCTCGACCCAGACGTAGGCGCCGACACGGCGGGCCATCGCCTCGATGCCGAACGCGCCCGGCACCTCGCGACGACTCCACGGCAGCTGCGCTCGAGGCAGGTTCGGCTCGGACACTCGACTCCCTTCGCGCCGTGCTGATCGGGTGGCCACTCTAAACGCCACCTGTCGAACGCTCGGTGCTGCCGGCGCCCCCGGTCAGCGGTCTCGTTCGCCGTAGTCGCCGAAGGGCCGGTCGCGCTCGCGGATCACCTCCCGCCAACCGACCTGTTGGGCGCGCTCGACGAAGTCGAGCCCTTCCTGCGTGTGGCGTGCCACCCCGTCGAAGATGAAGCCGAGCAGTCGGCTGGTGTCGGGCTGGTATTGATGACGGGCCACGTCGTTGAGCATCCACTTCATCATCTGCAACTGGTTCAACGGCAGCAGCGCCATGCGTTCCGCCAACGCCACGGCGCGGCGGTCGAGCTCGTCGTCGGGCACGCACTCGAGGATCATCCCGGCGTCGGCCGCTTCCCGTGCCGTCAGCTCGTCACCGGTGAACAGGTACCGCTTCGCCCGCTCCAGGCCCAGACGGGCCACCCAGACCCACGGCGCCTCCGGCACGCCCCACACCCGTGCCGGCGGGTAGCCGAACCGAGCGGACTCGGCGGCGATGATGAGGTCGACGTTGAGCACCATGTCCGTGCCGCCGGCGATGCACCAGCCCTGCACGGCGGCGATCGTCGGCTTCGAGATGGCATGCAGCTTGGCGAACGTGTTGCCGAACCGGCCGATCATCTGCACGTCGGCCACCGTGTCCCAGACGCGACCGCGGGCACCGTCGTTGACGGCTTGCGACGCGGTCGACCAGTCGAGCCCGAAGCCAGCGCAGAACGCCTTGCCCTCGGCCCGGACCAGCACGACCTTCACCGCTCCGTCACGGTCGGCCCGGTCGAGCTCGACGTCCAGCTCGTCGCGCAACGTCGTCGTGATGGTGTTGAACTCGTCGGGGCGGCACAACACCAGGTGCCGCACCGCGCCGTGGTCCTCGACCCGGATCGCTTCCCCCATCGTCATCCCCCTCGTGCACCGGTCGTCGTGGACCGTCGTCTCAGCCGCGGAAGCGGTTGGTGATCGGCAGGCGCCGGTCCTTGCCGAACGCCTTGGTCGTGATACGCACGCCGGGTGGGAACTGGCGTCGCTTGTACTCGTTGACGTCGACGAGCTGAGTGATCCGTCGCACCAGCGCGGCGTCGAACCCGGCCTCGATGAGGTCGGCTGCCGTCCGGTCCTCCTCGACATAGGCCGCGAGGATCGGGTCCAGCTCGTCGTACGGCGGCAGGCTCTGGTCGTCGCGCTGATCGGGTCGCAGCTCCGCCGACGGTGGCTTGACCAGCACGTTCGACGGGATGCGCTGCCGCCCCGCCCGCTCGTTGACCCACGCTGCCAACGAGAAGACCAGCGTCTTGGGTACGTCCTTGATCACGGCGAAGCCTCCGGCGGAGTCACCGTAGAGGGTCGAATAGCCGACGGCGCTCTCGCTCTTGTTCGACGTCGTGATGACCATCCAACCGAACATGTTCGACAGCGCCATGAGCAACGTGCCCCGGATGCGCGCCTGCAGGTTCTCCTCGGCGAGTCCGGGTTGCCGTCCGACCGAGGACGGCGCCAACAGCTCCAGGAAGGCGTGGTGGGCCGACTCGATGGGGATCGTGCGGTGATCGATGCCGAGGTGCAGCGCCAGGTCCTCGGCGTCGACCACCGAGTGATCACTGGAGAACCGCGACGGCATCAACACCCCGTGCACGTGCTCTGCGCCCAGCGCGTCCACGGCCACGCAGGCGACCAAGGACGAGTCGATGCCGCCGGAGAGCCCGATCACGACCTCTGCGAAGCCGTTCTTGCGCACGTAGTCGCGCAGGCCGAGCACCAGCGCGCCGTACACCTCGGCGGCGTCGTCGACCAGCACCGCCGACGACGTCGAGACGCCGACGGGCACCGGAGCGTTCGCCAAGGCGGCGACGACCGGGAGCGCCTCCGCCGGCTCCTGGCGCGCCGGCACGTCGATGTCGGCGACGACGAGACCGTCCTCGTACTGCGGTGCACGGACCTGCACGACGCCGTCGCCACCGATGACGAGCGATGCCCCGTCGAAGACCAGCTCGTCTTGGCCACCGACCAGGTTCACGTAGGCGATGGGACACGCCACCTCGGCGGCCCGCTCGGCCAGCATCGCCTCCCGTTGGGCCACCTTGCCCCGGTGGTACGGCGAGGCGTTGACGTTGACCAGCAACTCGGCACCCCCCGCCGCCAGATCACGCATCGGTCCGCCGGGCCACCACGCGTCCTCGCAGATCGTGACCCCGACGCGCACGCCGGCGACATCGACGAGTGTCAGCGGCTCGTCACCCGCAACGAAGTAGCGCTGCTCGTCGAACACCGCATAGTTCGGCAGGCGCCGCTTGCGGTAGACGGACACGACGGTCCCGTCAGCGCACACCGCCGCGGCATTGGCCAAGGCGTCCCCGACACGATCCACGAACCCGATGACGGCCACGATCCCATGGACCTGCGCCGCCAGCTCGGCGAGCACCTCGAGGTTGCGTTCGACGAAGCGGGGCTTGAGCAGCAGATCTTCCGGCGGGTACCCGGTCAGCGCCAGTTCGGGAAACGCGACCAGCGCACAGCCGGCCGCTCGAGCCTGGGCGATGCCCTCCGCCAGCAACACGGCATTGCCCTCGACGTCCCCGACGACGACGTTGGTCTGTGCGATCCCGAGTCGCAGCTGCGGCATGGCGCCAGGCTGGCACACACGGCGAACGCACCGAAACGTGACCTGCTCCCAGGGGGCCGACGAGCCCGACCCGTGACCGGTCCTAGGCTCACGGCGATGGCCGACGCCCGCGCCCGCCCTCCGGCATCGCTGGCCGATGCCGTGCAGCGCGCCGCGTCACCGCGCCGTGTCGGCAGCGTCATCGACCATCTGATCGATGCCCGCCCGGCCGATGCCGCTCGCCTCGAGGCGGAACCCGATCTCGCCGCCGCCGTCGTGGCCGTCGCCGACGCCAGCCGGTTCCTGGCGCGCCTGGTCCTCGCCGACCAGGCATCGCTCGACGTGCTGGCCGGCAGGGCGGTGCCGTCTCCACTCGACGCCCCGTCGGTCGAGGCCCTCGTGATCTGGAAGCGGCGCGAGCTGTTGCGGATCGCCGCGGCCGACCTGCTGGGCGAGCTCGACCTGGCCACGGTCGGCCGGCAGCTGTCGGACCTCGCCGACGGTGTGCTCGGCGGCGCCTGTCGACTGGCGGGGGCAACCGACATCGCGGTGATCGGCATGGGGAAGCTGGGCGGGCGCGAGCTGAACTACAGCTCCGACATCGACATCCTCCTCGTCGGCGACGGCCGGGCGGACGACGTCGCGCAGCAGGCGCGCGATGTGGTGGCCGTCGCGTCACGCTGCTGGCGGGTCGACACGGCGCTGCGACCGGAAGGCCGCTACGGCGCCCTGGTGCGATCGATCGACAGCTACGAGGCGTACTGGGGTCGATGGGCGGAACCGTGGGAGTTGCAGGCGATGCTCAAGGCTCGGCCGGCAGCGGGGGCGCAACGCCTCGGCGCCCACTTCGCCGACACCGCGGCACGCTGGCTGTGGAGCCGACCGTTCAGTGCTGATGACCTGCGAGCGGTGCGCAGCCTCAAGTCCCGCAGCGAGCGCGCCGCGCTGGCGCGACCCGCCGGCACCCGCGACCTCAAGCGCGCCCCCGGCGGGATCCGGGACATCGAGTTCTCGGCGCAGCTGCTGCAGCTCGTCCACGGCCGCGTCGACGCCACCCTGCGGACACCCACGACCCTGGAGGCGCTGGCGGTGCTCGCCGGTGCCGGCTACATCGATCGGACCGACGGCGCCGACCTGGCGGACGCCTACGTGCTGCTCCGGACGATCGAGCACCGCCTGCAGCTCGACAACGACACCCGGACGCACGAGCTCCCCGCCGATCCCGAGGCGCTCGACCGCCTCGCCCGCCTGTTGGGCCACCGGGATGGTCCGTCCGGCACCGCGGGCGAGCGGTTCGGCACCGACCTTCGCCGGCGGCGCAGCCGGGTACGCACCATCCACGAGCGGCTGTGGTTCCGGCCGCTGCTCGAAGCGTTCGGCGCCATCGCCGACGACGACGGCGTGCCGCTGCGCCCCGGCGCCGCGGAGCTGCGGCTCAGCGCCTTCGGCTTCGCCGACACCGCACGCACGGCGGCGGCGCTGGCGGAGCTGACGCGCGGGCTCAGTCGCACCAGCCGGCTGATGCAGCAGATGCTCCCGCTCGTGCTCGGTTGGCTGGCGCTCTCCCCCGACCCAGACCTCGGACTGCTGATGCTGCGCAACCTGCTGACGGGGAGTGAGCGACGCACGTTGGTGTCCGACGCCTTCCGCGAGGCCCCGGACGCCGCCCAGCGGGCGTGCGTGCTGCTCGGCACCTCTCGCCTCCTGGGCGAGCTGCTGGTGCACAACCCGGACATGGTCGAACGGCTCGGTGCCGCCGGCGCACGATCGGAGGCCGACGCCGTTGCGTTGACCGGGGAGGCGCAACGCGCCGTGGCGTGGCGCACCGATGCTGCGGACCGTGCCGAGGCATTGCAGCGATGGAAGGACCGCGAGCTGCTGTCGATCGCGGCACGCGACGTGCTCGACGACGCCGACGTGCGCGAGGTCGGTCGGGAGCTCGCTGCCGTCGCCGACGCCACGGTGCAGTTGGCGCTCGACGACGTCGACCCGCAGGTACCCATCGCCGTCGTGGCACTCGGGCGCTACGGCGGACAGGCGCTCAGCTACGCCAGCGACCTCGACGTCGTGTTCGTCTACGACGGAGACGGTGCCAACGCCGCAGAGGAGGCGACGCGTGTGGCACAAGCGGTCCGTCGGCTGCTGAACGGCTCGACACCCGCCTCGCGCATCTTCGTCGTCGACACCGACCTGCGACCCGAGGGGCGGCAAGGTGCCCTCGCCCGCAGCATCACCGCCTACGACCGGTACTGGCGGTCGTATGCCGAGCCCTGGGAGCGGCTGGCCATGACCAGGGCGCGCCATGCCGCCGGGGACGCGACCGTCGGTTCGGCGTTGGTCTCCACCGTCGCACCCCAGGTGTGGGAACGACCGGTCACCGACGACGACCTCCGTGCGATCCGACGGCTCAAGGCGCGCATGGAGCGCGAGCGCATCCCCAAAGGCGAGGACCCCGACTTCCACCTCAAGCTGGGTCGAGGTTCGCTGAGCGATGTCGAGTTCACCGTCCAGCTGCTGCAGCTGCGCCACGGCGTCCGCCACATCGAGACGGCAGCCGCGATCGACGCGCTCGTCGCCGATCACCACCTCAGCGCCGACGACGCCGACGCGCTGCGCGAGAGCCTGCGGTTCTGTGCGCGCACGCGCAACCGCCTCTACCTCGTCGCCAGCACCGCCGTGGAGTCCGTGCCCGTGGCGACCTCGGAGCTCACGTGGCTGGCGCGATCGCTCGACACCAGCGCCGCCGAGCTGCGCGAGACGTACCGACGGGTCACCCGCCGGGCGCGGCGCGTCACCGAGCGGCTCTTCTACGGCCTGACCTGAGCGCGGACCGGCGGCGCCGACGGCTCCCCGGGAGTCAATCCAGCGACGACAGCTCGAGGGCTCGCCGGAAGTACGGGCTGGCGGCGCGCACCTCCGTCGCCGGGCCGAACGCCTCGACCACACCGTTGCGCAGCACCAGGATGCGATCGCACACCGACAGCGTCGAGAGCCGGTGGGCGATGATGAACAGCGTCGTCGTGCCCTTCTGCTCGAGCAGCGACTCTTGGAACGCCGCCTCGGAGTGCACGTCGAGCGCGCTGGTCGGCTCGTCGAGGAACAGCACGTCCGGCGAGGTGACCAGGGCGCGGGCGATGCACAAGCGCTGCAGCTGCCCACCCGACAGCCGTGCCGTCGGGCCGCCGACGCGGGCACCGATGCCGTCGGGCAGCGCCAGCACCTCGTCGAGGAGATGGGCGCGACGCAACGCATCGAGCACGGCGTCGTCGGCGATGTCCTCGCGGAAGAAGCGCACGTTGTCGGCGACCGTGCCCTGGAAGACCGAGGCCGCCTGCGGCACCAGCGCCACGTGGCGATGCCAGCCACGCAGTCGCACG
>CAZYKR010000168.1:0-9566 GCA_964648005.1 uncultured Iamiaceae bacterium
CTGGCGGTGATGGCCACCGTGCACTTCCTGGTGCACACCGGCCTCACGGCCACCGCCGCGGCGCTCGAACGCGGCGACCATCCGTTCGACGTGTGGCGCACGCACTTCGCCATGCTCGGCGTGAGCACCGCGGCCTCGGCCTCGGCGGCGCTCGTGCTGGCGCTGCTCGCCGGGCAGCTCGGCGCGCTGTCGCTCGCGGTGGCCGCGCCGCTCGTCATCGTCGTGTATCTCGGCCTGCAGTCGCGCGTCGGCCGGCTCGCCGACGCTGCGGCGGGCGCGGCCGCCGGCTTGGCGCGCGCGGCCGACGGCGACCCGGACGACCCGGAGGTGCGACGACGCCGGGTGACCTTCCACCGCCTGGCGGCCGAAGCGCTCCAGCTCGACGGGAACCGCGTCGCGGCCTTGCCCCACCTGCGTGCCGCACTTGCCATCGAGACCGAGCCGACGCGCGTGCGCGCCGGGTTGCTGGCATCGCTGGCGGCGACGCAGCTGTGGACCATCGATGTGCGCGCGGCCCAGGCGACTGCGGCGGAGACGATCTCGCTGGCTGACGAGTTGGGAGATGCGGCGGCCGCCGCCGGCGGCTGGCTGGTGCAGTGCCGGCTGGCGGCGCTGCACGGCGACATCGCCCGTTCGCTGCACTGCGGTGATCGGGCGCTGGCGTTGGCGGCGGCCGACCCGGCGGTCCTGCGGCAGGCGCCCGGGGTGTACGTCGGCCTGGCGCTGCTCAACAGCGATCGTCCCGACGAGGCCATCGACCTGCTCCAGCGCGGCGCTCGGGCATGCGAGGAGGTTGGGTTGCCGGCCGAGGAGGCGCAGCACCAGGGCATCTTGGCGTTGGTGGGGTGGATGACGGGTCGGTGGGATGTGGCGCGCACCGCCGGCGCCGCCTCCCGCACGATCAACGAGGACCTCGGGTCGCGCGCCGGGATGCCGACGGTGGAGGCGTCGCTCGGTTGGATCGACTTCCTGGCGGGCGACGTCGACGCGGCCCGTGCCGCCGTGGCGCAGGCCCACCTCGACCTGGCGCTGCCCGGGGCGGACGGCGGCGGCCTGCCGTACGTGTTGTGGCTCGAGGCCCGGCTCGCCGAGCACGACGGTGATCCCGAGCGGGGCGCGACGCTGCTCGGCTCCGTGTGGGAGTTGGCGCACGAGGTGGTGCCGGCGGCGACGGTGTGGTTCGCCGCCGACCTCGTCCGGCTCCGGCTCGCCGCGGGTGACCTCGCCGGTGCCGACGCGGCGGCGCAGCTGGCCGCCAGCCTCGCCCCGCGCGTCGACACCCCGACGGCGCGCGGCGCGGCCGCCTGGTGCGCCGCGCTCGTCGGCGACGACCCCGACGCCGCGGCGGACGCCATGGCCCACCTGGCGGCGGCACCGCGACCAGACCGGTTCGTCGACGGTGTGCTGGACCTGGCGCCGCTGCTGGCGCGCCACGGACGCGTCGCCGATGCGGTCGATGCCCTGGTCGCAGCGTCGACGGCGGCCGCCTCCCTGGGCGCCGAGTTGTTGGCGCGCCGGGTGTCGGCCATCCAGCGCGCCCTCGGTGCTGCCGTTGATGGCGCTGACGCCGGTTCGGATGGGCTGCCCCGCGCCGAGACCGCGTCGGGAGACGCCGCCTCGATCTGGGACCAGGTGACGCCGGCCGAGCGTGAGGTGGCGCTGCTCGTCGCCGAAGGGCTGTCGAACCCGCGCATCGCCGAGCGGCTGTACGTGTCGCGCCGGACCGTCGAGAGTCACGTGTCGGCGTTGCTACGCAAGCTGGCCGTACCGAATCGGGTGGCCCTCGCCGCGCTCGTCATCCAGGCCGATCCCCGGGACTGACCGAATCGCGCTCCGGCACTTTCGGGTGGGAGGACCGCAGGGGCCCGAAGATCCGTGTGAATGGGGGAGAATAGCGGGTGAATTCGTGTGTCGGCCTGGCTAGGGTGTGCCGATGACTGGCTACACCCCGACGCAGGTTGCCGAGTTGCTGGGCGTCACCGCGGACACGGTGCGGCGATGGTGCGACGAGGGCCGACTGGCGGCGACGCGTTCCGCCGGAGGCCAGCGGACCATCGACGGTGTCGAGCTCGCCCGGCACCTCAGCGAGCGCGACGCGGCCTTCACACCGGACTCGCTGCTGCCACAGTCGGCGAGGAACCGACTGACCGGCATCGTCACCCGCGTCGAGCGGGACGGGCTCACGGCGCTCGTCGAGATCCACGCGCCGCCACATCGGATCATGTCGCTCATGACCCGCGAGGCCGCCGACGAGCTCGAGCTCGCGGTCGGCGATCTGGCGACGGCCGCCATCAAGGCCACCAACGTCATCGTGGAGCTGCCCCGATGAGCTGGCGCCTCGGGCGTCTGGCCACGCTCGGCGTCGCGCCGGTGCTGATGCTCGCCATCGCCTGCGCCTCCTCGCCGGACGCCGCCTCGGGCGGGTCCGCCTCGGGCACCGGCACCAGCGCCTCGGGCGCGGACGCCTCGGGTTCGGACACGCCCGTCCTCGGCGCCGACGTGACGGTCTCGGCGGCGGCCTCGCTGACGACGCCGTTCGGCGCGATGGGTGACGAGCTGACTGCCGCCTCCGGTGCTGCCGGGGAGGTGACGTTCAACTTCGACTCGTCGAGCGCGCTCGCCACCCAGATCATCGACGGCGCCCCCGCCGACGTCTTCGCCGCCGCCGACGAAGCGTCGATGACCAGGCTCGTGGACGCCGGGCTCGTGGTGGGCGAGCCGCGCGTCTTCGCCCGCAACGAGCTCGCCATCGTGGTCAAGGCGGGCAATCCCACCGGCATTGCGTCACTGGCGGATCTGGCCTCGGTCGAGGTGGTGGCGCTGTGCGGGGAGGACGTGCCCTGTGGGCGGTACGCCACCCACGTGCTGGATCGGGCCGAGGTGTCCATCCCGACCGAACGGATCACGCGCGGCCAGAACGCCAAGGCCACGCTCGCCGCCGTCGCTGCCGGTGACGCCGACGCCGGGATCGTCTACGCCACGGACATCGTCGGCGACGACGTCGAGGCGATCGACATCCCGACGGACGCCAACGTCATCGCCGAGTACCCGATCGCCGTCGTCGTCGGCGCTGCCGACCCGACATCCGCCGAGGCCTTCGTCGCCTTCGTGCTCGGTCCGCGGGGCCAGTCGGCGCTCGCCGACGCCGGCTTCCTGCCAGCTCCATGAGCGCGCGCCGGCGTCGGGAGCGGCGGCCGTCGCCACTGGTCGTCGCCGTGGCCGCGATCGCCGTGGCCTTCTTCGTCGTGCCGTTGGTCGGGCTCGTCCAGCGCGCCGACTGGGCCAACGTGTGGACCGACCTGTCGAGTCCCGAGGCGCGCAGCGCGCTGTGGCTGTCGCTCGTGTGCTCGACGTCGGCGATGGTGCTGTCGATCCTGCTCGGCCTGCCGCTGGCCTGGACCCTGGCCCGGGTGCGATTTCCCGGGCGAGCGCTCGTGCGCGGGTTGGTGCTGCTGCCCCTCGTGCTGCCGCCCGTCGTGGGTGGCGTGGCGCTCCTGAGCGCCTTCAGCCGGCGCGGCACGGTCGGCTCGTTCCTGTATGACCAACTCGGGGTGCAGCTCACCTTCTCCACGGCTGGCGCCGTGCTGGCCGAGACCTTCGTCGCCCTGCCCTTCTTCGTCATCACCGTCGAGGCCGGGCTGCGGTCGATGGACCCGCGCGTCGAAGGCATCGCGTCGACGCTGGGTGCCCGACCGTGGCACACCTTCCGCCGGATCACGCTGCCGCTCGTCGCCCCGGCGATCGTGGCCGGCGCCGTGCTGGCATGGGCCCGAGCGCTGGGCGAGTTCGGCGCGACGATCACCTTCGCCGGCAACATCGAGGGCCGTACCCAGACGTTGCCCCTCGCCGTCTACCTGCAGCTCGAACAGCGACCGGAGGCGGCGGTGGCCATGAGCCTCGTGTTGCTGGTCGTGTCGCTCGTCGTCCTCGTCGGGCTGCGCGACCGCTGGTTCGGGCGGGCGTCATGACCGATACGTCCGTGGTGCTCGACGCGCACGTCGTCGTCCGCCGCGACGGCCACACCCTCGATGTCGCGGTGCGCGCCGCTGCCGGCGAGGTCGTCGCCGTCCTCGGCCCGAACGGCGCTGGCAAGACGACGCTGCTGGATGCGTTGGCGGGTCTCGTGGCGATCGACGACGGGCGCGTCGTCGTGGCCGGCACGACCGTCGACGATCCCGCGGTCGGGGTGCTCGTGCCGCCCGAGCGTCGTGGGGTGTCCCTCGTCACGCAGGATCTCGTGCTCTTCGCCCACCTCGACGCCCGCGCCAACGTGGCCTTCGGCCTGCGCGCAGGCGGGGTCGACCGCCGCGCCGCGGAGGCGGAGGCGCAACGCTGGCTCGATCGCCTCGGGGTCGGGGACCTGGCGGCGCGGCGCCCGGCGCAGCTGTCGGGTGGCCAGGCCCAGCGGGTGGCGCTGGCGCGCGCCCTGGCACCGTCGCCGTCGGTGCTGCTGTTGGACGAGCCGTTGTCCGCGCTCGACGTCCAGACCCGGGCCTCGGTGCGGCGCGATCTGCGCGCCCACCTCGACGGCTTCGCCGGAGTGACCCTCGTCGTCACGCACGACCCGCTCGACGCCCTGGCACTTGCCACACAGGTGGTGGTGATCGAGGACGGTCGGCTGGTGCAGTCGGGTCCCATCGACGACCTGACGACCCGCCCGCGGTCGCGGTACGTGGCCGATTTGCTGGGTGTCAATCTGCTCGACGGCGTCGCCGACGGGAGCACCGTCAGGCTGGAGGTCTCCGGCACCACGGTGGCGGTGGCCGACGCCGGTTCGGGTGAGGTCGCCGTGCTGGTGCACCCGCACGCCGTGGCCGTGCACCGCCACGAGCCCGAGGGCAGCCCTCGCAACCGATGGCGGGCACGGGTCGCCGGCCTCGAGTTGCTCGGCGACCGCGTGCGGGTGCGCCTCGACGGTGCCGTGCCCCTGACCGCCGAGGTGACGGCCGACGCCGTGCGCGCGCTCGACCTGCACGAGGGCAACGAGGTGTGGGCCACGGTCAAGGCCACCGAGATCCGCACCTATCCCCGCTGAGAGCGCGTCGGGATCAGCGGCTGCGCCGGATGCGTCCGGTGACGAGGCGGTACGTCGGCGACACGGCGGCGGGGTCGTCGGCGAATGCGCGCGTCGGCGTCGGCGGCGTACGCCGGCCAGAACGGGTCGGCCAGCGCTACGGGCTCGAGGTGGACGAGCGCCAGCTCGGCGTCGCCTTCGCCCGCGGCGAACCGACCGTCGCTGAACGGTGCGCGCAGCTCGTCGAAGGTGCGGAACCAGCCCGGGTACGCGCGCGGCGTACTCGTCGTTCGTCACCGCCTCGGCGTCGCGGGTGGCGCGCAGCGCAGCCTCCAACGCGTCAAAGCGTGCCTCGGAGCCCATCGACCCGTCGTCGCCCATCACGACGTCGACGAACACCACCGATGCGCTCGGTACGAGCTCCACGGCGCGGGCGTCGAGGAAGGCGAGCCAGGCGGCACAGGCCTCGTCCCGGTAGCGGCGCCGTCCATCCAAAATTGCAGCGCGAACGCACTAGGGTGCGGCCGGGGTAGCACCACCGACAAGGTGCATAGAACAGATGGGGTGAGAATCATGCAACAGCGCGAAGCGCGCGCCCGGGAGTCCGCGAACGTCCGCGCCGCGTTCGGGCGGTGTGGGACAGCCCTGGCCCTGGTGGTCTCGCTGCTCCTGGTCGTCGGGTTGCGTCCGTCGCAGGCGCAGGGCGGAGTCCGCTACCTCACCCCCGGCTTCTCCGATCCCGGAGCGGTGACGGTGCACCAGTACATGGGCACCGGCCCCTACGACGATGCTGTCTCGGCGAACTGGGACCTGCTCGACCGGTTCACGGATCCCGCCGGGACGACGCTGTCCGACCATGTGGTCGACGGGCGCCGGCCGTGGCGCGACCCGTCGGGGGTCTACGCAGTGGATGCTGCCGGCCGCGTCGCGACCAGCGACACCACCATGCGCGCGGCGGCGACGACGACCGACCTGCCGTCGGGCGACATGGACGTGTGGGCAACGGTGCGGCCGACGGGTAACGCGAACCGTGTGCTGTTCCGCGCGGCGATCGATCCCGCAGACGACTCGATCGACCAGTACTGGTTCGTCGAGCTCCGCACCCTGACGAACCGGATCGCCATCGGTCGGGTGGACGGAGCGTCGATCCACTGGCTGCCCACCACCGCTGCCGTCGCATTTCCGGCTGGATCACCGGTTCGGGTGCACGTGGTGGCGACGGGCTCGTCGATCACGGCGACGGTGCTCACGGACGCTGCCCAGCCCGCAGCGCTCGGGAGCCTCTCCGCCACGGTCAACGTGCCGTACGCGACGAACACCGGCGTCGGCTTCGCCGGGGTGGCGGGAGGGTGGTTCGACGAGGTGAAGGTGTGGCGTCCGCAACTGCTCGACCTGCAGTTGCCGCTGGGACAGGCCGATCCGCCCGCACTGGCCGTCGTCATCCACGGCGGTTCCTTCTCCTCCGGGGACAAGTCCGACATGGTGGACGAGCGCCAGGCCCTGGTCGGGCGCGGCTACGCCGTGGCATCGGTCAACTACCGCACACGGCTGAGCTATCGGTACGCGGCCGACCTCGTGCCGAACTCGCTCGCCGTGGACCTCGACGCCACTGCCGGGACGTGGACCCTCGAGGTCGCCGGCGGGCCTGCCATCTCGGGCCTCGCGCACGACGTGTCGGCGGGCGACCTGTCCGCAGCGGTCGCGACCGCGCTCGGTCGTGACCCGGCGACCGTGCAGGGTTGGACCGAGGCTGGTGCCCCGGAGCGACGGTGGATCTCGTTCACCGGACCCGTGCCCGACGTGTCGACGGTGACGACGGCGCTGACCGGCACCGCAACGGTGGTCCCGCTCGACGACATGACCGACCAGTTCGAAGCGGGCTCCGTCTGTCGGAACAGCGCTCCCTGGCTGCCCGCGGTGCCGGGCATCGACACGCACGTGGGCGAGGGGTGCTTCGTCGCCACCGTCATGGACCTCTACCACTGCGCCATCGGACACGGCGGCGAATGGCCTCCGGCGGTCCCGGTGGCATCCGGCGACGACTGCAACCGCGGCGCGCTGCTCGCGGCGCAGCAGCTCGTGCGCCCCGCTGTGGACGACGCTCAGGCGGCGGTCCGGTGGTTGAAGATCAACGCATCGGCGCTCGGGTTCCGTGACGATCGGATCGTGGCGACGGGCGAGTCGGCCGGAGGCATCCTGTCCACGTCGCTCGCGTACCGCCCGGTGGACTGGACCGGAGGACCGGAAGATGCGACCGGGCCCAACCAGGCGCCGGGCATCGATGCGACGATCGACGGCGCGGCACCGTACGCCGGCGGGTGGATGGTGAACGGCCCCTCGGCGGTGCCGGCCGACGCGCCACCGGTCGCCTACGTCCAACGGGACGTGGACACGGTGCTGTGGCAAGGCGCCATGCAGGGCTACACCCTCGACCTGCTCACCCGGGCACAGGCAGCGGGGCGATTCGGGGAGTACCACGGGCTGTGCGGCGTGGGCCATGGCGGGAGCCCGGCGCGCACGCCGAACGACATGACCCAGCAGGAGTTCGACCAGATCGTCGGGGAGATCGCAACCTTCCTCGAGCCGATCGCTGCGGGACGTCCCGGACCGGCGCGTGAGGGCATCTGGTTCGGTGGCACCGCTTCCGGGACCTACACCGCACGTCCAGCGGCCGAACTCGTCGGTACCTCCACGCCCCTTGCCGGAGACTTCGACGGGGACGGCCGGGACGACCTGTACTGGCGCTCCGCCGACGGCTCGTGCGACAGCCTGTGGCTGGGACGTGAGGACATGACGTTCCGCCCCGCGCCCACGGCGAACCCGAACCTGCCGGTCGGGCTGGCGGACGGCCCCGCCATCGTCGGCGCACCGGGCGCCGGCACCAAGGTGGCCGTCGGGGACTTCAACGCGGATGGCGCGGATGACCTGTTCTGGTACGGCACCGAGGCTGCCCCGGATGCGGTGTGGTTCGGCGGTGCGCCATCGCAGATCGGCGGGTCGCCCAGCTTGTTCTCCCGGTCGACGATCACTATCGGCGGGGCCTACAGCGCGCTCGTCGTCGGCGACTTCGGGTGGAACGGGTCGGCTGACGGCGCGCAGGACGTGTACCTGCTCGGTGCGTCCGACGGTGCGGACCTGCTCCTGTACGGCAGCGCCGCCGGGACGTTCTCCGAGGTGGCGGTGGGGTCGGGCTACTCCGCTGGCGCCGGGACCGTGAAGCCGTTGGTCGGCAACTTCGATGGGGACGCCTTGGACGACATCGTGTGGCTGGGCAGCGGTGCGGCACCGGACGCGGTCTGGTACGGCCAGCACCTCGACCCACCGGGTGCGGCGTTCGACCAGCGGTCGTTGGTCATCGGCGAGTACCGCTCCGCCGTCGTTGGCGACTTCGGGAACTACGGGATCTCGGGGGCACCGAAGGACGACCTATACCTGTTCGACCTCACGACCGCGCCCTTCACGGGGTTCGACCTGCTCTACTACGGCTACGGCGTGCGCAGTGTCAACGCCGGGCTCTACGGGCTGAGCATGTTGGCGGGCTATGCCACCAGCCACGGTCAGGACGTGACGCCGATAGCGGTCAACCTCGACGGCGACGCCTGGGACGACCTTGTCTGGTACAACCGCGATGCCAGCCCAGGCGAGACCGATTTGGTGTGGTGGGGTGCAGCGAACGACGGGCCGAGCAAGTCGGCCGCCAATGCGTTCGTCGAGGGTGCGCCGCTCACGATCGCCGCCGGCTATGCACCGGTGGTCGGCGACTTCGACGGCCAGGGGGGCGCCGATGTGAACTGGTATCAGCCGTCGGGCTGATGGTTGGGGCGGGGCGCCGGCCGGAGCCGCCGCACGCAACCCGGCGAGGTGGCACGCTGGTGCCCACGGCGGCAGCGAGGAACGACGGTGGGCCACCTCTTCGACGATCCTGAGAACCAGGCGCACTTCTTCGCCCTCCTGGCCGAGGACCTGGTGCACATGGTCCTGCTCATCGACGATCAGCTCGTCATCCGCTACGCCAACGTGGGCGTGCGCGAGGTGGGCGGATACGAGCCCGACGACCTGGTCGGTCTGCCGGCCGCCGAGCTCATGCACCCGGACGACCTGGCGCTGGCGTTCTCGAGCATGGGCGACCTCGACACGTCGGTGCAGCGTCAGCTTGCCGGCGTGCCGATCCACGTCCGCCTCCTGCGCAAGGACGGTACGTACGGCCCGGTCGAGCTGCGCGGCACGACCTTCCTCGCGGACCCGCAGATCCGCGGCATCGCGGTCAAGGTGCGGCGCGCCGACACCCGGGCGCACGTCGACGCCTTCTTGGACCTGTTGGTCACGACCGACGAGTCGGAGGCGTCGACCGTGCTGCGCGAGATCGCCGCTGCCACCCACTTCGAGCTGCGCGCCTCGGGCGCCAGCGTGCTGTGGGGCTTCGACGGCTCGCGCTTCACGCGGGTGGCGAGCTTCGCCCTGCTGGCCGAGGCCGAGGCGTTGCTGCGCGCCGCCGACCCATCGCTGCCGTGGCTGCGCGCCGCAGCCGCGCTGGCGGACCGCAAGGGAGACG
>CAZYKR010000169.1:0-9531 GCA_964648005.1 uncultured Iamiaceae bacterium
TCCATGATCCGCGCCCCGACCGGCGGGATGGTGGCCTCGGGCACGACGAACGTGTCGCCGTAGCGGTTGTTGAACCGGATGGCCAGATCCCGGGTCAGCTCGAGGTGCTGGCGCTGGTCGTCGCCGACCGGGACGTGATCGGTGTCGTACAGCAAGATGTCGGCCGCCATGAGCGCCGGGTAGGTGAAGAGGCCGCCGGAGACGAAGGACGCGCCGTCGGACTTGTCCTTGAACTGCGTCATCCGGCGCAGCTCGCCGACGGCGGCCGTGCACTCCATGATCCAGGCCAGACCCGTGTGCTCGTCGACGTGGCTCTGCACGAACAGCGTGGCCACCGCCGGGTCGATCCCGACGGCGAGGAGCAGCTGCGCCAGCTGGCGCGTCGTGGACCGCAGCTCGACGGGATCCTGGGGCACGGTGAGGGCGTGCAGGTCGACGACGCAGTACAGCGAGTCGGCCGTGTGCTGGTCGCGCACCCAATTGCGCAGGGCGCCGAGCAGGTTCCCGAGGTGGACCTCGCCGGTCGGTTGGATGCCGCTGAAGACTCGCGTCATGGGCGGCGATGCTACGGCAGGGGCCGCGAGCGGCGAAAAGGCGTTGTCAGGCCGACGGCATCTCGAGGTCGAGCCCGCACGAGGCGGCGAGGGATCGGCTGACCTGGGCGAAGCGCAGGTATCCGGTGGCGTCGATGGCGGACGGGTTGATCGCCCACAGCATCAACAGGTCGAGCTCGCCGGTGGGGAGCGCACCCACCGCATCGCGCAGGCAGCGCTGTTCCTCGGCATCGGCGTCTGCGGTGACGGCAGCGATCGTCGCCAGCGAGGCGAACAGGGCCGGTCCGTCGGCGCAGGCGCGGATGGCGGCGAGCGCTGCGCCCGCACGGTCCTCGGGGAGCTGGTCGGTGCCGGTGTTGACGATCCCGGCGAGGTCGGGTTCGGCCGTGAAGGCCGCTTCGATGCATGCGCCGGCGGCGTCATCGAGGAGCAGGAGTGCCACCACCTGCTGCGCCGCCGCCTCGGGTGGCTGTTGGGGTGCCGGGCCGCCGGCGCACGCCGTCGCCCCCACGAGGAGAGCGACGGCGGCGCCGGTTCGCCAGGTCACGAGGCGAGCGCGCCTAGGCGTTCTCGCACGGAGCGACGAGCGTGCCGAACTCCTCGGTCGCCGCAGCGTCGCCGGACATCAGGTCGGCCATGTCCTGCGCCGTCAGGGTGAGCAGCTGCTCCTCGATGCAGTCGAGCTGGGCCTGCGTGAACGAGCCGTTGTCCATCTGGTCGATGACCAGGCTGACGAACTTCTCCTTGGGGATGCAGTTCGAGATGGCGTCCATCATCAGCGACGCCTCGTCGGCGCTCGGGTTGTCGCCGATGTCGGCGAGCTCGGGGTTGTCGATGAACTCGTCGATGAGGCAGCCCATCTCGTCGTCGGTCAGGTCGATGCCGACCTCCTCGGAGAACTGCTCACGCGCCTGTTCCACGGCGTCTGCGTCGTCCTTGTCGATCTCGCCGCTGGCGAGCTTCTCCAGTGCGGAGCCGCCAGCGCTCGAGGACTTCGAGGTGGTGTCGGTGTCCATCTCCTTCTCGGTGGTGCTGGTGGCGCCAGCCGTCGTCGTGGTGGATGCCGCGGTGTCCTCGGTCTTCGAGCACGCCACGCCGCCCAGCAGCAGCATCAGGGCTGCCACGCCGCCGAGGGCGCGTGCAGATCGTGTGGTCATGGTGGTGATTCCTCCCAGGGGGTTGTGCCGAACCTCCCGTTCGACGCCCGGCAACGATACCGGAGACCATCCGGGTGCCGGGGACCATCCGCGATGCGCGAGGACGGCGCCTCTACGCTCGTCGGGATGTCCTACGCCGTCCAGACGCCGGTCTTCGAGGGCCCGTTCGACCTGTTGCTGCACCTCATCCTGCGTGAGCAGGTCGACATCTACGAGGTGTCGATCGCCACGATCGTCGACGGCTACCTGCGCGAGCTCGACCGGATGGACGAGCTCGACCTCGAGGTGGCGACCGAGTTCCTGCTGATCGCCGCCACCCTGGTCGAGCTCAAGGCCCGGCGCCTCCTGCCCGACGAGGGTGACCTGGACCTGGACGAGGAGCTGGCGCTGTGGGAGGCGCGCGACCTGCTGCTGGCGCGCCTGCTCGAGTGCAAGACGTTCAAGGATGCGGCGGCGTCGTTCCGGCGATTGTCGGATGCCGCAGGTCGCTCGTTCCCGCGTGTCGCCGGCCTCGAGGAGCAGTTCCTCGACGTCGCCCCCGACCTGCTCGACGGCATCGACACCGACGACCTGCGCGCCGCGTTCCTGCGGGCGATGACGCCCAAGCCGAAGCTCGCCGTCACGCTCGACCACGTCACCGACGTGCGAGTCTCGGTCTCCGACGCCATGGAGGAGCTCCTCGACGAGCTGCCGCGCGCCGGTCGCATCAGCTTCCGGGAGCTGACCAGTTCCCTGGTCGAGCGGATCGAGGTGGTCGTGCGGTTCCTGGCCATCCTGGAGCTGTTCAAGCAGGGCGTCGTCGACATCGACCAGCCGAGCGCCTTCGGTGACATCACCGTGCTGTGGTGCGGCGGCACCGAGCGGCTGCACCTGGACGATCTCGCAGCCGTCGACGCCTACGACGGCTGAGCGATGGCCACCGAGCTGCAGCGTGCCTTGGAGGCCATCTTGATGGTGGCCGAGCACCCGATCGACGCCAACCTGCTGGCACAGGTCACCGAGACGCCGGTCGACCAGCTGCGCGAGGTGCTGGCCGAGCTGGCCGCCTCCTACGAGGTGGACGGGCGGGGCTTCATCCTGGTCGAGGTGGCCGGCGGCTGGCGCTACCAGAGCCATCCGGAGCAGGCGCCCTACGTCGAGCGGTTCGTGCTCGAAGGCCAGACGGCCCGCCTCTCGTCGGCGGCGCTCGAGACGCTGGCCATCGTGGCGTACAAGCAGCCCATCTCGCGGGCCCAGATCGCCGCCATCCGTGGGGTCAACGTCGACGGCGTGGTGCGCACGCTCGAGCAGCGAGGCTACATCACCGACGTCGGGACGGACCCGGGCCCGGGCAACGCCGCGCTCTTCGGCACGACCGATCTGTTCCTCGAGCGCCTCGGTCTGCGGACCATCGAGGACCTGCCCCCGATCGCCGAGTTCGTGCCGGGTCCCGACATCGTCGAGGCACTGGAGGCCGGGTTGCGAGCCGAGCCCGTCGTCGACGAGCCGGTCGCCGAGGCCCCCGCCGCGGCGCCCGATCTCGACGGTGACTGACGGCAGCGGTCCCGAGCGCCTCCAGAAGGTGCTGGCGCGGGTCGGGTTCGGCAGCCGGCGCGCCTGCGAGGAGCTCATTGCCGACGGTCGGGTCACCGTCAACGGCCTGCCCGTGGAGCTCGGCGCCCGCGTCGACGCCACCGTGGACGCCGTGGCGGTCGACGGCGTGCCGATCGGTGTGGCACCCGGCCTGGTGCACTACCTGTTGAACAAGCCGGCGGGGATCGTCACGACGGCGCACGATCCCCAAGGCCGGCCGACCGTCGTGGAGCTGGTGCCCAACGAGCCTCGCGTCTTCCCGGTCGGTCGGCTCGACGCGGACAGCGAGGGGCTGCTCATCCTGACGAACGACGGCGATCTGGCGCACCGGCTGACGCATCCCTCGTTCGGTGTCGACAAGGAATACCTCGTCACCGTCGAAGGCACGCCGAGTCGCGGTGCGCTGCGACGATTGCGCCAGGGCGTCGAGCTGGATGATGGGATCACCGCTCCGGCCAAGGTGGCGACGCTGGCACCGCACCTGTTGGGGATCACGATCCACGAGGGACGCAACCGTCAGATCCGCCGCATGTGCGACGCGGTCGGGCATCCGGTGACCCGCCTGGTGCGCCACCGGATCGGGCCCGTCTCGGACACCAAGCTGCCGCCGGGCGCCTGGCGATCGCTCACACCCGTCGAAGTGCGGGACCTGGCGCTGGCGACGGCGTCGGAGGAGCGCGACCGGTGAGCCGTATCGGTTGTGCCGGGCCCGGCAACGGTCCGTACGATGTCGGGCCATGCCGGGACGACTCCGGGCCCTGCGCGGGGCCACCACCGTCGACGAGGACACCCGCGAGCAGATCTTCGAACGCACCGTGGCGCTGCTCGGCGAGCTGTTCGCCCGCAACGACGTGGACCACGACGATGTCGTGTCGGTGATCTTCACGGCGACCGACGACATCCACGCCGCCTTCCCGGCAGCCGCGGCGCGCACCTTCGGCCTGGGCGATGTGCCCCTGCTGTGCGCCCGCGAGCTCGACATCACCGGCGGCACGCCCCGCTGCATCCGCATCCTGATGCACATCGAGTCCGACCGGTCCCGGGCCGAGCTGCGCCACGTGTACCTCGAAGGCGCCGTCGGCCTCCGCGACGACCTGCCCGGCTGAGATGGCGACGCGCCGGGCCCAGATCGTCGGCACCGGCCTGGTGGGCGGGTCCATCGGGTTGGCGCTGCGCGCCCAGGGGTGGCACGTCAGCGGGGTCGAGGCGGATCCCGAGCGGGCAGCCGCCGCGCTCGAGGCGGGCGTGATCGACGTCGAGGGGTGGGACCCCGAGGCCGAGGTCACCTTCGTCGCCACGCCGGTGGGCGCCATCGTGGGCGCCGTCGTCGAGGCGCTCGATCGCACCGCGGGGCTGGTGACCGACGTCGGCAGCGTGAAGTCCCCGATGCTCGGTCTGATGGCCGATCCCCGCTACGTCGGCGGCCACCCGATGGCGGGCAGCGAGCTCGAGGGCGTGGCCGGCGCCAGCGCCGACCTCTTCGACGGCCGCACCTGGGTCCTGACCCCCGTCCCCGGCACCGACGACGCCGCCTTCGCCGCCCTCCGCTCGCTCGTCGCCTCGTTCGGCGCCGAAGTGGTGTCGCTGGCACCCGAGGCCCACGATGCGATGGTCGCCCTCGTGTCGCACGTGCCGCACCTGACGGCGGCGACCCTGATGCGCTTGGCCGACGGGCGTGCCGCTGAGCACGGGTCCCTCCTGCGCCTCGCCGCCGGTGGCTTCCGGGACATGACCCGGATCGCCGCCGGCCATCCGGGCATCTGGCCCGACATCTGCGCCGAGAACCGGGACGCCATCGTCGGTGAGCTCGACGAGCTCATCGCCAACCTCGGCGAGGTCCGGCGCATCGTGGCCGACGGCGATCGCGTCGGCCTGGTGGTGTGGCTGGAGCAGGCACGCGCCGCCCGGCTCAACCTGCCGGCGCGCTACGCCCGACCGGACCTGCTCAGCGAGCTGCGAGTCCCGATCCCGGACCGCAAGGGCGAGGTGGCCCGGATCGCCACGCTCGCCGCCGCCGTGGACGTGAGCCTGGCCGACATCGAGATCGCCCACTCCGTCGAGGGCGACCAGGGTGTGCTCATCCTGCTGGTCGAGACCGACGAGGCGCCACGTCTGGAGGCAGCATTGGTCGACGAGGGGTACCGACCGTCGCTGCGCTCGCTCGAGCAAGGCGCGCCCGGATGACGCCCGAACCGCTGGCGATCGAACCACTGCGCACGGCACCCGACGTGACCTTGCGGGTGCCGGGCTCCAAGAGCCTCACCAACCGCGCCCTGCTGGCGGCGGCGCTGGCGCGGGGCACGAGCGAGCTCACCGGTGTCCTCGACGCCGACGACACCGCCGCCATGGTCGACGTCGTGCGGGTGCTGGGCGCTGGCGTCGAGGGCGACCTCGCCGGCGGCACCGTGCGCGTCACCGGTGTCGCCGGAGCTCTGCCTTCGGCGGCGGTGCGCCTCGACGCGCGCCAGTCGGGCACGACCGGTCGCTTCGCCCTCGGCGTGACGGCTGCCGGGCGGGCACCGATCACCGTCGACGGCGCGGCTCAGCTCCGGAGCCGGCCGATGACCGAGGGCATCCGGGTCCTGCGGTCGCTCGGACTCGACGTGCACGAGGACGGCGAAGCCGGGCACCTGCCGGTGACGGTCACCCGCGGCCCGGCGCCGGGCGGCGCCCTGGCCGTGCGTGCCGATGTGTCGAGCCAGTTCCTGTCGGGGATGCTGCTGGTGGCACCGTGCCTCGACGCCGGCCTCGACCTGACGATCGACGGCCCGGTCGTGTCGCGTCCGTATCTGACCCTGACGGTCGATGTGCTGGAGGCGTTCGGTGCGTCGGTGGTGGCGCGTGACGACGGCTTCGCCGTGGCGCCGGGTGGGTACCGCGCCGCCGAGTACGCCGTCGAAGGCGACGCGTCGGCCGCCTCCTACTTCTTCGCCGCCGCGGCCATCACCGGCGGGCGCGTCCGCGTCGAAGGCCTCGGCACGACCTCGCACCAGGGGGACCTGGCGATGGTCGAGGTGCTCGCCGCCATGGGTGCCGAGGTGACGCACGGGCCGGACTGGACCGAGGTCCGGGGCACTGGGACGCTGCGTGGCGTCGACGTCGACTTGCGTGATCTCTCCGACACCGTGCCGACGATGGCGGTCGTGGCGGCGTGTGCCGAGGGCACGACCACGCTCGACGGCATCGGGTTCATCCGCGCGAAGGAGAGCGACCGCATCGGGGTCGTGGTCGCCCAGTTGCGCGCGTGCGGCATCGACGCCACCGAGACCGACGACGGGATGCGCATCGTCGGCGGCCAGCGAACGCCGACGACGATCGTGACCCACGACGACCATCGCCTCGCCATGGCGTTCAGCGTGCTCGGCCTCGTCAGCCCGGGCATCGTGATCGACGACCCTGGCTGCGTCGCCAAGTCGTTCCCCGACTTCTACGCGCGGCTGGACGCGCTGCGCTGAGTACCTTGGCGCGCATGCGGCACCATCTACGCCTTCGGGCCGTCCTCGTCGCGAGTCTCGTGGCGCTCGGCGCCTGTTCCGGCACCTCGACCCCGTCGGCCGATCCCACAGCGTCGGACGCTGTCGGTGTCGACGAGGTACCACGCGAGCTCAGCCCCGAGGAGCGGGGCCTCAACCAGCTGAGCGAACTGGTGGACGACGACGGGCGCCTCACGTCCGATCAGGTGCTCGCCATGTGGGCGGCCCGCGTGGCGCCGCTGCCAGGCGTGGACCCGCTGCCTGCCGAGCAGGTCGCCGACATCGAGCTCGACCTGATCCTTGGTGCCGCAGGCTCGCGGTTGGACCTGTTCACCGCCGAGCAGCGCGAGCGCATCCTTGCGGTGCTGGACCAGGAGTCGACCGAGCTGCCACAGGCGCAGCCGGCGTCGTTCCGTCCTGGACGGACGCTGGCACAGATCGATGACGCCACCATCGACGCCTACTACCGCAACGCCACCACCGAACTCGAGCGCACGATCGGCCAACCGATCGGCATTCCGGTGCTGCCGGTGGTGGTCGGCCTGCGCACCCCGGACCCGGACAACTGCGATCTGGTGTCGCTGCCGGGCGAACCCGGCTGCCCGTTCGCCGTCACCCACCCGGGCGTCGGTGCAATCACGCGTCCCGTCGCCGAGTTCGACGGGGTCGTCCGCAATTGTCGCCTGATGATCAACCGCGACGTCGCCCTGCCAGTCGATCGCTCCGAGGCGCAGCGGTTCATGATCGGCGTGATCGCCCACGAGCTCTACCACTGCCACCAGGCCGCGGTCATCGGCACCCACGTCGGCATGGACCGGCTGCCGATGTGGGTGCGAGAGGGTACGGCGGCCTGGGCCGGGGAGAAGTCCGCCGGCGGGACGAACTACAGCGAGCGGGGCTGGTGGCAGCGATGGCTGGGGGAGCCCTCGCGGGCGCTGTTCCGGCGCAGCTACGACGCCATGGGCCTGTTCTGGATGATCGACCTCGATCTGGACTCGCCCATCTTCGGCCGGCTCGACGCCGTGCTGCGCTCGTCGACGTCGTCGAACGACGACGCGCTGCGCGCCCTGATCGAACCCGTCGCCGCACGCGTGTGGACCCGGTGGGCAACGCAATCGGCCAACGACCGTGCCGGCGGCGCGGCGTGGTATCCGCAGGGTCCGCGCGCCACCGCTGATCGCGGCGTCGTCACGGCGATCGTCCCGGCGCCGGGCGGCGACGCTGTGCTGGTGTCCCCGGGTGCGCCGAACGCCTCGCGGGGCGTGCGGTTCGACTTCAGCGCCGAGGCAGTGGAGCTCTTCGTGCCGGCGGAAGCTGGCGCCGGTCTCGTCGTCGCCGACGGCACCAGGCTCGAGCTCGCGGCGAGCACCACCAAGCGGCTGTGTCGCGACGGCATCTGCCCACCGTGTCCTGACGGGACGACGCCTGCCTCGGACGGCGGCATCCCCGCCGGGACGACCACGCTGTACGCGGCATCGCACAATGCGGCGGTCTCCGTACGGCAGCTCACGACCGAACAGCTCTGCGCGGGCGCCACGACGACCACCGCGCCCGGCGAGCCTGGGGATCCGAACGTGATCTGCAACAGCGTCCTGCCGCCCGCCGAGGCCGAGACCCTGCTCGGCGGAGCAGCGACGACAGGGCACGACTACGGCATCGCGAGCGACAACATCAACTACCCCACGTACACCTGTCGCTGGACGGTGGGGAGCAAGTACCTGTATGCGAACCTCGAGACCCGCACCGACGGCAGCCAGCGTTTCCACGGCACCGACCAGTTCAACGTCGACACCACCTACACCCCGGTCTCGATCGGCAGCGAAGCCCGCTTCGCCGCGCCGAAGCGGGGGAGCGGCGTGGTGACGCTCGAAATCGTCGCCAACGGCAACCTGCTCACGGTGGTGGCCGAAGGTCCCATCCAGGGCAACACCGGTCTGATGGCCTCGGCAGGCCGGACGATCGTGAGCAACTGGCCCCCGAGCTAGGGTCTCGCGCTCGTGAGGGTGATCGCGATCGACGGCCCGGCAGGGTCCGGCAAGTCCACCGTGGCCCGACGTCTCGCCGAGGCGCTCGGACTCGACTACCTCGACACCGGGGCGATGTACCGGGCGGTGACGTTCGCGGCGCTGCGCCGCGGGATCGACCCGACCGAGCAGGAGCCGGTGGCGGCGGTGGCCCGCACGATGGAGCTCGACCAGGACGCCGACGGCACGGTGCGCGTCGATGGTCACGACGCCACCATCGAGATCCGAGGTCCGGAGGTGACCCGGGCCGTGAGCCTCGTCGCCGCCAACCCCGAGGTGCGCACCGAGCTGCGCGCCCGGCAACGGCAGTGGGCGATCGAGCACGGCGGCGGCGTCATCGAAGGGCGCGACATCGGCGACGTGGTGTTCCCGGACGCCGAGCTCAAGGTGTACCTCGACGCCAGGCCCGAGGTGCGCGCCGCACGGCGCTCCAAGGAGGTCACCGACCTCGACTACGCCACGGTCGCCGCCGATCTGGCCCGACGCGATGCCCTCGACCAGAACCGCACGGCCAACCCGCTGCGCCAGACCGAGGACGCCCTGCACGTCGACACCAGCGACCTCGACATCGACGAGATCGTCCGCCTCCTGCAGGAGCAGCTGCCATGACCGACGACGCCGCCAAGAAGCCGACGATCGAGAAGTCCAAGGCGGACAAGGAGATCCTCATCCCGGAGGGGCACCAGCTGGGCGAGGAGTTCGGCCTGCCGCAGCGGATCTTCTACTTCATCTGGTGGTGGATCGTCTGGAC
>CAZYKR010000170.1:0-9507 GCA_964648005.1 uncultured Iamiaceae bacterium
CACCTACCTGTTGTGGACCCGGCCCGCCGTCGCCGCCGCCGAGGACGGGGACTTCCCACACACCGCCGGGTCACGTCGACGCTCCCCCTGACGCCCGTGCCGACCGCCGATCGGTGCAGTGTGACCGGGTGCATCAGGGGGCGATCGGTAGCATCGGTGGTCCCCATGGACCGACCGCCTCGACTCGCTCACCTGTCGGCCCTCGACGGCCTGCGAGGCATCGCCGTGTTGGGGGTGATCGCCTTCCACGCCGGCTATCTCACGGGCGGCTACCTCGGGGTCGACGCCTTCTTCGTGCTGTCGGGCTTCCTGATCACGTCGTTGTTGCTCGTCGAGCACCACGGCACGGGCACCGTGTCGCTCGGACGGTTCTGGCAGCGTCGGGCGCGGCGGCTCCTACCGGCATTGGGTCTGCTGCTCGTGGTCGTGGTCGGGTCGGCCTTGCTCTGGGCGACGGCAGAGCAGGCGCGACGCCTGCGGGGGGACGCCCTGGCGACCATCGCCTACGTGGCGAACTGGTACGCCATCGCCGTAGACCAGGGGTACTGGGCACAGTACGAGTCGCCGTCGCCGCTCCAGCACACCTGGAGCCTCGCCATCGAGGAGCAGTTCTACCTGGTGTGGCCCGTCGTCGTGCTGGGCCTGGTCGTGCTGGCCGCCCGAGGCGGCCGGTCGCGCCCGCTCGCGCCTCGGGTGCTGGCCCTGAGCCTCGTCGGCGTCGCCGGCTCGTTCGTGGCCATGCAGGTGTTGTACGACCCCGAGCAGGAACCGACGCGGGTGTACCTCGGCACGATCACCCGCTCGGGCGCCATCCTCCTCGGCGCCGCCCTGGCCGCCTGGGCGGCACGACGTCCGGACGACGAGGTCCCGGCCCCACGGTGGCTCCCCGCCGCCGGTTGGGCGGCCGTCGCCGTCCTTGCCGTGGCGTGGACCACCCTCGACGGCCGCGACCCCCTCCTCTACCGGGGCGGCCTGGCCCTGTGCGGGCTGTGCGTGGCAACCATCATCGCCGCGGTCCGTCGTCGGCACGGCAGCCTCCACCGAGCGCTGTCGTGGCGCCCCTTGGTCGCCGTCGGACTCGTCTCGTACGGCCTGTATCTCTGGCACTGGCCGATCTTCGTCCTCCTCGACGAGGAGCGGACCGGGTTGCAGGACCCGATCCTGCTGGTGGTGCAGCTCGCCCTGACCGTGGCCATCACGCTCGCCTCCTACCGCTGGCTCGAGCAACCGATCCGCCATGGCCGCCTGCGTGGCCGCCGGGCAGCGACGCTGCTGGTCGGCGGGCTCGCCGCCACGATCGCGGTCGCCGTCATCGTGCCCGCCGTGGTGATCGGCCAGGCACCGTCGTCGGACGACCTCGTCGCTTCGCTCGGTGCCGGCGGTGGCGCCGTGCCTCCCTCCGGACGGCCCGGCACGTCGAGCGGCGCCGATGGCTCGATCCCCGTCGCCGAGACGACGACGCCCGGCGACCCGCTCGTCGTCGCCACGCAGACATTGGGTCGTGCACCGCGCGTCCTGCTCGTGGGCGACTCGGTGGCGTTCACCCTCGCTGCCGGGCTGGTGCCGTACCAGGACCAGCTCGGCGTGCAGGTCGACAGCCAGGCCGTCATCGCCTGCGGTGTGGCGCGCGGCTCGGGCAAGGTCCGCCTGCCGGACGGCACCGAGGCAGTCGAGTCCCCCGAGTGCCACGACTGGCCCAACCGGTGGCCCGAGGCGAACGAGGCGTTCGACGCCGACGTCGCGCTGCTGGTGGTGGGCTGGCCGGCGAGCACCGAGCGCGACCTGGACGGCGCGTGGCGGCATCCGTGCGACCCCGTGTTCGACGCCTGGTACGAGAACGAGGTGCGCGAGGCGGTCTCGGTGCTGCGGGCCCTCGACCTCCCCGTCGCGCTGTCGAACGCCGCCTACTGGCGCTCGACCCGGGCGCCCGAGTACTCGGACCCGGGCGTCGACTGCCTCAACACCATCTACGCCCGTGTCGCCGCCGACACCGACGGCGTGGCGTTGATCGACCTGCTCGGCTACGTGTGTCCCGAGGCACCGGCCTGCATCGAGGAGGTGGACGGGATCGAGCTGCGAGACGACGGGCTGCACTTCAACGGGCCCTCGGGCACCGTCGTCGGCATGTGGGCGGTGCGCGAGGCGCTCGCCGCCGCTCAGCCGACGCTGGCCGGCTCCTGATCGGCGACCGGATCGACCGCCGATTCCGGACCCGAGGCCGCACGCAACAGCCACGCCGGTGGCGGACCGTACCGGCCACGCAGGTGGTCGGCGATGCCGGCGAGCCGCCCGGTCGCCGAGAACAGCCAGGCGCGACTCGATGGCTGCACCATCCCGCGCACGAGCTGGAACACGGCGATGATCAAGCGGATGGCGGCGTGGTACGCGCCGGAGTGCTCCCGCACCAGGAGCAGGGTGTTGCGGTGCATGAGGTAGTCCACGACCGGGCTGCCCGAGCGCATCGTCGGGTTCGTCACCCGCACCCCGCGCGCCAGACCGACCTGCCACCCGGCGGCTCGGGCGCGCACACCGAGGTCCGCCTCCTCGCAGTACGCGAAGTACCGCTCGTCGAAGAGCCCGATCTGCTCCAGGCAGCCGCGCCGGGCCAGCAGCAACGTGCCGTGCGGGTAGTCGGCCGGCTCCCATCCGGCGGCGACGCGCGCCGGCACGGTCATGCCGCCGAAGTACGGGTCCACCACCGGGGTCTCGCCATCGCCCACGTCGGCGCAGGCCAGGCCGACGTGGTGCTGCGCCTCGGCCATGGCGATCAGCGCCGCCAGGGCGCCGGCGTCCGGCAGGGCGTCGTGCGGCACCACCGCTGCCCACTCGCCGACGCCCTCGGCGAGCCACACCCGCAGGCCGATGTTGGCGCCGGGCCCGAAACCGGCGTTGGTGCCCACCTCAAACAGCTGGGCGTCGATCGGAGCCGAGGCCACGACGGCGCGGGCCGCGTCGAGCTCCGCGGCGGTCGAGCCGTTGTCGACCACCAACGCCCGCACCGTGACCCCTTGGTCCGCCAGCGCCGCCAGCGTGGCGCGCAGGCGCACCGGTTGGTTCCAGTGCACGACGACGACGTGCACGATGTCGTCCGTAGCTGGCGGTGCGTCCACGAGGGGCGCACTGTAGCGGCCGTCCCCGGGCGCGCACGACGGGGCGCCGTTGCGCCCCGTCGTCGATCGTCAGCGGCCGTCGAGCGGCCGCCGTCCTACTGTGCGGTGGCCTTGATCAGCGCGTGCTGCACCAGCTCGAGCAACGCCACCTTGGTGGCCGCCCGGTCGCGCGCGTCGGTGGTGATGATCGGCACATCGCCGGGGATCGCCAGCGCCTCACGCACGTCGTCCGTCGAGTGGTACTGCTTGCCGTGGAACAGGTTGACCGCCACGATGAACGGCACGCCCTGCGTCTCCATGTAGTCGACCGCCGGGAAGCAGTCGGCCAGTCGGGAGGTGTCGACGAGCACCACGGAGCCGATGGCGCCGCGCACGAGGTCGTCCCACATGAACTTGAACCGGTCCTGTCCGGGCGTGCCGAACAGGTACAGGATCAGATCCGCGCCGAGGGTGATACGACCGAAGTCCATGGCGACGGTGGTCGACGTCTTGCCGGTGTTGGTGCCACCGGTCTCGTCGATGCCTTCCGCCATCTTGGTCATGGCCGCTTCGGTCGTGAGTGGAGCGATCTCGGAGATCGACCCCACGAACGTCGTCTTCCCGACGGCAAAGCCGCCGGCGACGATGATCTTGACCGGGAGCGGCGCATTGCCCTCTGGTTCTTCCGAGACCGGAGCCTCAGAGCGCTTGAAGGCCATTGAGCACCCTTTCGAGCAGTTTCAGATCGGGACGTTCGCCATCCATGGCGTGTTGTGGTTTGAAGCTGGTGAGGTAGCCCTCTTCGGTCATGTCCCCCACCAGGACCCGGGCGACACCCAGGGGAACGCTGAGGTGTGCAGACACCTCGGCGATGGAGATCGGCGACGAACACAGCGAGACGATCTTCTTGCGCTCGAGGGCAAGCCTCGGCGCAGCGGACACGCCCTGCGGCGTCACCTTGACCAGGGTCTCGAGCGGAAGATCGACGGTGGACTTCGTCCGCCCTCGTGTGATCACGTACGAGCGGGGCTTGAAGCGCCCGCCGCCGTCGTCCGCGTCGTCGCCGAACGTACTCATTTCGGCAGCGCCGCCTGCAGCTCTGCCCGGATCTCCGGGGTGAGCACGGAGCCGGCCTTGTCGACCAGCACGGCCATCTCGTAGCCGACGAGGCCGACGTCGCAGTCCGCGCCGGCCACGCACGCCAGGCAAGACCCGTCGCTGATGCCCGTCACGAACAAGAAGGCGTTCTCCATCTCGATGATGACCTCGTTCACCGCTCCGCCGCCGAAGCGCCCGGCAGCACCATAGGCCAGTCCGATGAGACCCGAGGCGACCGCAGCGAAGCGGTCGGCGGCGTCACGGTCGAGGCCAGATGACGTGGCGATGGGCAGGCCGTCGGACGACACGACCACCGCCTCGGAGACACCGGGCACTTTCTCCGTGAAGCTTTGCACGAGCCAGTTCATGTTCCTGGCTTCGTTGCTGAGTTCTGCCATGTAGGTTCGTCCTCCGGGTCTCTGGTGCAGTCGTCGTCAGTGGTCGTTCGGGGTCAGCTCTCGCCGTCGGAGCCCTCATCGCCGCCCGTGCGTCCTCGGTTGAGGCCCGAACGGTACCGCGAAAGCATCTTGCGCACTTCCTCCGGCGATCGCTGGCTCGCACCGGTGGTGCGCGCCGGCATCTGCGGGGCGCCGCCGCCGACCGCGGCCTCGGAGCGCTTCTTCGGCGTCCGCTTGACCAGGCCGGCCGCCGTCATGTCGGCCGTCTTGGCCTCGGCACGCGACGCTATGGCGATCTGCTCGGCGACCGTGATGCCCGGCGGGAGGTCGGGCGCCGCCTCGGGCTCGGGAGCCGTGACCGGCTCCGGCTCGGGCTCGATGACCTCGGGCTCGGCGAGGGTGGCGTCCTCGATGGGAGCCGCCGCAGCCGTCTCCTCCTCGACGAGCTCCTGCAGGCCGCGGTCGAACTCCTCGTCCGTTGGCACCTCGAGCGCGGACTCGTCGAGCAGGTCGTCGAGCAGGTCACCGCCGGACTCGTCGATGACGACCTCGTCCTCGACCTCGTCGACGATGATGATCTCCTCGACCTCGGCCTCCACGACGGGGGCCTCGTCCACCGGAGCCGTGGCGTCGGGTGCCGGCGCCTCGTCGTCGCCTTCGAAGGTGACGACGTCCGACGGCAGAGTGACCAGGCCGGTGACCCCGCCGGCCGGCGACGCGGTCAGCTTCACGTCGATGTCGAAGCGCTGCGCCAGCCGGCCGACCACGATGAAGCCCAGCGAGCGGGACAGGGCCAAGCCCACGAGCGGCGGGTTGGCCAGCTGATGGTTGGCCTCACCCAGCTGATCGGCGCTCATGCCGATGCCCTGGTCGGATACCGAGATGATGTAGGTGCCGTTCTCGCCGCGGTGGCCGACGACCTCGACCATCGTGTCGGGCGGCGAGAAGTGCGTGGCGTTCTCCATCAGCTCCGACAGGAGGTGTGCCAGGTCCACGGCCACGTTGCCGCCGACGGTGGCGTCGTCGAGGGCCAGCAGCTGGATGCGGGCGAAGTCCTCGACCTCGCCGATGGCGACGCGCACGACGTCGGCAAGCGCCACCGGTCGACCGCGGCGTCGGGGCGGCTCGGCGCCGGCGAGCACCAGCAGCGACTCGGCGTTGCGGCGCATGCGGGTGGCGAGGTGGTCCAGCTTGAACAGGTTGTCGAGCTGGTCCGGGTCCTCCTCGTTCGCCTCGAGCTGGTCGATGAACTCGATCTGGCGGTCGAGCAGCGTCTGGTTGCGGCGGGCGAGGTTGATGAAGATGTCGCCGATGCCCTTGCGCAGCAGGACCGACTGCTCTTCGGCCACTTCGATGGTCACCTGCTGGATCGAGTTGAAGGCGTCCGCCAGCTGACCGATCTCGTCCTTGGAGTCGATGTCGATCGGTGTCAGCGTCTCGCGCAGCGACACGCCATCGGCGGACTCGGGGTTCCGCAGACGTTCGACGAGCGCCGGCAGCTTCTCGGTCGACAGCGTGTAGGCGGCGCTCGTCAGCTTGCGCAGCGGCCCGGTCGTCGCTCGTGCCACCAGGATGGCGCCGGCAATGGCGACACCGACGGCGCCGAGGGCGATCGCCACGAAGATGGTCGCCTCACGGTTCGCCTCGTCCTGCAGCTGCGCCGCCTTCGCCTGGGTGTCGGAGAGCAGCTGGTCCTCGACCGTGCGGTAGGAGCCGATGATCTCGATGGACCGGTCGAGCACCACATCCGCAGCGAGGTCGTCGCCGGTCTCCAGCGTGGCGCTGTCGCTCCCAGCGGCCTCGGACAGCGCCTTGATGCTCTCGTCGAATCGGGTGCCGGCGGTGGTGTCACGCACCTTCTGCTTCTGCTCCGGCGTGGCCTGGCTCTCGTACACGGTCGCCGCGAGATCCGCACGGTCCTGCGCCGCCAGCAGACCCGCCGCCGAGGGGCAGTTGTCGCCCGGGTTGTCGCATGCGGTGCCGTCGCTGCCACCGACGTCGCCGCGACCGGCCTTGGGCCACGCGCTCTGCGCCGGGAAGAACCCGGCCTGGGTGAGCGCTGTGGCGAACATCGCCTGCTCGGACACGGCCAGGGTGACCCGCTCGGCGTTCACGAACGACTGGAACAGCCTTGCGAGCTCCGGCTCCTCGATGGACTCGGCGAGCGTGCCGTTCAGATCGACGACCGACTTGGCGGTGGAGACGTAGGTCTCGATGGTGTTGGTGGGGTCGGTCTGCGACTCGTCGACCGAGCGCCGGTTGGTCGGGAGGCCCTTGAGCCGCTGCTCGGCCGACTGGAGCTGATCGGCGACGAGCGGTCCCTCCTCGGCGGGGCGGACCGCGTCGCGCTGGGCGTTGAACTCGGCGAGCGCAGCGTCGGTCTTCTTGCGCTGCTCCTCGAGCTCGGCGCTGGCGACCTCGTTGCTCGACGCCATGTAGGCGACCGAGTAGACGCCCTCGTACTCGATCTGGGTGGCCAGGTCCTGCGCTGCCGCAGCGAACTGCGTCAGCTCGCCGACCCGGCCCGCCTGGCTGGCGACCGCTCGGCGGTCCTGCACGCCGATGTACGTCAGAGCGAGCAGCGCGATGATCGGCACGACCACGATGGCGAAGAGCTTCGTGCCGACCTTCCAGTTCTTGACCATGTCGCCCTCGGTTATCTCCTGTGGCGGTTGCTTCCCGCACCTCGACACCGCCCGAGGCGGTCTCGACCGCTGAACCCGTCGGCCGGACCGTGCGGATGTTGAGCGGCTTGTTTCCCCCGGGGTGTACGAGTCGCACGCCGTGGCGCCGACCCGTACGAGCTGCATTGTTGCAATCCGGGCGTCCGCGCGGGTGGACGACCGGCGCCCTACCGGTCGGTGCAGGGCCAAAATGAGCCGATCGACCTACGGCAGCAGGCCCGGACAGCTCGGGCTCGAGACCCGGGCGGCTCGGGTCCGCGGCTACGACTACCCTCGACGCGTTCCCCCGCAGCACGACCCCCGAGGAGCACGAACGTGAGCGACGCACCGCAAAGCGAAGGCTGGTGGCAGGCCTCCGATGGCAAGTGGTACCCGCCGGAGCAGGCGCCTGGCGCCCCGCAGGCGCAGGCAGCCATGCCAGCCCAGGGCTACGGCCAACCCGCACCAGGCCCTGCCGAGACCCCCGGCATGAGCCAGTGGGGTCCCCTGGCCGACTGGGGCACCCGTGCCATCGCCTATGTGATCGACATCGCCTTCGTGATCGTGCTCGGCATCGTGGGCTTCACCATCTCGATCGCCTTCGCCGTGGTCTCCGACGTCCTGGGTGCGCTGGTCGGACTGCTCTTCTACGTCGCGTATGCAGGAGCGTTCCTGTACTTCGGCTTCCTGGTCGGGGCCAAGGGCCGCAGCCCGGGCATGGCGATCATGGGGCTGCGCTGCGTCGGCGAGGAGACCGGCCAACTCATCGGTGGCGGCACAGGCGTCATCCGCACCATCGCCCACATCCTCGACTCGATCGTGTGCTACGTCGGCTGGTTCTTCCCCCTCTGGGACGCCAAGCGCCAGACGCTGGCCGACAAGGTGATGAAGACCGTCGTCCTCACCGACCAGCCCAAGGAGACCTTCTCCGTGGACCTGTTCAAGCCCTGAGCCGCAGACGCCCGAGCGCGCCGCGACCGGCGCATCGCATCCGCGGTGCCCCCGGTCGCGGCGCGCTAGGGTCCGCGCGTCCCATCTGACGTTCGTGAACCAAGGAGCACCGGCGTGAGCGACACCCCACAAGGCGAGGGCTGGTGGCAAGCATCTGACGGGAAGTGGTACCCGCCCGAGCAGGCCCCCGGCTACCGGGCACCCCAGCAAGGGTACGCCCAACCGGCCATGGCCGGCGGCGGCGCACCCGGCACCATCGACATCGGCGAGGCCCTGAGCTACGGCTGGAACAAGTTCGTCCAGTACATCGGCCAGGTGATCGTCATCCTGCTGATCATCGTCGGCGTCCAGATCGTGATGAACGTGATCCAGAACGTCGTCAGCGGTCGGATCGGCGGCCTGGTCGGCATCCTGATCGGCCTGGCCTTCTCGGTGATCGGCCTGATCATCAGCTTCATCCTGCAGATGGGCCTGGTGCGCATGTCGCTGATGATCACCGCCGGGCAGGAACCCGAGCCGGGTTCGGTGTTCAAGTTTGACAACATCGGCCCGTACGCCATCGCGTCGATCCTCGTCGGCCTGTTCATCTTCATCGGCTTCTTCGCACTGTGCATCGGTGCATTCGTGGTGGCCTTCTTCACCTTCCTGTACGGCTTCTACATCCTCGATCAGAACCAGGACCCGATGCAGTCGATCACGTCGAGCTTCAACGTGATCAAGGACAACCTGGGCAGCGTGTTCCTGTTCGCCCTGGTCGTCGTCGCCCTCAACATCTGCACCTGCGGCCTCGCCGTCGGCGTCACGCAGATCTCCACGGGCTACGTGTACCGCAAGCTCAACGGCCAGCCGGTCGCTCCCTGAGCGACCGTCCGGCAGCTGCCGGGATCGAGACAGACACCGAGGGCCCCCGCCGAGGCGGGGGCCCTCTCGCGTCCGGTCGGCGCCGTTGCCGCCGTGGCGCCCTCGGCTGCGCAGTGCAACCGTATCGACTCAGCGCAGCTGCATCGATGTGGGTTCGATGATGGCCGGCAGGTCGGTGTCGCCCATCAGCCAGCGATCGACGGCTGCGGCGCAGCTGCGACCCTCGGCGATGGCCCACACGATGAGGCTCTGCCCGCGGCCCATGTCCCCGCAGACGAACACCCCGTCGACGTTGGTCCGCCAGCCGTCGTCGCGCGCCACGTTCCCGCGCTCGTCGACGTCGACACCCAGTTGATCGAGCAGGCCTTCACGCTGGGCCCCGGTGAAGCCCATCGCCAGCAGGACGAGCTCGCACGGCAGCTCGAACTCGCTGCCGTCCACCGGCTC
>CAZYKR010000171.1:0-9410 GCA_964648005.1 uncultured Iamiaceae bacterium
AGCCGACGAGATCGGGCGCGACGCACCGGTGTCCAGCGGCCACGAGGACGGGGATCATCTTGCGGTACAGGTACGACCACGACGGCTCCCCGTGCAGCAGCAGCACGGTCTCGGCGGCGTCGGCCGGGCCCTCGTCGAGGTAGTGCACCCGCAGGCTCCCCGACCCGTCGCCGGTGGGGACCTCGACGTAGTGCGGGGCGAAGGGGTAGCCGGGCAGCCCCTCGAATCGCTCGTCCGGTGTGCGCAACACGTCCATCTCGGTCCCCCTCGTCTGTCGCGGCGACCGCGTCACCCGGCCGCCATACAAGTGACACTCAGCGTGTCATAAGTCTGCGTCGCCGTCCAGCGCTGCGTGCTCCACGATCCAGCGGTGCATGGCGATACCGCTGGCGACGCCGACGTTGACCGAGCGCGTCGAACCGAACTGCGTGATCCCGACGACGACGTCGCAGCACCCCAGCAGCGGTGCCGACAGCCCGGGGCCTTCCTGGCCGAACACCAGCACGCACTGCTCGGGCAGCGCCGTCCGCTCGATCGCCACCGCGCCGTCGACGTTGTCGACACCTACCACGGCCAACCCCTCGGCAACGGCCCAGGCGCCGAACGCCGCGGCGTCGCCGTGGTGCTCCACGTGCAGGTAGCGGTCGGTGACCATGGCGCCGCGCCGGTTCCAGCGCCGGCGCCCGACGATGTGCACGGCGGCAGCGCCGAAGGCGTTGGCGTTGCGCACGACGGCACCGATGTTGAAGTCGTGCGTCAGGTTCTCGATGGCGACGTGGAAGGGATGCCGGCGCGTATCGAGGTCGGCGACGATGGCGTCATTGCGCCAGTAGCGGTAGCGGTCGACGACGTTGCGCCGATCCCCCTGGGCCAGCAGCTCCGGGTCCAGCCGATCGTCGTCGGGCCACGGCTCGGATGCGGCCCGACGCCGACCACCCGCTCGCCGCTCGCATCGTCGACCCGTGCCCCGTCCGATCCGTCCGCAGACGCGTCGGCCACCACGGCGTCAGGCCAGCAGCGACGAGACGACGCGGCGCATCGTGGCGCTGGCGCGTGCCGCCGAGCAGCCCTGGTCCTCGCGCAGTGCCACCCACATGCGCCACGACAGCGCGGCATCGAGCGCCTCGGCCAGCTCCTTGCGCTCGGACGCCGGGCGGGCGTCGAGCTCGGGGGCGAAGACCTCGAGCACCTGGGTCCGCAGCCAGCTGCGGCTCACGGCCAGGTGATCGCTGAGCACGGGGCTCGATGCCTGGCGGCGCTCGGCGACATGGCGCACCGGCGAGATGTCCTCGTACAGCCCGGCGCGCCGGGTGACGAGCAGATCGATGCGGGCGTCGAGGGCGTCGGGGAGCTCACCCAGCTCGAGCAGCGGCGCCATGTGCGCCACCTGGCGTTCGATGGCCAGGGTGTAGAGCGAGTCGAGGTCGTCGAAGTGGCGGAAGACCGACCGGACCGAGACGCCGGCGCGCTCGGCGATGTCAGCCGACGAGGGTCGCCGGTTGCCCTCGCGGATCAGCGACAGCATGGCCTCGACGACGGCCTCCCGGCTTCGGGCGCCCCGGCGTCGCCGGCCGTCGGTGACGACCTCGCCGTCCTCGTCGATCACCTCGATGCTCGTCACCGTCGCCTCGCCCACGCACCGCACGGTAGGAAGTTGCAGGCAGAGCGTCAACATCGCCCCTCCCCGGCCGACGGGAAGTCCCGCATGCATCGCCCATCGAACCATCCAGCGCACCATCGTGCGCACCTCGTGCCCGGGGCCGTGCGCACGGGCCGTGTCCGGCAGCCGGGCACGCCGTCGGGGCACCTCCGCCGGCGCGCCTCCCGGGCACTACCGGTCGCCGCCGCGTGCGTGCTGGCCGTGCTGATCGGCACGCTCGCGCCAGCCCACGCCACCGAACGCGCACCGGGTACCGCACCGCCACCGGTCGTCACGGCCCAGCCCGACGCCGCCGCACCGTCGGCCACCGTCGCCGGCATCGACGTCGCCAACTACCAGCACCCCAACGGCGCGCCCATCGACTGGAACCAGGTCAAGGCCGCCGGCAACGAATACGTGTTCATCAAAGCCACCGAGGGCCCGATCAGCTGCACCGGCTCCTACTACACGAACAGCTACTTCAAAGGCGACTGGGTCGACGCCGGCAACGCCGGGCTCTACCGCGGTGCCTACCACTTCGCTCGGCCGCTGCACCCGCTGCGCGACACCGCCATCGACCAGGCCCGCTACTTCGTGTCGACCACCGGTCCGATGACCGGGTTCAAGGACCTGCCGCCCGTCCTCGACTTCGAGGTCACGTGTGGGCTCTCCCCCGCCGACCTGGCCACCTGGGCGCACCATTGGCTCGACGAGGTCTACCGCCTCACCGGCCGCCGCGCCGCCATCACCTCGTACCCGTCGTTCTGGTCGGGCCCGATGGCCAACAACACCAGCTTCGGCGAGTACCCGTTGTGGATCGCTCGGTACGGCACGCCGTCGCCCTACCCGTTGCTCGCCGGCTGGGACGACTGGACGTGGTGGCAGACCGGCCAGGACACCGAGCCCGGCATCGTCGGCCAGGTCGACCAGAACCTCTTCAACGGCAACCTGAACTTCCTGGCCCGCTACGGCGCCACATCGTCGCCGTACCCGACGTCGCCCATCGGCCGCTACGAGTCGGCCGCCGTCGCCGGCATGGACGAGATCACCGTGAGCGGGTGGGCGCTCGACGCCGACACCCAGGACCCGATCACGGTCGACGTGTGGGTGGACGGCGTGCTGGCGGACACCGTCGACGCCAACGAGTTCCGCTGGGACGTCGGGTTGTTCTTCTGGATCTGGGGGGCCGAGCACGGCTTCAGCACCCGCCTCGACGGGCTGGCGCCGGGTACGCACAACGTGTGCGTGTGGGCGCACAACACCGGTCCGGGCATCGACGCCGACATGGGCTGCAAGAGCGTGACGATGCCGACCGGGCCACCGGTCGGGTCGCTCGAGCTCGTGGGCTGGCGCCCGTCGGGTTGGCAGATCGACGGGTGGGCGCTCGACCCCGACGCCGCCACGCCCGTGCAGATCGACGTGGTCGTCGACGGCACCGTGACGCATTCGGTCACCGCCGACGGGGAGCGACCCGACGTCGGCGCCTTCTTCGCCGACTGGGGCCCGAACCACGGGTTCTCGTTCCGCTACTGGGGCACGCCCGGTCCACACGAGCTCTGTGTGGTCGCCCGCGGCATCGCGCCAGGTGGGGACACGACGCTGGGCTGCCGGTCGCTGACGACCCCCGGCCCGAACCCCGTCGGCGGTCTGCTGCTCGTCACCAACACACCCAACGGCGGTGCCGGCAGCCAGCTGCGGGTCGTCGGCTGGGCCCTCGACCCCGACAACGGCGCCTCACTGCCGATCACGGTCACCGTCGACGGCGTCCCGTCCGCCACGGCCACCGCCGACATCGACATCCCGGTGCTCGGGCACTTCTTCACCGGCTTCGGCTCGCGCCACGGCTTCGACCTCACGGCCAACCTGGCGCCGGGCACGCACGAGGTGTGCGTCATCGCCCAGAACGTCGGTACCGGCGCCGACACCTCCCTCGGCTGCGGCACCCAGACCGGCTGACCCGGACGCGTTCGTCTCGTTCTGGTAGGCCCTTGACGGGTTCCGGCACTATTGGCAGACTCAGTGTCATTATCTGTCGCAGCCTGGGGGACCCGATGGCGCCACGCAACGTCCTGCTCATCACCACCGACCAGCATCGGGTCGACGCCATGGGCGCCTACGGCAACCCCGTCATCCAGACGCCGAACCTCGACCGCCTCGCCGCCGAGGGCACCCGCTGGACGGGCTGTCGCACCAACCACCCCTTCTGCCAGCCGGCCCGGGCCACCATCCTCACCGGCCAGTACTCGACGACGCACGGCGTGACCTTCAACGGCATCGACCTGCCCGAGGACGCCGTCGAGCAGTCCGTCGCCACCCGCTTCGGCGAGGCCGGCTACCGCACCGGCTACTTCGGCAAGGCGCACTTCGCCAGCACGTACCCCTACTTCCCGACCGGCAAGCTCGAGTCCGTCGAGGGCTCGGCGAGCATGCCCGAGGGGTGGACCGGGCCGTACTTCGGGTTCGAGTACCTCCAGCTCATCCTGTTCGGTCACAACATGCGCATGGCGCCGCTCGCCGGACTGACGAACTGGTGCTTCGGGCCGGCGCCGATGGGCCTGCACTACGGCCGCTGGCTGTACCGAGACGGCGTGGAGCGGGGCAACGAGCGGCTGCGCCTCATGAGCCCCGAGGCCGCCGGCGCCATGTGGGACCACACCCAGACGTGGCGCAACGCCCTCCCCGAGGAGGATCACCCCACCACCTGGACCACCGAGCGCACCATCGACTGGCTCAAGGAGCGCCGCGCCGACGAGCCGTTCATGGCGTGGGTCTCCTACACCGACCCGCACCATCCCTTCGACCCGCCGGACCCGTGGTTCGACCACTACGACCCGGCCGACGTCGCCGAGGTCATGCCCGAGCGTGACAAGGACGACTTCACCGGCAAGCCACCGGTCCACGGCTTCTGGCCCAAGGGCGCCCAGCCCGAGATGGCGTGGGCGAACTCCGGCGGCTCGAACTTCTCGGACAAGCAGTTGGCGCAGACCATCGCCGCCTATTACGGGATGATCACCCAGATCGACCACAACATCGGGCGCATCCTCGACACCCTCGAGGAGCAGGGCCTCGCCGAGGACACCCTCGTGATCATGTCGACCGATCACGGCGAGTACCTCGGCGATCACAACATGATCTTCAAGGGGCCGTTGCACTACTCGGGGCTGCTCGACGTGGCGCTCATCGCCCGCGGCCCGGGCGTCGAAGCGGGCAAGGTCATCGACGACCCGGTCGGCACCATCGACCTGCAGCCGACCATGCTGTCGTGGGCCGGCCTGGCGGTGCCCGAGTACTGCGAGGGCGAGGTGCTGCCGGGCTTCGCCGGCGGGACCAGCCGCGAGTCGGTCATGACCGAGGACGACTTCGACGTCATGGTGCAGATCCCGCTGCGGACGATCACCACCGACCGCTACCGCCTGACCCTGTACTTCAACCACCTCAACCAAGGCGAGCTCTACGACCTGCAGGAGGACCCCGGCGAGTTCACCAACGTCTGGGACGATCCGGCGTACCTCGCCATCCGCACCGACCTGGCCGCCACGCTGCAGGACCAGATCCGACCGCTGCAGCGCAAGCTGGACAAGGTCGGGCTCGTCGGATGAGCGCAGCCGGCTCCGGGACGCCGGACGGCGCCGATTCGACGCCGGGCAGGGCAGACCCGGCGCTGGCCGGCTATTGGCCGTCGCCATGGCCGGCCGAGGACGGTGGCCCCCGGCGCGCCCAAGCGCCCGGCGGCGCCACGGGCACCACGGCGTCGATCCGCTTCGCTCCAGGCCTCCGGTCTGGTCGACCGTTGCGGGCCACGAGCCGAGCCGTGTTCATGGGCTGCATGGCGATCCTGCGCGACCCCGGTGAGGTGTACCTGCAGGGCAACCTCCTCGGCGCGCCGTCGACGGCGTGGGTGGAGCGGCTGCACCCCGAGTCGCTCGAGCCGCTGGCCCGCTCCGCCGATCTGCCCGGCGGGCCGTTCTGGCCCGGCGGCGTCGCTGCCCACGCCGACGGATCGCTCTACGTCACCTTCGGCCGGTGGGTGCACCGCCTGGCGCCCGACACCCTCGAGGTGCTCACGGCCCACGAGCTGCCGCGGGATCGGCCCTACAACTCGTCGGTCGTGCTGGCGTCGGGCCACCTCGTCACCAAGGACTTCGGCGGCGGCGTCGGCGCCGCGGCGTTGCCGCCCGAGCTGCGCGGCTCCGAGCTCGTCGTGCTGGCGCCCGGGACCCTCGAGGAGGTGGCGCGGCACGAGCTGCCGGAGGGGTCGATCGCCCGGCTGTCCGCCGACGCCCCCGACCGCATCTACGTCATCGGCGACACCCACGCCTTCGGCCTGCGCTTCGACGAGGCGACGGCGACGATCGTCGAGGACTGGCGCGTCCGCTACCGCACCCGCGATGGCCAGGGCTTCGGCTGGGACGTCGTCATCGAGGACGGCAGCGGCTGGTTCCTCGACGACGGTGAAGGCACGGAGGCCTTCGGCGGCCACTTCGCCGGCAAGGGCGTGGCGACGGCACCGCTCCAGCTGCTGCGGGTGGCGCTGGACGGCTCGACACTCGACACCGTCGAGGTCTGCGGCCTGCCCGGCGGCATCATCGCCAACCCGCCGTGCGTCGACGCCGACCGCCGCATCGCCATCGGCTTCGACTCCGGCAACGCCCAGCTCGTGGCCTGGCGCTCCGGCGAGCCGGGGGCCGGCGACGCCTGGACCGAGCTGTGGCGCCACGACCAGCACCACGCCGCCCACCTGCTCCGCTGGGCCGGCGGTGAGCTGCTGAGCCACGACTACGACGCCACCCGCGGCGTCGACCAGGTCGTGGTGCGCGACATCGAGACCGGCGACGAGCTCGGGCGGGCCGACACCGGCAGCCCGGTACAGTCGGTCGTGTTCGGCGCCGCCGGCTGGGCGGAGGACGCCTACGTCGTCAGCTTCGGCGCCATCGCCCGCGTCTGGTCCGACTGACCCCCGGCGTCGAACCAGAGACCGAACCAACCACCGAACCAACCCGAGGGTCTCGCCCGGGTCGGGCATCATCGAGGTCGTATGGCCGCCGCCACCCGCACGCCGAATCGTCGCCTGGCGTGGGTCCTGATCATCGTCGGCGTCGTCGGCGGGACCCTCACGCTGCTCAGCCTCGACCGCCGCACCGGCACCACCGCCGAGGTCCAGCTCAACGTCGGCTGCCCCAACCTCATCATCTACTCCGACGGCGACGACCGATGGTGGGCCGGCGAGGAGCCGACCATCGACGGGCCGCTGCGCACCGAGGCCGAGCGCGCCGCCGACCGGCTCGCGCCCGGCACCGTCACCTTCGAGGAAGATGGCTCGGTCACCTTCCGGGCCGATGCCGGTGGCACCGTGCGCCTCGAACCGGACCCGAACGAGTTCCACCACCTCGGCTGCGCCATCGTCGACGGCGCCGCCCCCTGACCGCAACGCGCAACCCAAGCGTTCTGGTAGTGCAACCGGTAGGCAACGCCACCGGTTGCACTACCAGAACGCTGGGGGGTTCGCTGCTCAGCCGAGGAACTCGAGGGCTCGACGGTAGGTCTCGACGAAGGACCGCGCCGCGGCATCGTCGAACTGGGCGCGGCACGACCGGAACGACAGGTGCAGTCGGTCGTCGACGGTTGCGGCGCCGATGCCGACACCGAGCGGCATGCGGGCCGGCGGCGAGAACCACAGCTCGACCGCCGGGCCGACCTCGGCGCCGAAATCCACCGGATCGACCCGTCCGAGGTTCGACACCACTGCTGTGTCGACCAGCCGATCACCGGTCAGCGGCAGCAACATGGGCAGGAACCGCTTCACCCCGACCGGGAGCGGGCCGCCGCCCGCCAGCACCACGTCGAGCGCGCGCGGCGAGCCGGTGCGCTTGACGCGGCGGGTCTGGCGGGCGACGGCGTCGAGCAGGGAGCCGGGGGTCTCCCGCTCGGCGACACCGGTCGACACGGTCGCCATCGAGGCGAGGTTCACGACCATCTCGTCACGCCACGGCGCGGGACGCAGGTTGACCGGCATCATCACCCCGATGCGCTGGGTCTCGGTGGCGTGATCGGCGTTGTGGTCCTCGATCGCCAGGTGCAGCGCGGCGATAAGCAGGTCGTTCATCGTGGCCTCGGCGTGCCGGCGCGACGACAGCGCACTCGAATCGACGACGAGCTCGTGCAGGCCGAAGCCCGCTCGGTCCTCGTCCGAAGCGTCCTGGCCCGCCGAACCAGCGCCAGTCGCGACTGCGATGCGACTGGCGGGCGTGCGTTGCACCGGGTTGGACAGGGCGAAGCCGCCCAGGCTCACGGCCCGGTCGATCAACGTCGTCGGCCCCACCCAGCGCAGCGCCTCGTCGAGGCCCACGGGGTCGACGCCGTCGTCGCGTCCCGCCATCGCTGCGGCAATCGAACGCAGCAGGCGCAGCGCGCCCAGGCCGTCCGCCAACACATGGCTCACCGCCAGCACCAGGCTGTCGCCGCCGGGCCGGTGGACCACCCACGCCCGCACCAGCGGCGCCACATCGACGCAGATGCGGCTCGACAGCACCAGGTCGCGCAGGGCGGCGTGATCGGCGTCGCTCGTCGCCGCCACCTCGACCACGGGGTCGACGTCGAGGCCCGCCGCCTGCTCCCACCGGTACGAGGCGTCGAGCGGCCCATGCGGGGCGCGCCGGGCGAAGCCCATCGGATGCCGTACCAGCGCCGCCACCACCGCCGACCGCACGGCATCGGCGTCGAGGCGGCCGGCGACGCGCGCCTCGACCTGCACCGTCCACGGGAACTCGGTGGTGTCGAGGTCGCAGAGCATCCCCTCGAGGGGGGTGAACGGACGCTCGAGCCCGCCGGCGGCGGCGGGGACGGCGGGCGTGCGGACGGTCAAATCGTCGGGCACGGTGTCGAGCACCTCGACCGCCGCACCCAGCACCTGGGTGATCATCGGAGAACCTCGCAGGACGATTCGGGATCGGTCAGCGCCGGTTGCGGCGTGACCGGCTCTGCTTGCTCGACGGCGCCGGGCGTCCGGCACCGGGGCGGGGCATGGCACCGCCGGCCTCGACGAAGCCGCGCAGGCTGCGCTCCATCTCCTGGGCGAACACGAGCTGGATCGCTCGCAGGCCCATGGGGCGCAACGCCTCGTAGCTCTCGAGGATCTCGTCGGGCTCGCCGCCGCCACCGAAGCCCTCACCTGCCCGGTCGGCGAAGAACGCCACCAGCTCGTCGGTGAGCTTGGCCATGCGCTTGCGCATGATGACCTCGACCTCGGCCACGGTCACCGGGTCGATGCCGTGCTTGGTCAGCTCAGCGCCGATCTCGAGCAGGGCCGGGCTGCGCACGACGTACGCCGCGGGCCGGCTGTCGGTCTGGCGCTCGATGAGCCGCAGCCGCTCCAGGTCGTCGAGCACGCCGCGGCGCGGGTTGCCCAGCAGCTCGAGCAGGTCGGCCTCGGTCACCACCGACGGCTTGTCGTCGGACCACGGCCGCTGCAACAGGTCGCCCATGCCGAGCCAGTCCTGGAGCGAGTCGTCGCCCTCGGCGAGCTGCTTGAGCGCATCGCGGATGGCATCGAGGCGCAGGCCCCGGTCCTGGAGGTCGGCGATCGTGCGCAGGCGGTCGAGGTGCTCGGCGCCGTAGAAGGCCACCCGCCCCCGCCGCTCGGGCGCCGTGACCAGGCCCTTGGACTGGTAGAAGCGGATCGTGCGGCTGGGGACGCCGCTCAGCGCCGCCAGCTCGTCGATCGTGTAGACGGTCTCGTCACCGGCGTCCTCGGCGGTGGCGTCGTCCACGAGGT
>CAZYKR010000172.1:0-9395 GCA_964648005.1 uncultured Iamiaceae bacterium
CCGTCGAGGTCGGTGGCGTCACCTACGAGCTGGCGCCGGGCGACACGCTGGTCGTGCCCACCGCTTAGGCGCGCGGCAGGCCGAGCAGCCGCTCCGCCACGATGCTGCGCTGGATCTGCGCCGTCCCGCCGGCGATCGTCGCCGCCCGCGAGTAGAGGTACTCCCCCAGCACGGCGTCGGCGCCGCCGAGCAACGGCGGCGCCGGACGCAGGTCGAGCGCTACGTGGTGCAGCAGCTGTTCCACTCGGGCGCCGAGCAGCTTGTCGATCGAGCCCTCGGGACCGGGAGGTTCGTCGCCGCGTGCGGCCAGGCTGCGGGCGACGTGGGCCCGCAGCACCGCGACCGCGACGTCGGCCTCGGCGACGGCGCGCCGGCGGGCGGGGTCGGTCGGGCGTTCGGCGATCGATGACCGCAGCTCGGCCGCCAGGCGGGCGTAGCGCGACGAGAACCCGACGTCGGCCGGGCCCCGCTCGTAGCCGACGGTGGTCATGGCGATGCGCCAGCCGTCGCCGGGCGCCCCGAGCATCTGCTCGGTCGGCACGCGCACGCCGGTGAAGAACACCTCGTTGAACTCGGTATCGCCGTTGATCTGGGTGATGGGACGCACCTCGATGCCCGGACTGCGCATGTCGACGAGCAGGGCCGAGATGCCCCGATGCTTCGGGGCGTCCGGGTCGGTACGCACCAGGAGCAGGCACCAGTCGGCCCAGGCGGCATCACTGGTCCAGACCTTCTGACCGTCGACGACCCAGGCGTCGCCATCGCGCACGGCCCGGCAGCGCAGCGCCGCCAGGTCGGAGCCGGCGTCGGGTTCGGAGAACCCCTGGCACCACACGTCGGTGCCATCGAGGAGCGGGCGCAGGAACCGTTGCTGCTGTGCCGGGGTACCGTCGTGCAGCAGCGCCCGGCCGAGGAACCCGACGTGGGGCACCGGCGGGGCCCCGGCGGCACCGACCTCGTCGTTGACGATCGCTTCGAAGATCGGTGCCAGGCCGCGGCCGCCGACGTCGGTCGGCCACGACACGCCCATCCACCCGCCGGCGAACAGGGCCCGGTGCCACTCGCCCCAGAACGCCGCGCGCTCGAGGCCGCGCGTCGGGGCGGGCCGGCGCGGCGCGTGCTTGTCGAGCCAGCGCCGCAGCTCGCGTCGGAACGCCGCCTGGTCGGCCGGCTCGGCGGCATCGTCGACGTCGGGGGCGGGCGTCGCCGCCAGCCGTTCGTACTGCACGCCCTCGTCGCCGAGCAGCGCGCGACCGACCAGCGCGCGGCGCAGGTACAGGTGCGCCGGGCACTCCCAGGTCATGCCGAGGCCACCCCACACCTGGATCGCCGCCTCGGTCACCTCCCGTGCCACCGACGACGCCCACGCCTTGGCGACGCGCGCCGCCGCCAGCGTCTCGGCGGCCGATGCGCCGGCGTCCACCAGGGCGGCGGCGTGCCACGTGGCCGAGCGGGCCGCCTCGATCGACACCAGCTGATCGGCACAGAGGTGTTGCACCGCCTGGAACGACCCCACGGGCCGGTCGAACTGGTGCCGGGCGACGGCGTGCGCCACGGCGGCGTCGAGCGCGCCGGCCATGGTGCCGACGAGGTCGGCAGCGACGAGCACGAGCGCCACGGCACTGAAGCGGCCGAGCGCGGCGGCGTCGCCCACCTTCCCGATGATCACCTCGTCCGAGACCTCTGCAGCCTGGCGGGTGAGGTCTGCGACCGCGCGCTCCCCCAGCACCCGGGTGCACCCGGTCACGCCGACCTTGCCGAACCCGACGGCCAGCGCCCCGCGGCGCCAGTCGAACGCGATGCCCCGCTGGCCGATGGCGCCGACGCCGTCGGCAAAGATCAGCGCCCCGCCGCGACCGGCGACGAACCCCTCCATCGGGCCCGTGCCGTCGCCGCCGGTCAGCGCCACCAGCTCGATGGCGAGCTGCGTGCCGAGGAACGGCACCGGCACGGGACCGCGGGCCAGTCCCTCGACCACCAGCGCGGTGTCGAGCACGCCGGCGCCGGCACCGCCCACGCTCACCGGCGCCCGCATCGCCCACAGGCCGGCCTGCACGAGCGCCTGATGCGCGGCGGTGTCCATCGCTAAGCGCTCGTCCGGCGCCGGTGGCGTGACGGGATGCGCGGCCACCAGCCGCCTCACGGTGTCGACGAGCAGGTGCTGTTCTGGGGTGAGCGCGACGCCGGGCATCGGCTCAGCATGCCTCTCAGGCGAGGCGGTCGGCCAAGACGCGCACGCCGTCGCCGTCGAGCTCGTCGAGTGCGACCCGGCGCCCGGCGGCAGCGAGCACCAGCGCTTCGCCCGGGCCCGACACCGTCGGACCGTCGCCTCCGGACCAGTCCACGTCGGTGGCCTCGAGGCGCAACCCGGCGATGGCCTTGGCCGTCGAGAACATCTTCGAGTCCACCTGCGGCAGCAGCTCGAGCGCGGCGACCAGGCGATCGGACGGCACGTTGCGGGGCTTGCCCAACGGTCGCCGCATGTCCTGGTTGTGGATCAGGTGGTCGAGGAAGCCGTCCGGGTAGGCGATCGTGCGCGAGATCCCTTTGCGGGGATGCCTGGCGATCATCTCGTCGTCCCAGAACCGACGGAGCTCGTCGGGCGAGCGATCGTCCGCGAAGGACTTCGACAGCTCGAAGCTCGCCTTCGGGATGTTCCCCCGATAGCGCAGCACCGACACCAGCACCGTCGGCATCGGCGTCGTGTGCCCGAGGCACATGTGTCCGATGACGTCCTTGACCCGCCAGCCGTCGCACAGGCTGGCGACGTCGAGCTCGTCGTCGGAGCAGTCGTGCAACAGCCCGCCCATGTCTTCGACCTCGGCCCACATGAGCGCCTCGTGATCGGCCACCATCACTCTCCTCGCTGCACCTGCAGAGCGGAGATCGTAGATCGTGCCCCCGGGAGCGGCGACGATCGGCTCATCGCAGGCCGAGCAGGAGCTCGGTGACGAGCTGATCGAGGCGCTCGTGCCCGCGGCCGGCGGCGGCGAGCGCCGCCAGGTCATAGCCCGCCGCCTCGGCGCGCAGCGCGGCGAGGCCCTCGGGCGACGCGTCGGCCCACGTCGCCTCGGCGAGCCCTGCCACCTGCGCGGCGGCCAGCGCGTCGGCGATCTCGGGGTCGACGGCGAAGCGGCGCGCCTTGTCCGCCAGGATCAGGTAGGTCCGCATGCAGCCGCGGGCGAAGTCCCACACGCCGTCGGCGCCCTCGGTGCGGTAGGGGTGGGCGTCGAAGTGCCGGCAGCCGTCCCAGCCGGCGTCCTCGAGCAGCTTGACGGTGTAGAAGGCGTCGCGGATGCCCTCGGACCCGAAGCGGAAGTCCTGGTCGTACTTGCCGATCCGCTGGGCGTTGAGGTCGATGTGGAAGAGCTTGTCGTGCCACAGCGCCTGGGCTACAGCGTGGGTGAACGACAGGCCCGACATCGTCTCGTGGGCGAACTCCGGGTTGAGGCCGACCATGGCGGGCCACTCCAGCTCGTCGATGAAGGCCAGCGCATGCCCGACCGTGGGCAGCAGCAGGTCGCCGCGGGGTTCGTTGGGCTTGGGCTCGAGGGCGAAGCGCAGGTCGTACCCCTGGGCGCGGGCGTGGGCGCAGCAGAGGTTGACCGCCTCGGCGTGGCGGTCGAGCGCGGCGGCGACGTCGATCGCCGCCTCGGCCTCGACACCCTCGCGCCCGCCCCACATCACGTACACCGTGGCGCCGAGCTCGACGCCGAGGTCGATGGCGTCGAGCGTCTTGGCGACGGCGTAGCGGCGGACCCGTGGGTCGTTGGCGGTGAAGGCGCCGTCGCGGAATACCGGGTCGCTGAACAGGTTGGTGGTCGCCATCGGCACGACCAGGCCGGTCTCGTCGAGCGTCGCCTGGAAGCGGGCGACGATGGCGTCGCGTTCGGCGGCGGACGACCCCGGCGGCACCAGGTCGTCATCATGGAGGTTCACTCCGTAGGCCCCGAGCTCGGCCAGGCGACGCACGCTGTCGCACGGGTCGAGCGGCGCGCGCACCTCGCGGCCGAACGGGTCCCGGCCCGGGTTGCCGACGGTCCACAGGCCGAAGGTGAACTTGTGCTCGGGTCGCGGGGTCAGGGCCTCGGTCATGTCCGAGACGCTAGGCGGCCCGTAGGGTGTGGCGCTGCTGGCCGTGACTCGTGGACAGGAGCATGCGATGCCGCTGGTCGCCGGGGTGGACTCGTCCACGCAGAGCACCAAGGTCGAGCTGCGCGACGCCGACGACGGGCGCCTAGCCGGCACCGGGCGGGCGCCGCATCCGGTTGTGACCCCGCCGGTCGCCGAACAGGATCCGCAGGCCTGGTGGGACGCGCTCGAGGCGGCGCTGGCGGAAGCGCGCGCTGCCGCCGGTGCCTCTACGGCGGATGTCGGCGCCATCGCCGTCGCCGGGCAGCAGCACGGCATGGTGGCGCTCGGCGCGGACGACGGCGTGCTGCGCCCGGCGAAGCTGTGGAACGACACAACGTCGGCGCCCGACGCCGCCGCCCTCGTGGCGGCGTTGCCCGGCGGCGCGGCCGCCTGGGCGTCGGCGTGCGGCAGCGTGCCGGTGGCATCGTTCACGGTCGCCAAGCTGGCGTGGCTCCGCCGCAACGAGCCCGACGTGTGGGCGCGCCTGGCCCGGGTGTGCCTGCCGCACGACTGGCTGACGCTGCGCCTCACCGGCCGTCACGTGACCGATCGTGGCGACGCCTCGGGTACCGGCTACTGGTCGCCGGCCGAGGGCACGTACCGGTTCGACCTGCTGGCGCTGGTCGACGATGGGCTCGACTGGCCGGCGATGGTGCCCGCCGTGCTCGGACCCGCCGAGGCCGCCGGCGTCTGGCGCCCGGAGGGCGGCGGCGAGGTGCTCGTCGGCCCCGGCACGGGCGACAACATGGCCGCGGCGGTCGGCATCGGCCTGGCACCGGGCGACCTGGCGGTGTCGATCGGGACCTCCGGTGTGCTCACGTCGGTCGCCGACTCGCCTTCCGTCGACCCGACCGGCACCGTGGCCGGGTTCGCCGACGCCACCGGCCGGTTCCTACCACTGGTGTGCACCCTCAACGCCGCCAAGGTCACCGACGCCATCGCCCGCCTGCTGGGCGTCGACGGCGCTGGATTGGACGCGCTCGTCACCGAGGCGGCGCCCGGCGCCGGCGGCCTGGTGCTCGTGCCGTACCTCGACGGCGAGCGGACCCCGAACCGCCCCGACGCCACCGGCGTACTCGCCGGGCTACGTTCGGACGTGACGCAGGCGCAACTGGCGCGCGCCGCCGTCGAGGGCGTGGTGTGCGGACTGCTCGATGGCCTCGACGCCCTCGGCGCGCACAACCCGGTCGACGACGGGGACCTGTGGGTCGTCGGCGGTGGCGCCCGCTCCGCCGCCTACCGCCAGGTGTTCGCCGACCTGGCGGGACGCCCGGTGCGCCGCTCCGGCATCGACGAGCCCGTCGCCACCGGCGCCGCCGTGCAGGCCGCCGCCGTGCTGCACGGCCGTGCCGTCGACGAAGTGCGCTCTGCGTGGTCGGCGGTCGCCGCCGACCGCACCGACGCTGCGCTCACCGAGCCCTGCCTCGACGCCGACCAGGCCGCCGCCATCCGGGCCGCCTACGCCGCACGGCGCGACCGCTGCTGACGGCACCTGCGAACAACGACCCCTCAGCCGACCGGGAGGTCCGGGGCGAGGGCGGCCGCGGCCTCGTCGAGGCAGGCGGCGGTGACGTGCAGGCCGTCGTCCATCAGGCAACGCTCGGCCACGACCTCGCCCGTGCCGAGGAGCTCGGCGAGGTCGGCGACCACGACGTTCGGGCGGTCAGCGGCTTCGGCGGCGGCGAGGCGGTGGATGCGCCGGTTCGTCTCGGCGACGGCCGGATCGTCAGTGGCGACGTGGCCGACCCACACCACGGTCGTGTCGGACCCGGCGAAGGTGTCGAAGACCTCGCCGATGCGACGGCGGTACTCGACGTCCCACACCGGGGCGTCGGCGAAGGGCGCCACAACGGCACCGGAGGCGTCGCGCAGGTCCTGGGCGTCGTTGGACCCGACGGAGAACACCAGCACCGTCGGCGGGAAGTCCCGGGCCAACTCCGCCAGGCGCGCCGGCCAGTCGAAGGTGTCGGGCCGCGCCAGCCCGGACCCTTCCTCGCCGATCACCTTCACGTCGACGCCAGCCGGCACCTGTGAGCGCAGCGCCGCGCCGAGCCCGACCGAGATGGAGTCGCCGGCCACCGTCACCTTGTCCGTCGTCGTCGGCTGCGACACCCCCGACGCGCCGGCGGTCGGCTCGCTGGAAGAGCATCCCACCGCCACGCCCCCGCCGAGCAGGACGGCCACGGCGGCGACCAGGACGAGCAGCGTTCGGGAGCGGTGCACCGCACCGTTCTAGGCGAGCCGGGCGCGAGGCTGGGGGCATGGACGCCTACGAGGCCATCACCACCACCCGCGCCATCCGCCGCTACCGCGACGAACCGATCCCCGAGGCCGACCTCAACCGCATCCTGTTCGCCGCCACCCGGGCACCATCGGGGTCGAACCGCCAGCCGTTCCGCTTCCTGGTGCTGCGACACGGCCCTGCCGCCCTCGAGGCCCGCAAGGTACTGGCCCGGTGCTTCGCCTCGCTGTGGGGCGCCAAGCGAGCCGGCGACGGGTACGACACCGGTACGGGCACGGACCCGACCTCACCCAAGGCACGGATGGCGGCGACCATGCAGCACTTCGTCGACCACATCGCGGATGCCCCCGTCATCGTGCTGGCCTGCACCCGGGCCCGTCACGGCGGCGTCCTGCACGACGGCGCGTCGGTGTACCCGGCGTGCCAGAACCTGCTGCTGGCGGCGCGCGCCCTCGGCTACGGCGGGGTGATGACCAACTGGCACCAGGGCGAGGCGGCGCACCTGGCGCAGATCTGTGCCATCCCCGACGACGTCACCATCGCCGCCGTCATCCCCCTCGGTCGACCGGTCGGCCACCACGGGCCGGTGCGGCGCCGGCCGCTCGGTGACCTGGTCTACGAGGACCGTTGGGAGGCGTCGGCGCCGTGGGCCGCCGACCCGCCCGGCACCCGTTTCACCGGCGGTCCTCCCGCGCCGTGAGGTAGGCCCGGGCCGCGGCGCGCGCCTCGTCGTCGAGGTAGGCCAACGCCAGCAGGCCGGCGTCGCGGTCGGCCGACGCCGGGCTGACCAGCTGGTCGGCGGCTTCGTCGATGTGGCGCGACGTCATCTCGAGCACCAGGCGCGCCTTGCCGGCAAGCACCTCGGCCAGCTCCGTGGCGGCGGCGTCGAGCGCTTCGGCGGGCACGACCCGGTTCACGAACCGCCACGCCAGCGCCTCGTCGGCCGAGAACCGCCGGCAGGTGAGCACCAGCTCGCGGGTCAACGCCGGACCGAGCTCGCGCACCAGGCGCGGGATGCCGCCCCAGCCGAGCGGGATGCCGAGGTCGACCTCGGGGATGGCGAAGGTGGCGTCGTCGGCCACGAGACGCAGGTCGCAGGCCGAGAGCAACACCACACCCCCGCCGATGCACCAACCGCGCACGGCCGCGATGGTGACGGCGCGCATCTCAGCCAAGGCATCCGTCGCAGCACGGCCGAGGTCGCGCGAGCCGTAGGCGTCGTCGTCGTCGGTGGCGAACGTGGCCGCAGACAGGTCGAACCCCGCCGAGAACGCCCGGTCCCCCGCGCCGGACACGACGACGGCGCGCACGTCGGGCTGGGCGTCGAACCAGCGCGCCGCCTCGATGACCTCCCGCAGGAGCTGGGGCGAGAGGGCGTTGAGCTTGTCGGGACGGTTCAGCGTCAGGCGGCCGACGGGGCCGTCGACGCGCACGGCAATCGTGGCGAGCTCAGGGGCATCCATGGCGCCCGACCCTAGGGTGCGGGACATGGACCCGATCACCTGCACCCCGATCGGCCACGTGCGCGGCGGCCGAACCGAACCCATCGACGACGACTGGGACGCCGTCGAGGCCAGCATCGAGCTCGACGGCGAGCGCTTCGGCCCCGACGTGCTCGCCGGCCTCGACGCCTTCTCGCACATCGACGTCGTGTTCGTGTTCGACCGCGTCGACGAGTCGGCCGTGCACCTCGGCGCCCGCCATCCCCGCAACAACCCCGACTGGCCGGCGGTGGGCATCTTCGCCCAGCGCGCCAAGGTCCGTCCCAACCGCATCGGGGTCACCACCTGCCCGCTGGTCGGGGTGGACGGCCTGACGCTGCGGGTGCGCGGCCTCGACGCCATCGACGGCACGCCCGTGCTCGACATCAAGCCGTACCTGCGCGAGTTCGCACCCCGCGGCGCCACCACGCAGCCGGCGTGGGCCACCGAGCTGATGGCCGGGTACTGGTAGCGCCGGTAGGTTGCGCCCCGTGCGCTTCTCCTATGCCGAATCCCTGATCGACCCGACCTTCTACGCCCCGCTGGCCCAGGCGGCCGAGGCGGCGGGCTTCGATTCGATGATCGTGCCCGACAGCATCTGCTACCCGCGCGACAGCGACTCGACCTACCCGTACACCCCGGACGGCAACCGCGAGTTCCTCGAGGACAAGCCGTTCATCGAGCCGTTCACCCTCATCCCGGCGCTGGCGGCGGTCACCGAGCGGCTGCGCTTCACGACGTTCGTCGTCAAGCTGCCGATCCGCAATCCGGTCCTCGTCGCCAAGCAGGCGACGTCGGTGGCGGTGCTGTCGGACAACCGCTTCGGGTTCGGCGTCGGCCTGTCGCCGTGGCCCGAGGACTACGTCGTCACCGGCGAGCCGTGGGAGCGGCGCGGCAAGCGCATGGACGAGCAGATCGAGATCATCAAGGCGCTCTCGGCGGGCGGCTACGTCGAGTACCACGGCGAGTTCTACGACCTGCCCGCCATCAAGCTCTGCCCGACGCCCACCGAGCCACTGCCCATCCTCATCGGCGGGCACGCCGACGCCGCGCTGCGCCGGGCGGCGCGCCTGTGCGACGGCTGGATGCACGCCGGCTCCGAGGGTGAGCGCCTCGGCGAGTTCATCGACCGGCTCGGCGAGCTGCGTCGCGAGTATGGGCGCGCCGACGAGCCGTTCGAGATCCACGTGATCTCGCTCGACGGCTACTCCCCCGACGGCTGCCGCCGCCTCGAGGAGCAAGGCGTCACGGACGTGATCATCGGCTTTCGCGATCCGTACCACGTCGGCCCCGACACCCAGTCCCTGCAGGAGAAGCTCGACGCCATCGCCTGGTTCGGTGACGAGGTCATCGCCAAGGTCCGCAACTGACCACAGGACCTTCGCCACTTCTGGATCCCGGCGCAATTGCCTAGGTTCGTTGCAGGACCGAGGAAGGGGGGCGCCGTGGTCGCGGTGCGTTGGTTCGATGGGTTGGGCTCGGCAGACGAGCCGACGGTGGGCGGCAAGGGGGCGAACCTCGGCGAGCTGACCCAGGGC
>CAZYKR010000173.1:0-9369 GCA_964648005.1 uncultured Iamiaceae bacterium
TCCGTGAGGGTGGCCGGACGGTGGGCGCCGGCCGCGTCACCAAGATCCTCAAGTAAGTCACGTTGGCCGTCGAGGCCGGCAGCCCTCTAGCATCGAGGGCTTCGAGATCAGTCCAGGAGTCGACATGGCGAAGGGCAAGGGCGAGAAGCGCGTCCAGGTCACGCTCGAGTGCACCGAGTGCAAGCGGCGGAACTACATCACGATGAAGAACCGCATCAACGACCGCGAGCGCATCGAGCTCAAGAAGTACTGCAAGTGGGACCGCCAGCACACGGTCCACAAGGAGACGCGCTGACCCGGCGCCGATCGTGATGTTCCACGCCTCGTCACCGGAACGTCACGTAACGCGATCTTCGTGCGCGTGGTCGAACTCGTGATGCCTGACGCCTTGGCCGAATTGGTCACGGCCGCCCAGGACGGTGATCAGACGGCCTTCGAGCGGCTGGTGGCGGCGACCTACGCCGACACCTACACGCTGGCCTTCCGCCTCACCGGTGACGAGGAGGACGCACGCGACGTGACCCAGGAGACCTATCTCCGGGCGTACCGAGGCCTGCGACGCTTTCGCGGCGAGGCGCAGTTCTCCACGTGGTTGTACCGGATCACGGCGAACTGCGCCGCCACGCACCTCGGGCGGCGCAAGCGCCACCGCCACGACGAGCTCAACGAGGAGCTCGGTCTGGCCGACGAGCGTCCCGCCGCCGACCCCGAGTTGCAGCTCGAGCTCGGGAGCCTGCGCGATCGGCTCCAGGTGGCGCTGCGCGAGCTGCCCCCCAAGCTGCGCGCCGTCGTCGTGCTGCGCGACGTCTACGACTTGCCGCACGAGGCGATCGCCGCCGAGCTCGGCATCTCCGAGTCGGCCGCCAAGGTCCGTCTGCACCGGGCGCGCAAGAAGCTGCGCGAGACCGTGTTGCCCCTGCCCACGGAGGTCGACGATGCGCGCGCCGTGTGAGGCGTACGCGCCGGTCCTGGCCGAGGTCGCCACGGGCGACGCCGTCCTCGACCGCGGCGGTCGTCGGCACGTCGAGCACTGCCTGCGCTGCCAGGCCGAGGTGGTGCAGTACCGCAAGCTGCTCCGTGCCCTGCAGGCGATGCGGTCCGAGGTCATCGAGCCGGCACCCGGCCTGCTCCCGGAGCTGCTCAACGCCGTCGGCGAAGCGGCCGAGCACCGGGCGATGCGGGGTGCGCTGTCGGGGCGGAAGGCCGCCTACCTCGGCGGGATCGCGGCGGCGACGGCGGCAGCCGCCGGCGGCGCCATCGTGATCGCCAGCAGGTCGCGGAAGCGCTTCAAGCTCGCCAGCTGAGCTGCGCGCGGCGCCTGTGGTCGGCATGGAGAACGCGATTGGGCGCATTCGACGGTCGCGCCTAGTGTGGACGCCCGCTGCCCGCGGCCGGTGCCGAGGGCGGCTTGCTATCCTGCCCCGCGCGGGGCGCAGAGGGCAGTAGCTCAATTTGGTAGAGCACCGGTCTCCAAAACCGGCGGTTGGGGGTTCGAGTCCCTCCTGCCCTGCTCATCCCATCGACGTCGAGAGAACGAAACAGCGGCAACATGGCACTGAACCGGGAGCAGAAGCGGGCGCTGCAGCGCCAGGGCGAGCTCGGCCCTGACGGTGAGTCGCGCCCTCGCTCGCGCAACCAGCCCCGCCGCCAGCCCACGCGCGAAGAGCGCACGTCGCCGCGCCAGTTCGCTCGCGAGGTGCGAGACGAGCTCCGCAAAGTCGCCTGGCCCACCCGCCAACAGACGCTCAACTACTCGCTCATCGTCTTCGTGACGTTGGTCGTGTTCGGCGCCTTGATCTTCGGTGTCGACTGGGTGTTCTCCAACGCCGTCCTGAAACTGTTCGAGAGCTGATGACGTTCACCACCGATGATCCGATGCCGACCGACGAGCCCAACGGCGCCGTCGACGAGGCGACCGACGCGCCGGCGGACGAGTCCGCCGCCCCCATCGAGGGCCTCGTCGCCGCGGATGCCGCGGCCGAGGTCGATGCCGAGGCCGCCGAGGGCGAGACCGAGGCCGGCGAGGCTGGCGACGTCCTGTCCGAGGACGAGCTGCTCGATGCCGAGGCGCCCAAGCCCCGTGAGGTGAGCCCCTACGACCGGCCCGGCCGGTGGTTCGTGGTGCACACCCAGTCGGGCTACGAGAAGAAGGTCAAGCAGAACCTCGAAGCACGCATCTCGTCCATGAACATGGAGGAGCGCATCCTCGAAGTCGTCATCCCCATGGAGGACGTCGTCGAGTTCCGCAACGGCAAGAAGGTCGTGGTCCCCAAGAAGATGTTCCCGGGGTACCTGTTGGTCCGCTGCCATCTCGACGACGACTCGTGGTACGTCGTGCGCAACACCCCAGGTGTCACCGGCTTCGTCGGTCAGGGCGCCAAGCCCACCTCGCTCCCGCGCCGCGACGTCGAGAACTTCCTCAAGGTCGACAAGGGCGAGGAGGCCGAGCCCACCCGCAAGGGCCGCCCCCGTCTCGAGTACGAGATGGGCGAGACGGTCCGCATCAAGGAGGGGCCGTTCGCCGACTTCTCCGGCGAGATCCGCGAGATCAACGAGGATCAGCTCAAGGTCAAGGTCGAGGTCGACATCTTCGGCCGTCCCACCCCCGTCGAGCTGGAGTTCTCGCAGATCGCGAAGCTCTGAGTTTGAGCGACGGTCGCCTGCTCGGGCAGAGTAGGAGGCCGTCTGTGCCCGACCGGGTACACGGCATGCACACCAGGGCGCCCCGTCGCCCGCACTGAGAAGGCACGGTCCCGTGGCGAAGAAGAAGGTTGCCGCCATCGTCAAGATCCAGATCCCCGCCGGGGGTGCGACGCCCGCGCCGCCGGTTGGTACGGCGCTGGGTCCGCACGGCGTCGCGATCATGGACTTCTGCAAGGAGTACAACGCGCAGACCGAGTCCCAGCGGGGCACGATCGTGCCGGTCGAGATCACGATCTTCGAGGACCGCACGTTCTCGTTCGTCCTCAAGACCCCGCCGACGTCGGTGCTGCTGCGCCAGGCCGCCGGGCTCGAGAAGGCGTCCATCAACCCCGGCCGGGACGAGGTGGCAACGATCACCGAGGACCAGGTCGCCGAGATCGCGAAGACCAAGATGCCCGACCTCAACGCCAACGACCTCGAGGCCGCCAAGGCCCAGGTGGCCGGCACGGCGCGGTCGATGGGCATCGGCGTCGTCTGACCGACGCCGCACACGCCGAGCGCCCGGAGGACCTCGCCGGGACCGGTGCCGACCGGTGCACCACCACGGTGCGCCACGACCGAGGGAGCGAGAAGCGAATGGCTGGGAAGCGATACAAGGACGCGCTGGCGCGAGTCGACCGCGATCGGGTCTACGAGCCCGCCGAGGCGATGGAGCTGGTCAAGGCGCTGTCCAAGACGAAGTTCGACGAGACGGTCGACGTGGTCGTCCGCCTCGGCGTCGACCCCCGCAAGGCCGACCAGGTCGTGCGCGGCACGGTCACGTTGCCGGCGGGTACGGGCAAGGACGTGCGGGTTGCCGTGTTCGCCGCCGGCGAGCAGGCCGCGGCCGCACGTGAGGCCGGTGCCGATGTCGTGGGAGCCGACGACCTGATCGCCCAGGTCGAGGGCGGGTTCATGGACTTCGACCTCGCCATCGCCACCCCGGACCTGATGCCCCAGGTGGGCAAGCTCGGCCGCGTCCTCGGTCCGCGCGGCCTGATGCCGAACCCCAAGACCGGCACGGTGACCAACGACGTCGCCAAGGCGGTCGCCGACTTCAAGGGCGGCATGGTCGAGTACCGCACCGACCGGTACGGCAACGTGCACGTGCCCGTGGGCAAGGCCAGCTTCGACGCCCAGGCGCTCACCGACAACCTCAATGCCGTGCTCGACGAGCTGAACCGCCAGAAGCCGGCATCGGCCAAGGGTCGCTACATGCGCAAGGTCGTCGTCAGCTCGACGATGGGCCCCGGCCTGCGGGTCGAACCGGTCGTCGCCACGGCGTGACCTTGGCCGAGGACCAGCCGGTCCGGTAAGGTCCAACGGCCCCATGCGACGGGGCGGACAACAGATCGCTCGCCGAAGACATCCGGTGCCGCCGGTGCGAGCCGACGGCTGAAAGGGCTCAGGCCCGCCTGACGAGGTGAACCTCCAGCACGTGTCGCGCCTTCGGGCTCGGTCACCACGGGGCGTTCGCCACAAGCGAGCGCCCTGCGTCGTTGTGGCGCAGGTGACCACCGTGCCGGCCACCACCGGCACCCGAGCTCCAGAGAGGAGGTGCAGATGGAGAACCCCAGACCTGAGAAGGTCGCCGTGGTCGACGAGGTCAAGGACCGGCTCTCGGCGAGCCAAGCCGCGCTGCTCACCGAGTACCGCGGGTTGGACGTCGGGAACATGTCCGTGCTGCGACGGGCCCTGCGCGAGGCAGGGGGCGAGTACAAGATCTACAAGAACACGCTCGTCCGCTTCGCGGCGCGTGATCTCGGTATCGAGATCGACGACTTCCTGACCGGCCCGACGGCGATCGCCTTCGTCCCCAACGACGGCGGCGACCCCGTCACGGTGGCCAAGGCGCTGAAGGATTTCGCCAAAGGCAACGACGCGCTCGTCGTCAAGGGCGGCATCCTCGGCGACAAGGTGCTCTCGGCGGATGAGGCGAAGGCGCTCGCCGACGTCGCTCCCCGCGAAGAGCTCCTCGCCCGCCTGGCCGGCGGCATGGCTGCCCCGATGCAGCAATTCGCCGGGTTGTTGCAGGCGCTGCCGCGCAACTTCGCCTATGGCCTCAAGGCCCTCATCGACCAGGGCGGCGCCCCCGGCGCCCCTGCGGCTCCCGCTGCATCCGCCGAGGCCACCGAGGCCGAGGCAACCCCATCGACGTCGGCACCCGCCGACGAGACCGCTGCCGACGCCGATCCGGCGCCGGCCGACGACACGACCACGGAGGAATCCTGATCATGGCTACCAAGGAAGAGATCCTCGACGCCATCGCCAACATGACCGTTCTCGAGCTGAGCGAGCTGCTCTCGGAGTTCGAGGAGAAGTTCGGCGTGACCGCCGCGGCCCCCGTGGCCGTCGCGGCTGCCGGCCCGGCCGGCGGCGGTGACGCCGGCGCCGCCGCCGAGGAGCAGGACGAGTTCGACGTCGTCCTGACCGCCGCCGGCGACAAGAAGATCCAGGTCATCAAGGAGGTGCGTGCCCTCACGAACCTCGGCCTCAAGGAGGCCAAGGACCTGGTCGACGGCGCCCCCAGCACCGTCCTGGAGAAGGCGAGCAAGGACGACGCCGCCAAGGCCAAGGAGCAGATCGAGGCCGCTGGCGGTTCCGTCGAGCTGAAGTGATTCGGGCCTGACCGGGACGACCGGTCATCCGACGCCTCCGAGGGCCGCGTCCATCCGGGCGCGGCCCTCGGCGCGTTCCAGGGCACGGGGAACCCCATCGCCCGTAACCACTTCGCAACGTCGACGAACCTTGACCTCCTCGCGGCGAAGCCGTACGGTGCCCCCCAAACCTGAACAGGGCTGGCGACCGACCCGTGTCGTGTCGCCGACCCAGGTCCGTGCAGCGCTCGCGGGGCCGCCAGACGGCGGTGTCACCTGCGGGTTGCTCGTCTGGCGTGCGCGCGCCTAGGCTGTCCAGTTGCCGTGCTCGCACCCGTGTCCTTCGTCCACCCCTTGGTGTGGTTGGAGCGCGCCCGCGCACGCGTCAGTCCGCCCACGCTCCCCGAGGAGTGACCTTGGCTGCTCGCCCTGTCTCCCGCGATCGGTATTCGTTCGGCAACCTGGAACAGATCCTGGATCTGCCCGATCTGATCGCGATCCAGACCGAGTCCTTCAACTGGTTCTTGAACCAAGGTCTCGCTGAGACCTTCCGCGACATCTCGCCGATCAAGGACTTCTCCGAGACGCTCCAGCTCGAGCTGGAGTTCGACCCGGACGACGTCGATCTGCGCCCACCACCCAAGTTCACGGTGGAGGAGTGCAAAGAGAAGGACATGACGTACTCCGCGCCGATCTTCGTGCGGGCTCGCTTCATCAACGCGGCCACGGGCGAGATCAAGGAGCAGACGGTCTTCATGGGGGACTTCCCGATGATGACCGACAAGGGCACCTTCATCATCAACGGCACCGAGCGGGTCGTGGTGTCCCAGCTCGTGCGCTCCCCGGGGGTGATCTTCCAGCCCGGTGAGCGGTTCCGCCTGCGGAACCTGTCCAAGCACCAGCTGGTCACCGGCACGATCCACCCCTACCGGGGCGAGTGGATCGAGTTCGACGTCGAGCAGAAGCCGGGCAAGGACCCGACCGCCGGCACCCGCGTCGCCCGCAAGCGGCGCCTGTCGCTGTTCGTGCTCCTGCGGGCCCTCGGCTACGACGAGGAGCACGCCCCCGGCTTCCTCGAGGCGTTCGTGCGCCACTTCGACTTCCTCGAGGGCCAGTGGGAGAAGGACCGGGAGCTGGCGCCCACCCAGGAAGAGGCGCTGATCGAGATCTACAAGCGCGCCCGCCCGGGCGAGCCCGCCACGGTCGAGTCGGCCCGCGCCTACTTCAACAACGCCTTCTTCGAGGCCCGTCGCTACGACCTCTCACGGGTGGGCCGCTACAAGCTCAACCGCAAGCTCGGCCCGGAGATCGACCGCCTCGAGGAGCAGTTCCCCCAGCTGCGCGGCCTGCTGGACCGGCCGGACCCCGACCAGTCGGTGCTCAGCCGCTGCGAGGTGCTGGCCTCGTGCACGTACCTGCTGAACCTGGCCGCCGGCACCCACGGCTACCGCCTCGACGACCAGGACCACTTCGCCAACCGCCGGATCCGTTCGGTGGGCGAGCTCATCCAGAACCAGGTCCGCATCGGCCTGTCCCGCATGGAGCGGGTGGTGCGCGAGCGCATGACCACCCAGGACGTCGAGGCGATCACCCCGCAGACGCTGATCAACATCCGACCGGTCGTGGCGGCGATCAAGGAGTTCTTCGGCACCAGCCAGCTCTCGCAGTTCATGGACCAGGTCAACCCGTTGTCGGGCCTGACCCACCGGCGGCGCCTATCGGCACTGGGCCCGGGCGGCCTGTCGCGCGAACGAGCCGGCTTCGAGGTCCGCGACGTGCACTTCAGCCACTACGGCCGCATGTGCCCGATCGAGACGCCGGAGGGCCCGAACATCGGCCTGATCGGCGGCCTCGCCACCTTCGCCCGCGTCAACGAGTTCGGCTTCATCCAGACGCCGTACCGCAAGGTGGTGAAGGGCAAGGTCACCACCGACATCGTGTGGCTGACCGCCGACGAGGAGGAGGAGTACGTCGTCGCGCAGGCGAACGTGCCGCTCAACGCCGACGGTTCGTTCCTCGACGACCGCGTGCTCGTGCGGCGCTCGCCACAGGCGGCGACGCTCGGCGAGCTGAAGCTCCAGCTCGAGCGGGACGTGTTCTTCGGCGCCACGACCGAGATCTCGTTCGTGTCGCCCGACGAGGTGGACCTCGTCGACATCTCGCCGATGCAGATCGTCTCGATCGCCACGGCGCTCATCCCCTTCCTCGAACACGACGACGCCAACCGGGCGCTGATGGGCGCCAACATGCAGCGTCAGGCCGTGCCGCTGGTCCGGGCCGAGGCGCCCTACATCGGCACCGGCGTCGAGGAGCGCGCCGGACGCGATGCTGCCGACACGGTCATCGCCGAGGAGGACGGCACGTGCCTCGCCGTCGACGGTGAGCACATCGAGGTCGACTACAAGACCAAGGGACGGCGGGTCTATCGCCTGCTGAAGTTCGAACGCTCGAACCAGGACACGTGCATCAACCAGAAGCCGCGTGTCGTCGAGGGCGAGAAGTTCCGCAAGGGCCAGGTCCTCGCCGACGGTCCGTCCAGCGACCTGGGCGAGCTGGCGCTCGGCAAGAACCTCGTCGTCGCCCTGATGCCGTGGGAGGGCTACAACTTCGAGGACGCCATCATCCTCTCGGAGCGCCTGGTGAAGGACGACGTGCTCACGTCGATCCACATCCACGAGCACGAGGTCGATGCCCGCGACACCAAGCTGGGTCCGGAGGAGATCACCCGGGACATCCCGAACCTCTCCGAGGAGATCCTCGCCGACCTCGACGAGCGCGGCATCATCCGCGTCGGCGCCGAGGTCGGGCCGGGTGACGTGCTGGTCGGCAAGGTCACGCCCAAGGGCGAGACCGAGCTCACCCCGGAGGAGCGCCTGCTGCGCGCCATCTTCGGCGAGAAGGCGCGCGAGGTGCGCGACACGTCGCTGAAGGTGCCCCACGGCGAGTCCGGCAAGGTGATCGACGTCAAGGTGTTCAGCCGGGACGAGAGCCATGAGCTGCCGCCCGGTGTCAACCAGCTGGTGCGGGTGTACGTGGCCCAGAAGCGCAAGATCTCGGTCGGCGACAAGCTCGCCGGGCGCCACGGCAACAAGGGCGTCGTGTCCAAGATCCTGCCCATCGAGGACATGCCGTTCCTCGAGGACGGCACCGCGGTCGACATCATCTTGAACCCGCTCGGCGTGCCGAGCCGGATGAACGTCGGTCAGGTGCTCGAGGCCCACCTCGGGTACGCCGCCCGTTGGGGCTGGACGATCGACGGCGATCAGCAGGGCGACGCGCCGGTGCGGGGCACCGAGCGCAAGACCCGTCCGTCGACCCCGCCGGCCCAGGCGATCACCACGCCGGTGTTCGACGGTGCCCACTGGGACGAGGTGGACCAGGCCGGCAAGCACCCGACCATCCAGAAGATCCTCCAGAACCTCAACCCCGAGGCGACCGACGGGCGCTACGGCGACGACGGCCGGCTGATCGGTGACAACGGCAAGGTCACCTTGTACAACGGTCGAACGGGCGAGAAGTACGACAACCCGGTCACCGTGGGGGTCATGTACATCCTGAAGCTGGCGCACCTCGTGGACGACAAGATCCACGCCCGCTCCACCGGCCCCTACTCGATGATCACGCAGCAGCCCCTCGGCGGCAAGGCGCAGTTCGGCGGCCAGCGCTTCGGTGAGATGGAGGTGTGGGCGCTCGAGGCGTACGGCGCCGCCTACTGCCTGCAGGAGCTGCTGACCATCAAGTCGGACGACGTGCTCGGCCGGGTGAAGGTCTACGAGGCCATCGTCAAGGGCGAGAACATCCCCGAGCCGGGCATCCCCGAGAGCTTCAAGGTGCTCATCAAGGAGATGCAGGCGCTGTGCCTGAACGTCGAGGTCATCTCGGTCACCGGTGAGGAGATCGAGATGCGCGAGCTCGACGAGGACATCTTCCGCACCGCCGAGGAGCTCGGCATCGACCTCTCTCGTCCCGAGCGCGGCTCGGACGAGGAGGACGCCCGCCGGGCACGCCCCTGAGCTGGCATCCACACGCACGAACGACACGCAACGACGACGCAACGACGAGGACGGGCGATTCACCGATGCTCGATGTG
>CAZYKR010000174.1:0-9332 GCA_964648005.1 uncultured Iamiaceae bacterium
CCTACCGAACCGACAACCCCGCGCATACCCGCACCGCCTACAAGCAGCTAACCCCACCAACTCTAGACCCCGATGCTGCCAAACGCTTTTGACCGACCGCGCGCAGCGTGCGGAGAATCGTGCGATGGCCGATCCCCAGCTCCTGCTCCGCCAACGGTTCGCGGAGGCGCTGGAGCGCATCGATCCGAGCCTCGCCGGCGCCGACCCGGTCATCCGGCCCAGCCAGCACGCCGACTTCCAGGTGAACTCGGCCATGGCCCTCGGCAAGCGCCTGGGCCGCAACCCCCGGGAGCTCGCCGACCAGCTCCTCGCCGAGGTGGAGCTCGCCGGCATCGCCTCACAGCTCGAGGTGGCTGGCCCCGGCTTCATCAACGTGACCCTCGACGATGCCTACTTGGCCGGCTGCCTCGCCGACCTGCGCGACCCGCTGCGCGGCGTGCCGGCGGCCGACCCCGCCGAGCGGGTCGTCATCGACTACTCGGCGCCGAACGTCGCCAAGGAGATGCACGTCGGGCACCTGCGCTCGACCGTCATCGGCGACGCCCTCGCCCGCACGCTCGGGTTTCTGGGCAACGAGATCATCCGTCACAACCACCTCGGTGACTGGGGCACGCCGTTCGGCATGCTGATCGAGCACCTGCTCGACCTCGGCGAGCAGGAGGCGGCGACCGAGCTGAGCGTCGGCGACCTCAACGGCTTCTACAAGCAGGCCCGCACCAAGTTCGATGGCGACGACGCCTTCGCCGACCGGGCCCGGGCCCGGGTGGTGGCGCTGCAGGCGGGCGACATCGAGACGCTGCGCCTGTGGCGGCTGCTGGTCGATCAGTCCGAGCTGTACTTCAGCTCGATCTACGACCGCATGCACGTGACGCTCACCGACACCGACTACCGGGGCGAGTCGGCCTACAACGAGCTGCTCGACGGTGTGGTCGACGAGCTTCGGGCCAAGGGCCTGCTCGTCACCGACGACGGCGCCGAGTGCGTGTTCCCCGAGGGCTTCGTCGGCCGTGAGGGCGAGCCGCTGCCGCTGATCGTGCGCAAGAGCGACGGCGGCTACGGCTACGCCGCCACCGACCTCGCCGCCATCCGGTTCCGGCTCCTCGATCTCGACGCCACCTGGCTGGTCTACGTCGTCGGCGCCCCCCAGTCCGAGCATCTCGAGATGGTCTTCGCCGTCGCCCGCATGGCCGGCTGGCTGGAGCCGCCGGCGCGTGCCGAGCACGTGGCGTTCGGCTCGGTCCTCGGCGACGACGGCAGGATCTTCCGCACCCGATCCGGCGAGACGGTGAAGCTCGCCGACCTCATCGACGAGGCGATCAGCCGCGCCGCCGACGTCGTGGCCACCAAGAGCCCCCACCTCGACGCCGCCGAGCAGGCCGAGGTGGCCACCGCCGTGGGCGTCGGTGCCATCAAGTACGCCGACCTGTCGAGCGACCGGGTCAACGACTACGTGTTCGACTGGGATCGCATGCTGTCGCTGCAGGGCAACACCGCCCCGTATCTCCAGTACGCGCATGCCCGCGCCCGGTCGATCTTCCGCAAGGCCGACCTCGAGCCGCCCGCCGCCGACCAGCCGGTTGCCGTGACCATCACCCATCCCGCCGAACGTGAGCTGACCAAGCACCTGGCGGCCTTCGGCGGTGCCGTGGCGTCGGTGGCCGACGGCATGCGCCCGCACCGGCTGTGCACCTACCTGTTCGACCTGGCCCAGACGTACACCGCGTTCTACGAGCAGTGCCCGGTGCTGCGCGCCGACGACGAGGCGGTACGGGCGTCGCGCCTCGACCTGTGCGACCTGACCGCCGGCGTGCTGGCACAGGGCCTCGACCTGCTCGGCATCGAGGCGCCCGAACGGATCTGAGCCCGGGCGCCTGTTCGCCCGATACCGTCGCCCCATGCACTACGACGAGTTCGGGCTGCTGCACGAGAACGCCGCCGAGTACGACCTGCCGTTCGACCCCACCGCGCCGCCGCGCGTCGAGCGCGTCCACGTGACGACGCCGAGCGGCCACACCGTCAGCGCGTTGGTGTGGGGCGACGGCCCGCCCGAGCTGGTGCTGCTGCACGGCGGCGCCCAGAACGCCCACACCTGGGACACCGTGGCGATCGCCCTGGACCGACCGCTCGTCGCCATCGACCTGCCCGGGCACGGGCACTCGCAGTGGCGCGACGACAAGGACTACCGGCCCGACACGCTCGCCGTCGAGGTCACGGCCGTGATCGACGAGGTGGCGCCGGCGGCGCACACCGTCGTCGGCATGTCGCTCGGCGGGCTCACCACCGCCGCCGCCGTCGCCCGACGCGCCGACCTGGCCGATCGGGTCGTGATCGTCGACGTCACCCCCGGCGTCAACGACGAGAAGGCGTCGGTCGTCACCAACTTCGTGGCCGGCCCCGAGACCTTCGCGTCGTTCGACGAGATCCTCGAACGCACGATCCTGTTCAACCCGACGCGGTCCGAAGCGTCGCTGCGCCGCGGCGTGCTGCACAACGCCCGCCCCCTCGACGACGGCACCTGGACGTGGCGCTACGACCGCTTCGACCCCGGCCGCCTCGCCGAGCTCGACCTGCGCATGGCGCACCTGTGGGACGCGTTCGGTGCCATCGAGGCACCGATGCTGTTCCTCCAGGGCGGCGACTCCCCCGTCGTCGACGACGAGGACCTCGCCGAGCTGCGACGCCGCAAGCCCGACGTGCGCATCACCGTCGTCGAGGGCGCCGGCCACTCCATCCAGGGCGACAAGCCCGTCGAGTTGGCAGCCCTGCTCGACGACTTCGTCGACGAGGCCTGACCGGCGCGGCGCTCAGCCGGCGCCTTCGGCTCCGTCCTCGGTGCCGAACTCGCTGGGGATGGTGGTCGGGCCGCTCGACGGCGTGGTGAGCGGGTCCTCGGCCGGAGTGGCGGCGCCGGCGCCGCCGGTGCCCGATCCGCTCGAGGACAGGTCGACCCCAGCGCGGCACTGCTCCAGTCCGAGGGCGATGGCCTTGTCGGCGGCGTCCTGTGTCAGCTCGCCGAGGCGCGTCGTCAGGTCGTCGACGTCATCCTGGGAGAGCTCGATGCCGGTGGCCAGCAGGTCGAGCGTCGTGTTCCGCTCGTCGAGCGTGGCGATGTAGTCACGCGCCTGCGTGCGGGCGTCACCGGCCGGCGCTGGCAGGTCGCGGAGCTCCGACGCCTCGGCCTTGGACAGCTCCGACGACTTGCGCAGCAGCTCCGGCACCGGCGGCGAGAACAGCACCGGCCGGACCAAGTCGGCCTCGGTCTGGTGATCGGCACAGATCGTGTCGGCCTCCTTGACCCACGCCGACAGCGGGGGCCCCGGATCGCCGCACGCCGGCGCGAGGAGCGCGACGACGGCGATGCCGAGCAGCGGAGGTGCGAGGCGACGGATCACGAAGGGTCGACGGTACCAGCGCGGCTGGCGAAGCTGGCGTAGCGCGCCGCCACCGCATCGCTCGCCGCCGCATCCGGTTCGACCCGGTGGTCGGTCGCCGCCCACCGGCTCGCTCCGGAGGCATCCGGCTCGAGGCCGGCAGCGGCTCGGGCCAGGTAGGCGGCACCCAACGCCCCACCCTCGGGCACAGCCACCACGTCCGCCGGCAGGCCCGTGACGTCGGCCAGCGCCTGGGTCCACATGGGCACCCGCGTCCCGCCGCCCGTGAGCACGAGCCGCTGGGCTCGCTGCCCCGTGGCGCCGGAGCCGTCGAGCAGCCCGGCCAGGTCGAGGTGATGGCGCAGCACGTGCCCGGACGCCTCGTAGGCGGCGCGCACCACGTGGCCCGGACCCATGCCGACGGCGAGGTCGTGCAGCACGGCGCGCCGGTGCGGGTCGTGCAGCGGCGTGCGCTCGCCGCGCACATACGGCTCCCACCACGGCAGGGGTTCGCCGGCCGCCGCAACCGCGTCGTCGTCGGGGTCGCCCGCCAGCTGCCGGGCCCAATTCACGAACAGGCCGCCGGCGTTCGAGGCGCCGCCGACCAGCGTGAGACCCGGCGCGGTGTGCGGCACGGTCCACAGGCCGGGCACCTCCACCCAGTCGGGCACGACGGCCCACAGCACCAATGTCGTGCCGAGCACCACGAACACGTCGCCGGCGTGGTCGGCGCCCGCCACCAGCTGCTCGCCGAAGGCGTCGATCGTGCCGCCGCCGACGACCACGCCGTCGGCGGTCGTTACGGCCGGCGTCGTGCCCGTGACGATGGCGGGGAGCTGTTCGGGACGAACGCCGGCCTCGGCGCAGACCGCCGGGTCCCAGCCGGTGAAGTCGAACAACGGCAGCGTCGTCATGGCCGTCACCGAGTCGATGGCACCGACCTCGCACAAGGCGTGGTTCGCTACCGCTTGTGCCGGCCAGAACGCCACGGCGTCGGGTGCCTCGGCGGCGCACCAGCGCAGGAAGCCGAGGAGCTCGCCGCTCTCGGACGGGTTGGCGCCCGTCGGCGCGCCGCCGCGCGCATCGCCGTAGAGGAGGCCCGGCGTGAGGGCCCGGCCGTCGGCATCCACGGCGCAGAGCGACGGCACCATTGCCGCCACGTTCACGGCCACGACGTCGAGGCCCTGGCGCACCTCCTCGAACGCCGCCAGCACGCCGGCGCGCCACGCCACGTCGGGGTCGTGCTCGAACACCCCCGGGGCCGGCATCCGCACCTCGTGCACGACGCGGGCGCGCCGCAGCACCCGCCCGTCGTCGTCGACGGCGATCGCCTTGACCGACGTCGTGCCGATGTCGATGCCCACCGTGACCGCCATACCTGCCTCCTCGGTTCGATACCTGACACGAACGTCAGGTGCAACGGTACGCTCGACACATGCCGCCGACCTACACCGGACAGCTCGGGCCCGAGCCCCGGGACCCGGACCAGCAGTTCTGGGATCCCGAGATGCAGACCATGCCACGGGATCAGCTCGAAGCGCTCCAGCTCGACCGGCTGCGCGCGCTCGTGGACCAGGCGCTCACCACCCCGGTCGACCTGTTCGCTCGCAAGCTGGCCGATACCGGCATCACCTCCGGCGCCGACCTCACGACGCTGGCCGACGTGTCGTCGATCCCGACGACCGTCAAGCAGGACCTGCGCGACAGCGAGGCGGCGTCGCCGCCGTGGGGCGACTACCGGTTCGTCCCCGCCAACGGCTGCGTGCGCATGGGCCAGTCGACCGGCACCACCGGCACGCCGACGGTGGCACTGCTCACCCGCAAGGACATCTGGGTGGAGTACGAGTCGGCGGCGCGCACCTGGTGGCGCAACGGCTGGCGGCCCGGCCAGATCGTCACCCACGCCCACCCCGCGTACCTCTACGGCGGCGGGGTGATGCTGTCGGGGAGCCTCGAGTACTTCGGCGTCCTCAACATGTGGGTGCCGCCGCCCGACACCGACGAGCTCGCCGAACAGGCCCTGCGCATGTGGCACCGCGTGCGGCCCGACGTGTCGATGGTGGCGTTCAGCCTCGGACGCTTCGCTGAGGTCGCCGCCGAGCTCGGCCTCGACGGCACGGGGCTGCCGGGCTTCGAGCTGCGCGGCGCCGACGAGCGCGGCCTGCCGTTCATGACCGCCGGGTTCGAGTGCTACGCCTACGCCGGCGGTCCGTGCGGCGTCGACCCCGGCGGGCACGTCCACGAGGACTTCGCCATCGTGCAGGCCGTCGACCCGCGCACCGGCCGCGAGGTCCCCGACGGCACCTGGGGCAACCTGGTCGTGACGACGCTGGGCCGGGACAACGCGCTGGTGCGCTACGACCTCGAGGAGGCGGTGCTCGTCCTTCGGGAGCCGTGCGGGTGCGGCGAGACGACGATCCGTGCCTTCTGGGGCGGCCGCTTCAAGGACTTCCTCGACGTGCAGGGGCGGTACTTCAACCTCAGCGAGCTCGAACGGGCGCTGCGCAAGGTGCCGGCCGTGACCACCCCCTCGCTGGAGTACGTCGTGGTCAAGCCGACCGATCCGGCTGCGCCGCTGCGCCTGCGCGTCGAGCTGGCCGACGGTGATCCGGCGACGGCGGCTGATGCCTGCCGCGCCGCCATCGCCGAGCGCCTCGGCGTGGTGGCCGAGGTCGAGGTGCTCGAGCGCGGGTCGCTGGCGCGCAGCGGCTACAAGGCCGTGCGCCTCGTCGACGCGTGAGGCCGACGCTGATCACCGGTGTTCCGACCACCTGACGTTGACGTCAGGTATCGCCTACAGTCCCGGCCGTGAGCGACCTGCAGGTCGACCAGCTGCGCATCATGGCGCGCACCGTGCCGGACGAGGTCGCCTACCGCCACCTCGCCGCCGCCGACGCGCTCACGTTCGCCCAATGGCACGAGCGCTCGTCGCGCCTGGCCCACCTGCTGCTCGACGACGCCGGCGTGCAGCCCGGCGATCGGGTGGCGCTATCGGTGCCGGTCGAGCACTTCCTCGACTGGCTGGTCACCTATGTCGCCATCCACAAGGCCGGCGGCGTGGCGGTTCCAGTGAACAGCCGGCTCACCCCGCCGGAGCTGGCGACGATCCTGCGCCACGCCGGTGCCGTCGCCGCCGTCACGGGCGGTGAGCCCGGCCGCACGCTCGACGCGGCGCTCGCCGACCTCGGGGACCTGCGCTGGGTGCTGCGCACCGACGGCGACGCCTTCGCCACGGCACTGGCGGGTGCCGACGACGATGACGTCCAGGTGCCGATCGACGCCGGCGACCTGGCCGACATCATGTACACCTCCGGCACGACCGGGCTCCCGAAGGGTGTGGCAGTGCGGCACCGCAACGTGGCGCTGCTGCCCAACAGCGAGGTGCGCTTCAGCGGCGACGCCTGGTTGCACGCCAGCCCGCCGTTCACGTTCGCCGGCCTGAGCTTCGTCTACAACCCGATGAAGATGGGCATGCGCGGCCTGTACCTGTCCCGCTTCGACGCCAGCACGTGGTTCGACGCCGTCGAGGAGCACCGGCCGATCGCCGCCTTCCTGGTGCCCGCCATGTGCCAGCTGCTCCAGGCCCACGATCGCTGGGCCGACGCCGACCTGTCGTCGCTCACGTTGGTGGCCGTCGGCAGCGCACCGCTGGCGCCCGACACGCTGGTGCGGCTCTGCGAGCGTCTGCCCGGCGCGGCGGTCACCAACAGCTACGGCATGACCGAGGCCGGCCCGGCGTACTGCTCGATGCCCGAGGGCGAGGTGCTCAAGCGCATCGGGTCGGTTGGCAAGCCCATGCCACCGATGGAGGTGCGCATCGTCGACGCCGGCACCGAGGCCGACGTGGCGCCGGGCGACGAGGGCGAGATCCTGCTGCGGATGACCGGACGCCAGCGCGAGTACTACAACGACCCCGACGCCACCGCCAGGGCGTGGTCCGACGACGGGTGGCTGCGCACCGGCGACATCGGCCGGCTCGACGCCGACGGGTTCCTCTACATCGTCGGCCGCTCCAAAGAGGTCATCATCCGCGGGGGCAACAACATCCACGCCACCGACGTCGAGGCGGTGCTCATCGCCCACCCGGCGGTGCTCGAAGCGGCGGTGATCGGCGTCCCGCACGACGTGTTGGGCGAGGACGTGGCGGCCTTCGTCGTCGCCGCCCCCGGCACGGCGATCGTGGAGGACGAGCTGCTGGCGCACTGCGCCGAGCGCCTCGCCGACTACAAGCGCCCGCGGCGGCTGGTCGAGCTCGACGAGCTCCCCCGCAACCCGACGGGCAAGGTCCTCAAGCGCGAGCTGACGGCGCACCCGTCGCTGACGAGCTGACAAGATCGCATGGTCACGAACAGGAGCACACACGACATGGCACTCGACGAGCTCAAGGGCAAGGACCTCGGCACCCAGACGGTGGTGATCGAGCGGGCACCCGTCCCGATCTTCGCCGCCGCCGTCGGCGAGGACCCGGCCGGCTTCTCCGCCGAAGGCGACCCGGTGCCGCCGACGTTCCCGTTCTGCTGGTCCTACTGGGGCACGACCGAAGGCGAGGTCGCTGGCCTGCCGATCATGGATCTGCGCACGCGCGGGATGATCCTGCACGGCGAGCAAGGCTTCGAGTACCACCGCACGCCGCGCATCGGTGACGTCCTCGAGGGGCACCGCGTGATCGCCGACGTGTACGAGAAGGACACGAGCTCGGCGGTGATGGAGTTCTACGTCATGGAGACGGTGTGGTCGGACAAGGCGAGCGGAGAGCCCGTCGCCACCGACCGCTTCACCCTGATCGTCCGCGCCAAGAAGTAGGGCCGCGCGCCGGCGGGGGTCGTTCGCAGCTCGCCGACATCAGACGATCGCGCTCGGGACGATCGAGTACCCTGACCGCACATGGTGGGTGAGTGTCGACGGAGCGTGATCCGAGGCAACAGTGGCGGTTCCAGACGGCGAGCCGTGGGTATCGCCCTGCTCGTCGTCGCGTCGCTGGTCGGCTTGTTGGCGTCGCCGGCGTCGGCGGCGACGGGGACGTTGTCGGGGACCGTGTCGGACAGCGCTTCGGCGCCGATCGGCGGCGTGACGGTGGACGTGTTCGAAGCGACCTGGGGCATCCCCGCCGGCTCCACCACCACCCAACCTGACGGCACCTACAGCCTTGCCGTGCAACCCGGCACCTACCGCGTCCGCTTCACCCACCCCACTCACGCCGAGACCTGGTCCGGCACCGCCACCAGCTGGGTCACCTCGAGCGCCGTCACCATCGAAGACGGCGCCTCCACCATCGAAGACGCCACCATGGCGAACCTCGACACCATCGAAGGCACCGTCACCGACCCCGACAACAACCCCGTCGCCGGACTCACCGTCGAGCTGCTCTACATGGGCCTCGCCTACCGCACCACCCCCACCGCCGCCGACGGCACCTACCAATTCACCGACGTCCCCAACGCCACCTTCACCCTCGGCTTTCGCGACCCCACCGGCACCACCTGGGCCATGGAGTACTCCGGCGGCTCCAACACCGAAACCGGCGCCACCCGCATCACCACCACCGGCGGCACCACCCACAGCATCGACCACACCGTCCACCCCGGCGGCTCCATCAGAGGCACCAACGGCATCGGCGACGCCGGGCCCGGCGTCGCCGGCCTCTACGTCGTCGCCCTCGACGTCGACCACCTCGAGATCGTCGGCGCCGCCGCCACCGACACCAACGGCGCCTGGCAGATCGACAACCTTCCACCCGGCGACGTCACCATCGCCACCATCGACCCCACCGCCTTCAGCACCAACCCCCTCACCAGCTACCGGCTCGTGTTCCGCCCCGAACGCGACGTCGAGACCCTCGGCCTCGCCACCGCCTGGACCACCGCCACCCACTACCCCATCACCACCGGCACCACCCCCCCCCCCGGCCGCCCACCCCAACGCGGGCCCCCCTGCAACCCCACCCACCACCACCCCCGCGGC
>CAZYKR010000175.1:0-9273 GCA_964648005.1 uncultured Iamiaceae bacterium
CCAAGATGACCGGCGAGGGCGTGCCGCTGATGCAGATCGACGGCCAGGGCGAGGTCTTCCTCGCCGACTCTGCCAGCGACGTGCACATCTTCTATCTGGAGAACGACACGGTCAGCGTCAACGGCTCGAACATCTTGGCGTTCTCGGCCTCGATCTCCTACGACATCCAGCGCGTCAGCGGTGGCGTCGGCGGCGCCATGGCGGGCGGCCTCTACAACACGATCCTGCAGGGCACCGGCTACGTGGCCGTGCTCACCCACGGCGAGCCGGTGATCCTCGACGTCGCCTCCGCCCCGACCTTCGCCGACGCCAACGCCGTCGTGTGCTGGACCGGCGGGGTGACCATGAACGTCAAGACCGATGTGACGATGCGCGACTTCATCGGCAAGGGCTCGGGCGAAGCCATCCAGATGGGCTTCCAGGGTCAGGGTTGGGTGATGGTGCAGCCGTCCGAGAACGTGATGCAGGGCCAAGGCCAGCAGGCCGGCTCCAAGGGCTTCTTGGGCATGTAACCCTCGTTCTGGTAGTGAACTCGCGTCGTTGACGGCGCGAGTTCACTACCAGAACGGTGTGGGTTGGCCGGTCAGAAGAGCTCGTAGCCCTCGCGGGCGACGAAGAAGCCGTGACCGGTCGACAGGTCGGTGCAGGTCATGCCCCTGGTCTCGCTGTCGCAGCGGATCGAGCCGTGCTGCGCCGAGCTGCCGTAGGGGAGCGTGTCGAAGGCGCCGAGGAGCGTGTCGCCGACGCAGACGAAGTCCGATCCGCCGGGGCCGACCGACAGCGCGGGACCCCAGTCGGCGTAGCAGTCGGCCGGGGCGGGCGGCGGGTCCCAGTAGCGCTCGCCGATGTCGCAGCGGGCGTAGCCGGTGGCGATCTCGCAGGCGATGTTGTTCGACGGCGAGGCGAACCAGGTCGGCCCGTAGTCGGCGTCGGGTGATGGGGACGGCGCCGGGGCCGGTGACGGTGCGGGTGCCGGGGCTGGTGCGGCCGTGGTCGTCGGTGCGGCCGTGGTGGTCGGAGCCGAGCCGTCGATGATGGCCTTGAGGGCGGTCGCCGTCCCGGCGGGCTGGTTGCCGGCCACCTCGAGCGCCCAGGCTCGCCCGCAGTCGGCGATGAGCTCGGCGACGAGCGTCGGTGCGGCGTCGGCGAATCCTTCGGTCTCGGCCGTCACTTTGTCGGTGTCGAGCGCAAGCTCCAGCCGGGCGTTGAGCGCCTGCGTGTCGTCGGTGACGTCCTCGCAGGTGTAGGCAGCCGGTTTGGTCGAGGGCGCTTCGGTGTCGGCGGTCGACCCGCCGCTGGCCGGCGCGGACGACGACACGGTGGCCTCGGTGCTCCCGCCGCCGCAGGCGCTGAGCGTCACCACCAGCGCCGCAATGGATCCCAACACGACCATGCGCCGTCGCATCCCGTACCTCCCGATGCCGTTCGCCGTGGCGGGCATCGCTCCGCCGATGGCGACGACGTTACCGGCCGCCACGGCGGCGTCGTACCGGTCGGCGATGTCGGCCGGTGCTGGTGGCGGGAATCGTCGGAAGATTGTCGTTGCCGCCATCCAGTCCCTCCCGCATGATGCGTGCATGGCCGCAGCTCCCGTCGTCGCACCCGGTGGTCCGCGACGCGTGGTCATCGTCGTCTACCCCGGCGTGCAGGTCCTCGACGTCGTCGGGCCCTTGGAGGTCTTTGCGGTGGCCAACCGCTTCGCCGACGGGCCGCCGCCGTACGGCATCGAGGTGGCGGCCGCCACGACGGAGCCGCTGCGCACCTCGGGCGGGCTGGCCATCGTGCCCGACCGGCGCCTCGGTCGGCCGTCGAGTCGCCGCAACCGTGCCATCGACACCTTGGTCGTCGCCGGCGGTGAGGGCACCGAGACGGCGGTCTTCGACCCCGCCTTGCGGTCATGGATCCAGGCGGTGGCGCCGCACTGCCGCCGGGTGGTGTCGGTGTGCTCCGGGGCGTTCCTGCTCGCCGCCGCCGGGCTGCTCGACGGCAAGCACGCCACGACCCACTGGTCGGAGTGCCACGCCCTCGAGCAGTACTTCCCGAAGGTGATCGTCGAACCCGATCCGATCTTCGTGCGCGACGGCGCGGTGGCCACGTCGGCTGGGATCACCGCCGGCATCGACCTCGCCCTGGCTCTGGTCGAGGAGGACTGCGGGCGCGAGGTGGCGCTGCAGGTGGCGCGCTGGTTGGTCGTGTTCCTGCGCCGGCCGGGTGGGCAGTCGCAGTTCTCGGCGCAGCTCGACGCCCAGATGGCCGAGCGCGACGAGCTGGCCGACCTCCAGGCGTGGATCGTCGACCACCCCGACGCCGACCTGACCGTCGCGGCGCTGGCGGCGCGCGCCGGCATGAGCGAGCGGAACTTCACCCGCGTGTTCGCCCGAGAGGTCGGCGCCACCCCCGCCGACTACGTCGAGCGGGTTCGGGTGGAGACGGCCCGGCGCTTACTCGAGACGACCGGGCTCGCTGTCGCCGAGGTGGCGCGCCGGTGCGGCTACGCCAACCCCGACACGTTCCAGCGGGCCTTCGTCCGCCAGCTCGGCGTGACGCCGCGCGACTACCGCCGGCGCTTCGTCGGCCCGACTCCCCAGGAGCACCGATGACCAGCACCCAACCCTCCAGTCCTACGACGGGCCCGACGATCGGCATGGTGATCTTCGACGGCTGCGACGAGCTCGACGCCATCGGCCCGGCCAACGTGATCTTCGCCGTCAACCCGGTGCGGTTCTTCCTCTCGCCGGAGGAGGTGGCGGCCGTCGTGTCGCCCGTGGTGCACTTCGTGTCCGAGGACGGCGGCACCGTGACGTCGGCCAACGGCGTCGTGCTGACGGCGACGACGTCGTACGCCGAGTGCCCACCGCTCGACGCCGTGATCGTCGCCGGCGGATCGGGGACGCACCGTGCCGAGGTCGACCCCTACGACTCGGCTGCCGGCCGGCACTACCAGAACCACCACGAGCCGACGCTCGAGTTCATCCGCCGCCAGGCCGAGGGCGCGCAGGTGGTGGCGAGCGTATGCACCGGCACGTTCGTCCTTGCCGGGGCCGGGCTGGTCGCCGGCAAGCGGGTCAACACCCACTGGGCCTACCGCGACGACCTGGCGCAGTTCATGGCCGACCGGGGCGAGCCCGTCGAGATCGTCCCCGACCGGGTCGTCACCGACGGCAAGCTCCTGACGTGCGGTGGCGTGTCGAGCGGCATCGACATGGCGGTCGAGCTGGTGCGCCGCTTCTACGGCGACGCCGTGGCCGAGGGTGCCGCCGCGGCGGTTGAGCGGGTAACGCCGGTCGGCTGAAGCGGCTGCGGTCGGCGGACGTCCCGTTCGGACGGCGGCGGATGCAGGCCCGGCACTACGGTGATCGGCGGTGCGAGTCTCTCGCGGTGGGGCGCGACGTCGGGTGCTGGGCCTGATCGGTTCGGTGATGGTGATCGGTATGGCCGCGTCGTGCACCGGCACGAACGCCTCAGCCTGGGTGGGTTCGACCGATCTGGCCGACCCGGTGCTCGTCGTGAACGCCGACTCGATCACCTACCACTCGTATGCCGAGCTGATGGCGGCGTTCGGGCCGGACCACCGGATGAAGGTCGACGCCCGCGTCAACGCCCGGGCCGACGAACACCTGGCGCAGACCCTGCTCTATGACGAGATCGACCCGACGGTCGCCCTCTTCCTGCTGGCCACCAACGACCTGGCGCAGGGGCAGGGCGCCGCCAATGCCCGGGCCGATCAGGGTCAAGGCACCCGGAACTTCGGCACGTCGTTGGAGTGTGTCGTGTACATGACGGTGTTCGGGGATCTGCACGCGCAGCTCGTCGACAACCCGGAGGTCGACGCCTACAACGCCGAGATCCGGGCGCTCGACGGCGCCACGGTCGACGGCGTGCGCATCCAGGTCGCTGACTGGGAACAGGCCGTGCTGGCTGCCGGGCCGGCAAACGTCATCGTTGACGATGTGCATCCGAACGAGGCCGGTGCGGCGCTGTTCATCGATGTGGTCGCCGGCGCCGTCGACGACTGCTCGGCCGCCGGCTGAGCGCCGCGGGCCTCAACCCGGCTTCGGGGCTTCGGTGTAGACGGCGGGCGCGGCCGGGACGAGCGCGCCGTCGCGCCACACCAGAGTGACCTGGGCCTGCTCGGCGGGGCAGCAGGCGGCGTCGCCTTCGCCGAACACCTGCCAGGTCACGTTGATCGACCCGTCGGCGGTCAGGGAGGCTTCTTCGAGCCAGTGGTCGCCGCGGCCGGGGTCGGTGCCGATGTTGGTCGCCACCTGTACGAGCCGTTCAGCACCATCGTCGCCGTCCGGCGTCCACACCGAGGCGAAGCCGTAGGGCCGGTTGCCGGGGGTGCAGTCGAGGATGACGAGCGCCTCCTCGACACCGTCGCCGTCGACGTCGCCGTAGGTGAGGTCGGGGCGCAGGTACACGGCGAACGTCTCATCGTCGTGGCCGCCCTGGACTTGGCCGCCGTCCATCTCGAAGCCCTCGACGGGCGTCTCGTGGAACATGTCGCCGCAGGAGTCGGGAGGGAAGGCGAATGACGTGAAGTCCACCGAGCGGATGGCGTCGGGCGGCGGTGGCGTGGCGCGTGCCGTCGTCGAGCTGGCGATGGCGGTCCCCTGCGGCGACACGGTGCCGGTGACGCCGCCGCCCGAGCCACCGCCGGCGTTGTCGACGGCGTCGCTGTCGGGGCTGGTGTCTTCGGCGCCAGGGCCGTCGTTGGGGGCGCAGGCCGCCACGGCGAGGGGACCGAGCACCGCGGCCGCCGCGACGGCCAGACCGACGGTGGCGCGGCGTCGAGCGGCGGGGTGGGCGTGCATCGCGGCAGTATCGCACCCCTCGCCGGACGCATGACGCCCCGGCCGTAGACTCCGCCCGGTGCGGCCCCGGGTGCTGATGGTCATCGCGATCGCCGTGCTGGCGTCGGCGCCGATCGTCGGTGCCGTGGTCGCCGTGGCGGGCGACGACTGGATCCCGACGTCGGACGACGCCCTGATCGCCTTGGCGACCCGGGACGTCGGGGGCCACACCCCGACCTTCGGCGTGTACAGCCGCTTCGGGTTCCACCACCCCGGCCCGGCGCTGTTCGTCACCCTCGCTCCCGCCTACCGCCTGCTCGGCCCCGAGGGTCTACCGATCGGTGCGGCGCTCGTGGCATCGGTGTCGTTGGCCGGTGCGGCGTGGCTGCTGTGGCGGCGCGGCGGTGACGTCCTCGGCCTGGCGGGAACGGCAGTGCTGGCGCTGCTGGCCCGGTCGCTCGCCGCCGAGATCGTCGATCCCTGGAACCCGTGGATCTCGCTGCTGCCGTTCGCCCTGCTGATCGTGGCGGCATGGTCGGTCGTGTGCGGCGAGCGCTGGGCGCTGCCGATCACGCTCGGCGCCGCGTCGTGGCTGGTCCAGGTGCACCTCGGCTACGCGCCGATGGCGGGCGCGCTGAGCCTCGTCGCGGTCGGGGCGGCCGTGTACTGGGCGCGGCGACGACGCCGCGACCCCGTGCGCTGGATGGGGACCGACGCCGGCTGGCGGTGGCCGGCCGTCGTGGCGCTGGTGGTCGTCGGCGTGGCGTGGTTCTGGCCGCTGGCGGGTGAGCTGGCCGACGAGCCGGGGAACCTCGAGCAGATCGTGCAGTCCTTCCGGAACCCATCGGAGGAGCCGGCGGGGCTCGGCAAGGCCGTCGGCCAGGTCGCCCGCGGCACGGGGATGGCGTCGGGCTGGCTCACCGGCGTCGACGACATCGATCCCTTCCTCGGCGAGCTGTACCCGGCGCCGGTGTGGTACCTGCTGGTGCCCTTGGCGGCATCCGCCGTGGCGGCCGGGCTGGGGATCGCCCGGCTGCGTCGACGCGAGACCGGCCAGCATCACTTCCTGTTGCCCGAGGCGCTGGCCGGCCAGGCCGTGGTGTGGGGGACCGTCGTGGTGAGCCTCGTCGCCGTGTCGCGCATCGCCGGCCCCACCTACCACTACTTGCTGCGCTGGCAGTGGGTGCTGGCGGCGCTGGTCTGGTTGACGGCGGGGTGGACGCTGTACGTGACGTTCGCCGTGGGCGGGTGCGGCCCGCCGCCCGACGGCCCGCGCCGGCGGCTGCTCGTCGGCGTGCTCGGTGCGGCGGCGATCGTGTCGTCGCTGGCGATGGGCGTCGCCGTGGCGCGCGTCGATCTGCCCGATGCGGTGAAGGCCGATGCCATCCTCGCCGTGCTCGGTCCGACCCTCGACGCCGTCGCCGATCGCGGCCCGGTGCTCGTCGGCTTCGAGGGCTCGACGTTCGGCGAGTACCACTCCGGCCTCGTCGCCGCACTCGAGGAGCGGGGCCTGGAGGTGTGGGTGCCCGACGCTCGGGCGCTCGAGTTCGGCGGCCGCCGCACCCAGCAGGGACGCACGCCCGGCGCGGCGGTGGTGATCGTCACCGGCGAAGGGATCGACGCCCGGCTGGCGAACGGCGAAGAGCCGCTGGCGATCTACGACCCGCTCACGGCGACCGAGCGCGAGCAGCTGGCGCCCCTGCAGGTGCGCATCGCCCAGGCGTTCGAGGACGCTCAGGCAGGGCAACCGATCAGCGACCCGCTCACCGACGATGAGGAGGCGTTCGTGCGGGCCATGAACGCAAAAGGCGACCGCATCGCCGTCTTCGCCGAGCCATCATCTGCCGATGGCTGATCCGACGACCACGCCCACCCCGTCCGACCCGACGAGCGCGTCTGCTCCGCCGTCGGAGCGTGCGACGGTGCGTCGGCTGGGCGAGCGCGGCCGCTACGACACCGCCATCGTGCACGCCATCCTGGACGCCGGCTTCGTCTGCCACGTCGGCATCAGCACGGACCACGGCCCGGTCGTGATCCCCACCGCCTACGGCCGGCGTGGCGATGTGCTGTACCTGCACGGTTCGCCGGCGGCGCGGTGGCTGCGCGGCGCCAAGCAAGGCAAGCCGGTCTGCCTCACGGTGACCCTGGTCGACGGGCTGGTCGTGGCGCGCTCGACGTTCCACCATTCCCTCAACTACCGGTCGGTCGTGCTCTTCGGCGAGGCGACCGAGGTGCGAGATCCTGACGAGAAGGCGCGGGCGCTCGATGCCTTCGTCGACCACGTGCTGCCCGGCCGCTCGGGCGAGGTGCGCCCGTCGACCGCCAAGGAGCTGGCGGGCACGTTGGTGCTGGCCCTGCCCATCGACGAGGCCTCGGCCAAGGTCCGCACCGGCGGGCCGGTCGACGAACCCGACGATCTGGCGCTCGACGCCTGGGCGGGCGTCGTCCCGCTCGGCACGGCCATCGGCGCGCCGGAACCGTCGGCGGACCTGCGGGCCGGCATCGACGTGCCCCCATCGGTGGCGGGCTGGACCCGGTGAACGACGGCCCGGTCACCAACGGCCCGGTCGCCAACGACCCAGTTACCCGCATCGAGCTGACGGTGCCCGCCGCACTGGTCGATGCGTTGGCGGGTCGACTGTGGGTCGAGGTGCCCGACGTGCTCGGCGTGCACGAGCCCGTCGACGACGGACCCCTCGCCGTGTTCATCCCACCATCGCGGCTGGACGACGTGCTGGGCGTGGCGCGAGCGGTGCTCGGAGACGACGTCGCCGTCGTGGCGCTGCCGGAGCTGGACCTGCCGGTCGAGGTGCGCGTGGAGTCGGTCGTCCTCAGCGGCGCCGCCGGGACGATCGAGCTCGAGCTCGACCCGCAGCGGGTGTTCGGCGTCGGTGATCACCCGACGACGCGCCTGGCGCTGGCGGCGCTGGCCTCGGCGGTGCGGCCGGACATGCGGGTGCTCGACGTCGGCACCGGCTCGGGCGTGCTGGCGGTGGCGGCACTGCGGTTCGGTGCGGCCGAGGTGGTGGCGACCGACGTGGACGCGCTGGCCGTGGCGACGGCGCATCGCAACGGCGTGCGCAATGGGGTCGGCGATCGGCTGGAGGTGATCGAGTCGTCCGACGTGCCGGTCGGTCGCGGACCGTTCGATGTGGTGGTCGCCAACATCTCGGCGGCGACGATCGTGGCGATGGCGTCCGAGCTCGATACGGCGGCGCCGCCGGGTGGCCTCGTGCTCACCGGTGTGCTCGATCGCCAGGCGTCGACGGTGGCGGAGGCCTTCGCTCGCCCCCTGGTGGTCACGGCATCGCGGGACGGGTGGTCGTTGCTCCAGGCGTGACTCGACCGCCCGTCCATCTTGTGGTGCCCAGCCGCGTATCCCCGCGACACAACAGCCGCGTACTCCTGGATGGGCACCACAGGAATGTCGGGGGTTGGTCGGCCGGGGTTGGGGCCGGCCCGGGACGTGGTCGCGGCGCGGCGACTCAGCCGGGGTTCGGACTGGAGGGACCCTCGCTGCCGGTGGTCACCTCGTTGCCCGACTTGGCGGCCTCGAGAAGCTGCTCGAACTGGGAGATCTCGAGCTCGCCCGAGGCTCGCTGCACGACCTTGCCCTGGGCGTCGAGGACGACGAAGAACGGGAAGCCGGACAGACCGTAGGCCTGCGCCGCTTCGCCTTGTTCGTTGTCGACCATCGTCGGGACGGTCCAGCCCTCACGGTTGAGCCACTTGCCGGGCGGGAAGTTGGGGCGCTGGTTCGACGTGCCGGTCGCCACGGCGAAGAGGTTCACGTCTTCGGGCAGCCCGTTGGCGTTGATGTACTCCTGCAGCCGCGGCACCTCGGCCTGGCAGTGCGGGCACCAGTGGGCGAGGAACATGATGATGGCGCCCTTGCCCTGGGTCGGGATGGTGATGGGCTGCTCGTCGAACTGCGAGCCGTTGAGTGTCGGTGCCGTCATGCCGACGGCGTCGTCGGGCTCGCCCTTGTACTCGGGCAGCGGGGCACCCTGGACGTTCACCCCGCCGTAGGGGATGTTGCCCTCGACGACCGTGCCGGGGTTGCCGGACCCGCCACCGTCGCCGCCGGCGGTGGTCACCTCTTCGCTGCGCCGGGCGAGCAGCGCCACGAGCAGCGCCACCACCACGGCCACGACGAGCACGCCGATGATGAGTCCGGTGCGGCGCTTGCGCTCCTCGGCGGCCTCGGCGATGCGGTTGGCATGCGAGGGCTTGCGGTTGGGTTTGTTGCTCATGACGGCTCCGGGTCGAGGGCGGGGTCGGTGGTACGGCCGAGGACCAGCATGGCCACCAGCACGGCGGCGAAGCAGGTCCAGGCCATGAACGGGAGGGTGACGAAGCCGAGCTCGTCGACCCACTTCTCCGTGCACGGCGCGTCGGTGGTGCAGAACGAGGTGCCGCCGGCGGGCGGGAACCACTGGATCCAGCTGTGGTACGTGGAGATGACGATGCCGATGCCGGC
>CAZYKR010000176.1:0-9242 GCA_964648005.1 uncultured Iamiaceae bacterium
GTCGAGCGACAGCAGCTCGATGCCGCGCACCTCGAAGCCCGCCGTGGCGCCGAGGTGGCGCAGCAGCGCCACGTTTCCCTGCCGTCGGTGCCCGAAGTGGAAGTCCTCCCCCACCACGATGGCCTTGGCGTCCAGGCACCGCACCAGGACCTCGTCGACGAAGTCCTCGGCCGGCTCCTGCGCTCGCGCCGCGTCGAAGGGGACGACCAGGGTGTAGTCGACACCCTGGTCCGCCAGCAGCTCGAGCTTCTGGTCGAGATCGGTGAGCAGCAGCGGCGCCGACTCGGGCCGGACCACCGAGGCGGGATGCCGATCGAAGGTCACCACCGCCGTCCGCAGCCCGGCGGCGGCGGCGATGTCCTGCACCTGCGCGATGACGGCGCGATGGCCGCGGTGCACGCCGTCGTACGCACCGATCGTCACCGCCGTCCCGTGCGGGGGGCGGGGGCCGTCGGCCGGGTCGCGCAGCACCTCCATCAGGGCGTGGAGGCTAACCGCGCACCTCGCGCCCGAGCCACGGCGCTCACCTGGGCGCCACGACGACGGCGGGCTTCGCCGTGGTACCCCGGTGGCGTTCGTACACCGCAAGCAGTGCGCCCGTGTCCCGGGCGAGCACCGCCCACGGCCCCGAATCGGCCGTGGCCGGCGCCGGCAGGTCCCCCGCCGCACGCGGCGGGACGACGGCGTCGGGCACGCCGAGCCGGGCCAGGTCGAGGACCTTGCCGTGGCCGACCTCGGCCGCCACGGTGGGGTCGACGAGCACCGCGGGGTAGTCCCGCAACGCCTCCGCCGGGGTCAGCAGGGTCGGCTGCTCCATGGCGTGCGCTTCGTCCTCGCCGAAGGAGCCGACGGCGGTGCGACGCAACGTCCGCAGGTGGGCACCGCCGCCCAGGGCGGTTCCCAGATCGGCGGCCAGCGTCCGGACGTACGTGCCCGACGAGCAGGCGACGGCGGCGGTGTACACGCACGGATCGGCCGTGGCCGATACGGCGAAGCGGTGGACCGTCACGGGCCGCGCGTCGCGCTCGACGACCTCGCCGGCGCGCGCCAGCTCGTGCAGGCGCCGTCCGTCGACCTTGACCGCCGAGACCATCGGCGGCACCTGCAGGATGTGGCCCGTCAGGTCGGCCGCGGCGGCGGTCACCCGCTCGGGCGACACGGCGGTCATGTCGTGCGTGGCGACGACGACGCCCGAGTCGTCGAGCGTGTCGGTCTCGACCCCGAGGACGATCTCGCACGTGTACGTCTTGCCGAGCGCCGTCAAGAAGCGCAGCAGGCGCGTCACCCGTCCGACGCCGAGCAGCAAGACGCCCGTCGCGTCAGGATCGAGCGTGCCGGAGTGCCCCACCTTGCGCGTCCCGAGGATGCCACGGGACTTGGCCACGACGTCGTGCGACGTCCAGCCCGATGGCTTGTCGACCACGACCAGCCCGTCGGGGCCGGCCGGGCGGTCACCCTTGCCCATCGTCACCCGCGTCGCCGGCGTCCAGGTCGCCGGGGTCGGTGCCGCCGGGGACGGTGTCGTCGTCGGGTTGGGCGGCGAGCAGCTGGTCGATGTGCTCGCCGGCACGCACGCCCACGTCGGGTGCGAAGACCAGCTCGGGCGCCCGGCGAGCGTGCGCCTCGGTGGCGACCGCACGTTGGAGCACGTGGCGCACGCCCTCGAGGTGCGCCTGGGCCGCCTCGTCGCCGGCGGCGCCGCCCGCGCCGGGGAAGAACACCCGGGCGCGGCGCAGATCGGCGTCGACGTCGACGCCGGTGATCGCCACCTCGTGGGTCCAGTCCTCGTCGAGATCGGTCAGCGCCTCCGAGATGATCTCCCGATAGAGCTGGTTGAGGCGCGCCGTGCGCGGGTAGTCCCGCGCCGTGCTGCGTCCCGGACCGCCGCGCCCGCCTCGTCGTGCTCGTGCCATCGCTGCCTCCTACGCGAACTCGGTCCAGGACCGCTCGGTCTCCACCACCTCGACCTCGGGGAACGACCAGACGAACCGCTCGACCGCATCCACCACCTCGACCGTGTGCGCGGCGGTGCTGCTGGCGGCGACGAAGCACAGCTCCGTCCGGCCGTGCAGGTCCTGGCTGCCGGTCTCGGCGGCGGCGACGCCGAACCGGCGACGTGCTCCGTCGCAGATCGTCTGCACCACGGCTCGCTTGTCCTTGAGCGAAGTGCTCGCCGGCACCCGCAGGTCGCAGACGAGCGCGAGGACGTGCGCAGCCATCGCCGCCGAGCCTATCCGGGCCGCTCATGGCGCCGAACCGGAATAGCCGACCCGTTCAGTCGGGTTTATGCTGAGCATGATGACGTCGGGAACCTCCACCACCGCCGACCGCAAGCCGGCCCCGATCGACCCGCGCGGGCCACGGACCAATCAGGCCGTGCTGGCGGTCGCCCTGCTGGTCGGCTTCCTGTTCGACTGGTGGTACGTCGTACCGATCTTCGGTGTCGTCCTGTTCCTCGGCGCAGCGTTCGGACCCGCCTACGGTCCGGTGCTGCGGCTGTATGCCGTGCTGCTCAAGCCCCGCCTCGGCCCGCCGTCCGAGCTCGAGGATCCGCGGCCGCCCCGGTTCGCCGCCACCGTGGGCGTGGTCTTCCTCGGCGCCGCCACCGTCGCCTTCGTCGCCGGGGCGTCGACCGTCGGCTGGGTGCTGGCGCTGATCGTCGCCGCCCTCGCCGCACTCGCCGCCGTCACCGGCATCTGCGTGGGCTGTGAGATGTACCTCTGGTTCGCACGCCGGCGCGGCGTGGCGATGGTGGCCTGACATGATGCGCCTCATCGTGGTGGCGGCACTGACGGCCGCGGTCTTGGTCGTGGCGCTGGGCTACAAGCGACGCAACCAGGCTGACGCCGCGCTCGGCACACGACGCAGCGCCAGCGCCGATGCCGTGGCTGCCCAATCGGCGCCCGACTGGCCTGCGGTCGACCCCACCGTGATCGACGCCACGGCGGCGTGCACGTGGGTCGTGTTCACGACGCCGTACTGCGCCAGTTGCAGCCTGGTCGAGAGTGACGTGCGCCGGGCCTTCCCCCACCACGCCGTCCGGCTGGTGGACGCCACCGAGCAGCCCGACCTGGCAGCGCGCTATCAGGTCCGGCGAGCGCCGACGACGCTCCTGGCCGACCACGAGGGCAACGTGCTCGAGCGCCTCGTGGGCCCGGAGGCCGTGCGCACCTTCATCGGCGCCACCGAAGACGCCGTCCTGGACTGAGCCTGCGGTCGACGCCGGGGCCTCAGGTGCGGGGGATCTCCCGCTCCTCGTAGGTCTCGATGATGTCGCCCTGCTTGAGGTCCTGGAAGTCGCTCAGGCCGATGCCGCACTCGAAGCCCGCAGCCACCTCACGCACATCGTCCTTGAACCGACGCAGCGAGCTGACCGTGCCCTTCCAGATGATCGTGCCGTCCCGCAGGAAGCGCACGGGCGAGTTGCGCGTGATGGTGCCGTTGGTGACGTAGCAACCCGCCACGGCGCCGATGCGAGGCACGCGGAAGACCTCGCGGACCTCGGCTTCGCCGGTGACCACCTCTTCGTACTCGGGGGCGAGCAGGCCGAGCATGGCGGCCTCGATGTCCTCGAGCAGCTTGTAGATGATCTCGTACGTGCGGATCTCGACCTGCTCGGCTTCGGCGAGCTCACGAGCCTTGCGGTCGGGACGGACGTTGAACCCGATGATGGTGGCGTTCGAGACCGCCGCCAGCTGGATGTCCGACTCGGTGATGCCACCGACGCCTCGGCTGACGAACGAGAGCCGGACATCGTCGCGCTCGAGCTTGCGCAGCGACTCGGTCACCGCCTCGAGCGAACCGTTCACGTCTGCCTTGACGATGAGCGCCAGGTTGGCGGCCTCGCCGGCCTGGATCTGCTGGAAGATGTCTTCGAGCTTCGCTCCGCCTGCCATGGCGTGTGCCTCACGCCCGAGCGCCGCCTGGCGACGCCAGTGCTCGCGGGTCTCGGCCACCTTCGACGCCGTCTTCTCGTCCGGTGCGACGACGAAGCGGTCGCCGGCGCTCGACACGTCGGCGAGGCCGAGCACCTGCACGGGCATCGACGGCCCGGCTTCGGTGACGTTGACGCCGGTGTCGTCGATCAGCGCACGCACCCGACCCCACGAGCCGCCCGCCACGACGGGCTCGCCGATCTTGAGGGTGCCCCGCTGCACGAGCACGGTGGCGACCGGACCTCGTCCGATGTCGAGGTGCGACTCCAGCACGACGCCTTGCGCCCGACCGTCGTCGGTGGCGCGCAGGTCCTCGACCTCGGCCACGACGAGCAGGTTGTCGAGCAGGTCGTCGACGCCGTCGCCGGTCAGCGCGGAGAGCGGCACCATGACCGTGTCGCCTCCCCAGGACTCAGGCACGAGCTCCTGCTCGGAGAGCTGCTGCATGACCCGGTCGGGGTTGGCGTTCTCGCGGTCCATCTTGTTGATGGCCACCACGATGGGGACCTCGGCCGCCTTGGCGTGATCGATGGCCTCCATGGTCTGGGGCATCACGCCGTCGTCGGCGGCGACGACGAGCACGACGATGTCGGTCGCCTCGGCGCCCCGGGCGCGCATCTCGGTGAAGGCGGCGTGACCCGGCGTGTCGAGGAAGGTGATCGCTCGACCGTCCTTGACCACCTGGTAGGCGCCGATGTGCTGGGTGATGCCACCCGCTTCGCCGGCGACGACGTTGGCGTCACGGATGTAGTCGAGCAGCTTGGTCTTGCCGTGGTCGACGTGGCCCATGATCGTGATGACCGGCGGGCGATGCGGCCAGCCCTCGTACGTGTCGTCGTCGACCTCTTCGTCGACCTCGAGCAGCTTGAGCAGCTCGACCTCTTGCTCCTCACCGGGATCGACCAGACGGATCTCGGCGCCGACCTCGGCGGCAAAGAGCTCGATCATGTCGTCGCTGAGCGACTGGGTGGCCGTGACCATCTCGCCCTGCTGCATCAAGAACCGCACGACGTCGGCAGCGGTGCGGTTCAGCTTGGGACCGAGGTCCTGTGGCGTCGAGGCGCGCTCGACGACGATCGTGCCCTCCGGCACCGGCGCATCGGCGGCGGTGTAGGTGGGCACGTCCATCGGCTGGAGCTCGTCGCGCGAACGACGACGACGGCCTCGCCGTCGTGGCGGGCGCCGCCCGGCACCAGGACCACCGCCGGGACGGCCGCGGCCGGGAGGACCACCGCGTCCTGCGGGACCACCGGGACCGCCGCCAGGACCACCGCCGGGACCGCCGGCAAAGCCGCCAGGACCGCCGCCCGGGCCACGGGGCGCACCGCCAGGTGCACCGCCAGGACCGCGTCGGGGACCGCCGGGGCCACCGGGCCCGCCCGGACGGGGCGGGATGGCGCGGCGAGCACCGGGCGGGGGCGGGATCGGCTTGCCCGAGCTCGACACCGGACCGGGCGGGGGCGGGATCGGCTTACCCGACGACGATGTGGGCGGCGTCTGGCGCGCTGCCGGTGCCTCCTGCGGTGGGCGCGGTGCGCCGGGCTCGCCGGGCGGCGTGGCGCGACGAGCGGGCGGCAGCGGTGCACGAGCCGCAGGCGCGGCAGGCGCAGCCGGCGTCGGCGGCGGTGGCGGCTCGACGTCGCGCACCGGGCGGGGCGGGTGCTCGCTCCCGCTCGAGGTCACCAGGCGCGGCTTTGGCGCCGGTGCCGGGGCCGGTGCCGGGATGTTCGCTGCCGCAGGCGCCTCGGCCGGCGCCGGTGCTTCGGGCGCGGCTGCGACCACGGGGGGCTCAGCGGGCGCCACCGCCGGGGCGGGCGCCGGCTCGACCGGCGCCTCGGCCGGCGCTGCAGGTTCCGGCGCTTCAGCAACCGGTGCGCTCGTGGACGTCTCGTCAGCAGGGGCGGCCGCCTTGCGGGGCGGGGCCTTCCTGGACGACACGACGCCACCCGACGACGCAGCCTTGGCGGGGGCAGCCTCCTCCTCGGGCGGCTGCGCACGCACGAGACCCTCGCGCTGGGCCTTCGCCCGGACCCGATCGGCCTGGGCGTCCACCATGCTCGAGCTGTGGCTCTTCACCCCGATGCCGAGGTCGGCGCAGATGCTGAGGCACTCCTTGTTGGACAGCCCCAGCTCACGGGCGAGCTCGTACACGCGGATGTTGGAAGGCAAGTGCGATCAGTCTCTCGTGGTCGTGCAATCAATCGTTGGCGTCTGGCGGCGCGCCTGTCGGCAGGCCGAGATACCGGCTGTCTATCCTCGCGCGCCGCAGACGCGCCTGACGAACGCAACGGCGCAGGGCCGACGTGACCTCGGTCTCAGGTGCCGGCAGGGTCCGTGTCCGGGGCCTCGGCAGCGGGCACCTCCGCCCCGTCCGCCGCATCGTCGGCCGCCGGGGCGGCCTCGGCTCCGGCCTCGTCGGTCGAGTCGTCAGTCGAGTCGTCAGTCGAGTCGGAAGCACCGTCGCCCTCAGTGGTGGTGGCTGCCTGCGACCACTCCTCGGCCGACACAGCGGGGCCACCCTCCGCGGGCTGCCACACCTGCTCGCCCGTCTCGGGGTCGACCACCCACTCACCCTCGGCCCAGTCCTGGTCGCCGTAGGCCTCTTCCTCGGCGATCTGGGTCTCGCTCTTGATGTCGACGTGCCAGCCGGTGAGCCGCGCCGCCAGCTTGGCGTTCTGACCCTCCTTGCCGATGGCGAGCGACAGCTGGTAGTCGGGGACGATCACCGTGGCGCGACCGGTCTCCTCGTCGATGCGCACCTCGCGCACCTTTGCGGGTGACAGGGCCTTGGCCACGAAGTCGGCCTGATCGTCCGAGAAGGGCACGATGTCGATCTTCTCGCCCCGCAGCTCGTTGACCACCATGCGCACACGGGCGCCGCGGGCGCCGACACAGGCTCCCACCGGGTCGACGTTGGCGTCGTTGGACCACACGGCGATCTTGGTGCGGGCCCCGGGCTCGCGGGCGCAGGCGCGGATCTCGACGATGCCGTCGGCGATCTCGGGCACCTCGAGCTCGAAGAGTCGCTTGATCAGGCCCGGATGCGTCCGGCTGACCACGATCTGGGGCCCCTTGGCCGTCTTGCGCACCTCGACGATGTACGCCTTGACGCGAGCACCCGGCTCTGGACGCTCGTACGGCACCTGCTCGGCCTGGGGCAGCAGCGCCTCGACCCGACCGAGATCGAGCAGCGTGTAGCGGCTGTCGGTCTGCTGGATGATGCCGGTGACGATGTCGCCCTCGCGCCCGGCGTACTCCTCGTACTTCATCTCGCGCTCGGCTTCGCGGATGCGCTGGCTCATCACCTGCCGGAAGGTCTGGGCGGCGATACGACCGAAATCGTCCGGGGTGACATCGAGCTCGGGGCCGTAGGGCTCACCGTCCTCGTCGAGCTCTTGTGCGATCACGAGGATCTCGGCCGTGTCGGGGTCGATCGTGACCCAGGCGTACTCGTGCGCACCGGGGATGCGCTTGTACGCCGACTCGAGCGCGTCGGCGAGGACGCCGAAGAGCGTGTCGACCGTGATGCCCTTGTCGGCGGCGACAGCCGACAGGGCGTCCATCAGGTCTGGGTTTCTCATGTCGTGGTCACCCTCTTGTGCGTCGTGGCCTTGCCACGGCCGGCGCTCCCCGGGCGGGGGGTCGGCTCCCAGTCGAAGACCGTGCGGGCCTTCTCGATCTCGTCGTAGCGCACCTGCAGCGGCGCCACGTCGTCGTCGGTGGCCACCGCCACCGTGATGCCGTCGTCGTCGACGGCCGTCAACGTGCCCTGCACGCGACGATCACCCTCGACCCCGGCGACCCGCTTGACGGTCACCGTCTCGCCCACCGCACCGACGAAGTGGTCGGGACGCCGCAGCGGGCGCTCGAGCCCGGGGCTCGACACCTCCAGCGTGTAGCGCCCGGCCAGGGGGTCTTCCTCGTCGAGCGCCCGAGAGATGGCCTTGGTGGCGCGGGTGATCTGCTCCATGTCGGCACCGCCCTCGCCGTCGACGAGGACCCGCAACGTGGCACTGCGGTGCTCGACGTCGTAGCAGCGCAATCCGGCCTCGGCGAGCAGGGGTGTGACGAGGTCGGTGATCTTGCGCTCGGTCTCGGTCATCGTGCACCTCCTCGCCGGTCATGCGCGCCGTCAGGGCACGCGGTGTGGGCCGCCACCCGGGCCCAATCGAAACGAAAGGCGTGGGCAGAACCCACGCCTCGTCACAAGTGACTCAGATGGCGGTCAGGAATTATAGCGGGCCGGCGTGCGCGGACCCCTGTCGGCCGACCCGCACCGGGGACGACGTCATGACGTCGTCCCCGGCATCGGTCGATCTGCTACCAGGCGTGACGCATCAGCTCCACAGCTTCACGATCTGGTTGTAGAGCGTGCCGCCCGTCCCGCTCGGCATCGTCGCTGCAGACCAGGTGACCCCGTCGTCGTGGCTGACGACGACCTGGCCGTTGTCACCGCAGGCGACCCAGTCGGCGCCGCCGCAGTAGGCGATCTCGTAGATCTCCTTGGCACCGGGGCTGTACCGCTGCACCATGCCGGGGCTGACCTCCATGACACCACCCAGGCCCGAGGCGCACAGCACCTTGCCCGTGGTGGGGTTCACGTCGATGCCGTAGTGGATGTGGCTCCCGCTGTCGCGCCACTTGGTCCACGACCCGCCGTTGTCGGTCGAACGCCACACCGTGCCGAAGTTGCCGCAGCCGTACCAGGTGTTCGGGTTCGCCTGGCAGTTGCCGCCGTAGGCCACGGCGTACACGCTGACCGCGTTGCCATCGCCGCTGCCGATCACCTCGGCCACGTCGCCGCCCGACACCGAGAACCAGTTGTTCTTGGCGCCCCTGGTCGGCGTGGCCTTGGTCGAGCGCCAGAACGTGCGACCCACGCCCAGCGTGTCGTAACCGCAGCCGACCCAGACGCCGTTGGCGTACTCGAGGTCGTAGACGGTGAGGATCGAGGCGATCGACTTGTAGTTCAGGTAGGCGCCGTTCGACGGCGACGACCACGATGCCCCGTTGTTGGTCGTGTACCAGAACTTGCCGGCGGTCGACGTGACGACCCAGCTGGCACCGTTGCCGGCCAGGCCCGTGAGGATCGGCGTTCCGCCACCCGGTTGGGCCGACCGCCACACGCCGGCGGGCGCGTCGTAGAGCATCACCCAGCCGTGATCGCCGCAGATGCCGAAGCTGCCCGGGACGCCGTTGGTGCCCGAGGCGTACGGCACGAACGTCGATCCGGGGTTGTTGGTCGACGTCAGCTGGAAGGTCGTGCCGCCGTCGGAGGTCTTCGCCACGTCCGGACCACCGAGGCCG
>CAZYKR010000177.1:0-9218 GCA_964648005.1 uncultured Iamiaceae bacterium
TGGGCCGAGACCGTTCCGGTCGGCCCCGACACCTGAGCCGTGCTGCCCGCTCGCTGCTGCAGCGCCCTGGCCTTCTACCACCGGCGTGTTGTCAAGGGTCGCCCGCGTCGCCGGTGGGGGCTCGCCCGAGGTGTCATGCCGCGTGCTGGCGGGATGTCCGTCCGGGCGACGCGCCCTGACGAGTGATCGTCGTGCACGTCCCGAGCTTCGAGCAGCCCCCGGCGGCTGGGTTGGGAGGACAGCGATGAGTTCGTTGCGCGCTGTGGTTCGTTCGGCGGTGATCCACGAGGAGCTCCCGGGGCCGGTCGATCCCCGTCTGCGGCGAGCAGCGTGGCTTGGCGTCGGGTTGCTGGGCACCTACGCGGTGCTCATGTACGGCGCCTGGTCCTGGTTTCCGCCGCGCGCGGGTGGGACCGACCTGCCTGTCGTCGGCCCCATCGTGCGCTTCGCGCTCGACCCGGGCGGGGCCGGTCCCGTTGCGTTCAAGGCGACGATCGCTGCCATCGTGGCGGCGCTGGCGCTGGCCTTCGCTACCCGTGGCTTTCGGTGGGCGACACGCGTTGGCCAGTACGCCGTCTTCGCCGTATTCGCTGCGGGACTGGCCGCAGGGCTGCCGGTGCTCGTGGTGGCCTTGGCGCTGGTCGCGTTCGTGGCCGGAGTCGTGGCCCTGATGCTGCTTGCCGTAGTGGCGGCCGCAGCTGTCGCGCTCTTCGTGCTGTTCGTGTTGGTCAGCGGCCTGGACTCGTGACGAACTCGCCGTGGCACCACTACGACGTCTCGGAGCTCGAGCAAGAACCCGTTGGGCGGTCGCTCTGTGGCGGGTTCGATGGATGCTGTGGCGCGTGCGCCGCTGGTGGTGGATCCGCCGGCACCGCCTCAGACTCCCAGCATCGCGAGCTCCGTCTGCTCGCCCAGCGATCGCTGCTCGCCTGACGGCGATCGGAGCCCGACGGCGGCGAAGCGTGGCGGTGGTCGTTGCCGTCCTCGTCGCCAGCGCCCTTGTCGGGGCGATCGTGGCGCTGCCAGGGACGTGAAGGATCGGCCTCCGCCGACAGTGGCCGTTCCCCAGCCAACGCCGGCCTCGGGCCGCAACAGCATCGACCATGGGCCGTGGGTAACGCCGGCCGGTGTGGTCGACTGAGGTCGTGTGGTAGCTGCGGGCCCAGCGACACGTGGCGCGTCCGTCTGCACGGTTCGTAGCGGTGGGTGTTCGGGGCATGTTGCTCAAGGGCACCGCCACCGAATCCGAGTCCGGCCGCAGCGGCCTGCGGCGCTTCGCACGCAGACCGGAGGCGGGTTCTCCACCTCCGACCGACCCGGACAGGATGCCTCCGCCGCCTGCTCGCCCCGCCCGAGGCCGCAGACGAAGGACGGCTGTGGCAGCCGCTGCCACGCTCACCGTTACCGCCACGGTTGGGCTGACCGCCTCGTTCGGACTCCCCGGAACGGGCCACGCTACCGATGGCTCCGCCCCCGGCGCCCGCCCCATCGCTGCGGGCGACGGACGGGCGTCCCAGCCGAGCCATCCGAGCTGCAGCGAGGCGCTCGGCGGGGCGGCCCCGCTGAGCGGGCCTCCCTCATCGACGCCTCGGATCTTTGTCGTAGGTGACCGCCTCACCGCCCAGTCGCGCGTCGCGCTGGGGTCGACGTCGAACTCGGACACGGCGGTGATCGCCGACTGCACCTCAAGCGTGGCCGCCGCCGTAGATACCGGCGTGCTGGACCAGATCGCTGCGATGCAACCCGAGGTGATCGTGCTCGCCTTCGGTCCCGGCGATCTCGCTACCGGCACCACCCCAGACCTCACCCGGCTCGACGAGGTCACCCAAGGCCCCGAACGGGCGTTGACCGCCACGGACGACATCGCGTGCCGGGTCGTGGTGAACGTCGACACGAGCAGCCGAGGCACCGCCGAACCCGACGCCTCGATGTGGAGGGCGTTCAGCGAAGCGTTCAACGACCGCATCGGCGGCACCAACCCCGCCGCCGGCATCGACCACCGCCGTCACCGCAGCGTCGAGCTCGTCGACTGGGCCGGCGAGGTCGCCGCCGACCCGGGCCTCGTCAACGGCGACGACCTCACCGCCGCCGGCGCCCAGCGGCGCGCCCAACTCATCACCGACGCCGCACGTCGGGGCTGCCCCCCGGCGGTCGGCACCGCGACGCCCCCGCCACCAGGGGTGCTACCGCCCGAAGAGGCCAGCGCCTCGCCGCACGCCGCCCGCGCAGGCAGCGCGCCTCGCCAGGTGATGTCCGTCGCCGGCCCCGACCCGAGCGGGTGATCCCGCCAAAGCTGCTCATCCCGACACTGGAGCACCACCGTGCAGAAGGAAACCCTCGAGAAGCTCGCCGAGCGGATCCGTCAGGACCAGCTCCGCCAGCGCGCTAGTCAGGCGCCCCTCCCCGAGCTCTACGTCGACCGTGAAGGCGCCATCGGCCGCACCGACGATCAAGGCGAGACGACCCAACTCGCCCGGCTCACCACCGAACCCATGTACGCCCCGGTGCCGGCCTCCTCGCCTGTCCACGGCGAGCTGCAGGCCCGAACGGCCTGGGTCCTCGACACCGCCAAGCGCGCCGGCGTCCCGATCGAGTCGGTCGGTATCGCCACGGCCTTCGACGACCTGCGCCTGTACCGGCGTCCCGGTCGGGACTGGCTGCTGAGCCCGGTCCACGCCGACCCCCACGCCGCCGAGGGTCTGATTCTGCCTCGAGCCGAGATGCGCAAGCTGGCGAGCCTCGACGCTGCGGGTGTGGATCTGCCGGAGATCTACATCGCCCACGAGTTGCCGCCCGGGACCGTCGACACCGTGATGCCCGGCCTGCCGGCGGCGGTGCCCGCGACGAAGGCTCAGGCCCGTCCGGGCGCCGATGTCGCTGCGCTGGTCGCTACCCCGGTGTTCCACCCCGTGGCCATCGAGCAGGCCGCCAAGATGGTGCCGGCACCGCCGGTGCCTTCTGCTACGGCCCGCACGGCCGACAGGCTCGGGGGCGTCGCCGGTGGCGCCGTCGACGCCCTCGCCCGGGCGCTGCCGTGGCTGTTCGCCGGCGTTGCAGCGGCCCCGGCTGCCGTCGCGCTCGGCGGGCTCGCCGCGCTCGGTGCTCTCCTCGAGCTCGACCCCGTCGTGTTCGGGGCGGTCGGTGTGGGCGGCCGCGTCGCCGTCGGTGAGCCCGCAGCGTTCTTCGCGCTCACCAGCTGGGTGTGGCAGCCGTGACCGGCCCCGGCCGCGCCACGCCGGCCATGCCGCGCCACTCCCGAGGCGCTGCGGAGCAGGAGCGTCTGGGGTGACGTGTCCCCGGTGTGCACAGCCGCTGCCGGCGGGGGCGATGCAGTGCCAGTGGTGCTGGTGGCATCCGCCTGCTCCCCGTCGGCCTCACGTGGCGCACCGCGTCCTGAGCAGGCTCGGTCTACGACCGTCAGGCGACACTCCTTCACCGTGGGTCGCGCCCCCGGCGCCGTACGCCGCGACCACGCTCCCGGATCCCTTGGCAGCACCGGGCGCGACTGCCGAGGCAATGCCTGCGAGGGCGGGGCGAGCAACAGTGATCGCGGCGGGGTCAGGCGCCATCAGCCGGGACCCCGTCGTCGTGGAGGCCGGCCCCGCGCCGATCGACCGAACGGTTCGGTGGATGGCGCTCGGGCTGATCGTCGTGCTGGTGCTGGCGGACCCGGTGCTGTTCGGGAATCTGGTGTGTCTCGGTGTGGTGGCCGTCGCCGTTGGTTGGGTCTGCCGTCGAGCCGGGCTCGGGTCCCCTGGACGGGGGCTCGTCGCCGGTGCAGCGCTGACCGCCGGCGTGCTGCGCCGCCACCGCAACCCGATGTTGCGTATGGCGGTTGCAGACCAGTTCGGCGAACGCCTCGTGTTCCTGCGCGGCGACCACACCGGAGCGTTCGAGCGCGGTGACGTCGTGACCGTGCACGCCGTGCGCTCGACGCGAGGGGTCCTGCACGCGATGCGCATTCGCAATCACCACAACGGCATCACCTGTTGGCGGCCCGGCCTCATCCGGCTCGCTGCCTGGGCCGCCCTTGATCTGTGGCTGCTCGCCTCGATCCTGACCCACTGGAGCTGACCCCCGTGTTGTTCACCGCAGACTCTGTGGCCGCCGCCGCACTCGCCGTGCCAAGCACCGGCGCCGGCCGTGACGTCCTGTATGGCTGGCTCGCCGGGCTCGACCCGTCCTCGTACGCCGGGCTGTCCGGCCCGGGCCCCCAGGGCCTAGTCGACGGGTTCGCCTGGACCGACCTGCGAGCCACCTCGGCGTTTTGGAACGAGGGCGACCAGCCTGAGGCGGGAACACTGTCAGCTGCGGTGGCCGGTCTGCTCGGCGCGCTCCACCAACTGGGCGGCGCGGTGGCGATCGTGGCGTCGGGCACCAACAACGGCTTCGCGTACAGCATCGGGACGGCGCCGGTGTCGGCGACGACCACCGCCTCGTTGCTGCGCAGCCACCTCCCAGGCGCCGACGTCGCACCGCGCCTGGACCCACCCGTCCACGTCACTCGGGCAACCGCGTTGCCGGTGCAGGCCGCGCTCGCTGGTCGTCCGGCCCCGGTGCCCGCACCCGGGCCCCAACCTCCTGTCCTCGAGCGCCTCGCCCAGCTGGGCCGGTCGGACTGGTCGCTGATCACCGTCGCCACGCCGGTTTCCCTGGAGGTGCTGCGGGAGCGGCACCGGCGCGTCGCCTCACTGCTCCACGCGATGGCGTCGACCTCCTCGGTGACCCACGTCCGCCGTCCGGGCACGACCGACACCGTCACCGATCCCGTCGGCGCACGTCTCGCGGTTGGGCTCGAGGCCGAACTGGCTGTGTGCGAGGCCGCGATTCACCATGGCGGCGTGGTCACCACCTCGTGGGTCGCGGCCACCGATCCAGCCACCGCGGCAGCAGTGGTGGCCACCATCGGCGGCGTCACAGCTACGGCCATCGACCCCGACAGCCCGACAGCCGCCGCGACCGCACCCCTGCCACTGCGCGCCATGCCGGTGCACCCCGACCGCACGCTGCCCGCCGCGCTCGCTCCGGTCACCTGCATCCCCGGGCTCGTTCAGCCTCCCTGCCACGACGTCGACGGCCTGCCGTGCGCGGCCTTCGCCCGGTTCGACGAGCACGTCCCGACGGCCGCTGGCACCGATCGTGCCATCACCTGGGGGACCACCCCGACAGGCACGTCGGTGCGGCAACCGGTCGATGAGCTCACCAGCCACGTCGTCATCACCGGCCGCAGTGGATCGGCCAAAACGTCCGCCGCCCTACGCCTCGCCAACCAGGTCCGCGACCTCGACATCGGCGTGCTCATGATCGAACCGGTCAAGGACGACCTCGCCCGCAGCGTCGGTGACGGCGCCTTCGTGTGGCGCATCGGTGACCCGAGCTCAGCGACCCGATGGGCGATCAACCTTTTGCAGGTCCCTGACGGTGCCGCAGTGGGCACCCACATCGACGCCATCAGTGCGCTGTTCGGATCCGCCCTCGGCCTGTTCAACCCCCTGCCCTTCATCATCGACATCGCATTGCGACGCGTCTACCGGACGAGAGGATGGGACCTGGCCACCGGGCAGAACCCGCGGGCCAATGAGCCCGGTGCACTGCCATGGCCCACCCTCAGCGACCTGGTCGACAACGCGGTCGCCGTGGTCACCCAACTCGGCTACGTCGGCGAGATCCACGACGATCTGATCGCTGCGCTGACGTCCCGTCTCGGCTCACTCACTGACGGCGCAAAGGGCCAGATGCTCGACACCGACGCCGGGATCACCATCGATCAGCTCCTCGACGGAACCGTCGTGATCAACCTCCACGCCGTCGGCGACGACGACCAGAAGGCCTTCATCTCCTCGGCGCTGATGCTCCTGGTCACCGAACACCTCGGGTCGCGACCCACCCGGGCGCTCCAGCTGCTGTTCATCATCGACGAGGCTCACCGGATCTTCAGCGCACAACCGGCGACCAGCGGAGAAGACGGGGCAGTCACAAGCCGCCGTCACGCCACCGACACCGTCGCTCGCTGTCTCGCCGAGCTACGAGCCAGCGGCGTCGGCGTGTGCGTCATCGACCAGTCGATCGCGGCGATCGACCGCTCGGCCACCGTCAACACCGCTACGAAGATCGCACTCGCCGCCGCCGACGGGAACGACAAGGCCGTCCAAGTTGCCGCCATGAACCTGGACCCCGACCAGGCCGATCACCTCACCAGCCTGCCTCCCGGGCGCGCCGCGGCACTGCTCCCCGGCGCCGACCGGCCCGTACTCGTCGACCTCGACCTCACCTACCCCGCCGAGCACGCCGCAACGCCGGCGCTCACCTTCCACGATGCGGCCGTCATCCAATCGACGGCAACCACCGCGCTCACCAACGTGGTGCTGCGATGCACAGGCCCTCGCGCCCACGCCGCGCTCGCCGCCCTCCGGGCCACCGTCGTCGACGACCTACCCCCGCTGGCCGCCGACGCCATGCTCGACGCCACCGTCCGAGCACACCTGCGCGTGGCAACCGAACAGCTCGGCCGCACCCGGAGGTGGAGCCACGACCTACGAGCGCAGGCCGTCGACGCCGCCGCCACCGGCGCCGACACGGACACCCATCCCGTCAACCTCCTCGCCGACGGGGCCTGGCCCGAGCCGGCCTGCCGCGCCGTGTGCCCCGACGGCGGCTGCCTTGTCGGCGAGCTCACCCGGGCGCCGGCGACAAGGATGGCCGCCGACCCATTGCTCGACATCGCCCGCGTCCACCCCCCTGAGGGCCGAGCCCGGCTCCACAGCCGCCTGATCCACGAGGCCGACACGCTGGTGCGGGCCCATCCCACCAACATCCGACTCGCAGGCGCTTACGACCGCGCCGGACCAGGTGACCTCGCCCAACTGGTGCGGCGCTGCCTCGTTGGCCGTGCCTACGGTCGGCACCTCGCCGCCGTGCCTCAATTGCTCGCAGATCTCCCAGGCGCTCGAGACGATGGTCGCTGACCGGCCGCGCCACACCGAAGTCCCCGACCACGACGATCTGCCGCCGTTGGTCGACTGGAGCAAGCCCGCTGAACGGGCCGCCACAGCGGACGCCCGAACCGGACTCACCGAGCGGCCGGACACGCTCGACGGGATCCCCATCTACGACCGCCGGGTTGGGGACAGCGCGGCCGGCGATGCACCGCTCCTGCGACTCGACGAGGTCGCGCGGGAGGGCCACCTCGACCAACCGAACCGCTCCGACGACGTGGCCGATCGCTACCCGACCCGGTTCGTCGACGCCCGCCCCGGCGATGACGCCGCCCTGCGCGCCGCCTTCGCCGACAACGCCGACCCCAGTCATTGGGCACCGCTCATCAACCCCCGGCGCCGCGAATCTGCCTTCGACCTCCGGCCTGAGGTCGAATACCACACCAACTGCTGTGAAGCCGCGCGACGCGTCCAGCAGACCCTCTGGGGTGAACCCCGTACCGCCCACGGCTTGCGCCGCGACGGCCTGCCCCTCGCCGAGACCATGGACCGCAGCACCGGCGAACATCCCGCCTACACCGAACGATGGGCCGGCAAGCCCGCCGAGACGACCAGCACCGATGACCTCGCTCGGCGCCTCTCGGACCCAGCCGGACTCGAGACCTCCGCCATCGTGTTCGGGTTCCGCGCCAACGGACCCGGCCACGCCTTCAACGCCAGGCGCCGGGCCGATGGCACGGTCGAACACATCGACGGCCAGACCGGCACCGTCGGCGACTGGCCACCCACCGGGATCGACCAGTACGAACACCTCACCGCCATCTTCTTCACCCCAGACGACTACCCCCACCGGAGCCGACGATGACCCTCCTCCCGGACGCCGCACACCTAGCCGCCACCCTTTTCGCCTACGCGCTCGACCTCGAAGCCGTCCCAAATGTCACCGCCACGCCCATCGACGGCGGCTGGCGGTTCGCGCCGCTCCTGGTCTCTGGAGCGGCTCACCTCGGAGGCATCGAAGTAGCAGTGCGCGCCCATGACCTCGCGCACGCCTGGATCTCGAGCGGCACCACCGACGACGACGCCGCCGCCCTTCTCGCCAACGCCCCGCCCCGCTGACGCGTCCAGCGCCGATGTCCGTCCTCGGCGCAGGCTCCCTCGGGTGATCCGGACAGTCGAACCCGACGCCGAACACGGCATCCGCTCACCGCACCCTGGAGGAAGCGTCATGACTGCTCCCAACCTCGACGAGATCGCCGCCGCACAACGGGCGCAGAACCAGACCGCTGGTGCCGGCGGCGGGTGGGGCGCCGCGCCCAACCCTGCGACAGCGACTCCCGGCGGGTTCGGCGCAGCCGGCGGGTTCGGCAACCCCGGCGGGTTCGGCAACGCCGGTGGCTTCGGCAACCCCGGTGGCTTCGGCAACCCTGGCTTCGGTGCGGCGCCGCCGCCTACGCCGCCCATGCCGGCCGCGACGATGCCACCGCGCAGCCGAGGCACCATCCTCGGGTGGGCAGCGGGCCTCCTCGCCCTCGCGGCCGGCCTGTTCTGGCTCGGGACCCGAGGGGACACCGATTCCGAGGCGGCCGAGCGATCCATGCCTTCGAAGCCCGGCACCGCGGCCGCCGCTTCGATCGCGGGTCCGGCCCTGGCCACCCCGTGGATCCCGATCGGAGGCCGTTGCCCCGATCCGGTCACCCAGGCCGCTGGCGTTCCGTCGCTCCTGGAACACCGCTACCTCTCGACGACCAAGCACGCCCTCGTGTGCACCACCGGCGACGGCACCTACTGGATGTACCTCGAAGATCGCACCAACACCGCCGACCACGCCGTGATCGCCGCGATGCCTTCCGGCGGGGGCTACACCGCCTCCGACGCCGTCACCCGCATCGACGTCTCGTACGACGACGGACTGCGCAAGCAGACCAACGGCGCCATCACCCTCAACGAACCCATCGTCTTGGAGCGCAGCCCCGGCAGCAACGCCGGAGCCGAGAACGAGCAGATGCGCTGAACCACGCTCCCCGCTCCGGCGGGCTCGCCGCCGTCGAGCAGCCCAGCGGGATGGGGCGTTGGCGGGGTCGGTAGGGTTGGTGTGTGGGCGGGTCGGTGCCGGTGGTGACGGTCTCGGTGCAGGGGGCGGCCGATGCCGAGGGCTGGGCGGGGCCGGTGCGGGTGGTGGTGTCGGTGGGTGCGACTGGGGACGGCTCGGTGGCCGGCGAAGCGGAGCTTGAGGATGATGAGAGATAGGAAGAGAGGAACGAGCACCACCTTGCACTGATC
>CAZYKR010000178.1:0-9181 GCA_964648005.1 uncultured Iamiaceae bacterium
GCCGTACCGAGAAGTCGGGTCTCGGTTCCGCCTACCGCGCCGGGTTCACCGATGGTCTGCGCGAGGGCTACGACATCCTGATCGAGATGGACTCGGACCTGTCGCACGATCCGATGGCGCTGCCGTCGTTGATCCACGCCGTGGAGGACGGGGCCAGCCTGGCCATCGGCTCGCGCTACGTGCCGGGCGGCTCCATCCCCAACTGGACCTGGCATCGCAAGCTGCTGTCCAAGGGGGGCAACCGCTATGCCGGGATGGTGCTCGGGCTCCAGGTGCGCGATGCCACAGCCGGCTACCGGGCCTACGCCGCGGACGCGCTGTCCAAGATCGACCTCTCCCAGATCAAGGCCGACGGCTACGGCTTCCAGATCGAGATGGCGTACGAGGTCTCGCGCAACGGCGGGCGGATCGTCGAGATCCCGATCGCCTTCACGGACCGGGTGCGCGGCGAGTCGAAGATGTCGTCGCGCATTGTGGTCGAGGCGCTGGGGCTCGTCACCTGGTGGGGCATCCGGGACCGGATCCTGCGCCGGCACCCCGACCAGCGCTGACCGCACCGGCGCGCACCCCGCCGCCGCGCCAGAATGGGCTGATGCGACGCTGGCTCGTCGGAGGCGCGGTCATCGAGGGGCCCGAGGGGATCTTGCTGGTGCAGAACCAGCGCCGCGGCGGCCGCATCGACTGGAGTCCGCCCGGTGGCGTCATCGACGACGGCGAGGACGTCTTGACCGGCCTCAGCCGCGAGGTGCGTGAGGAGACGGGACTGATCGTCACCCGGTGGGAGGGGCCGATCTACACCATCGAGGCCACGGCGCCGGACCTGGGCTGGGACCTGCGGGTCGAGGCGTACTGGGCGGCGGACTTCTCGGGCGAGCTCGTCCTCGAGGATCCGGACGGCATCGTGGTCGACGCGGCGTACCTGTCGCACGTTGCCTGTTGCGACCGCCTGCGTGACAGCCACCCATGGGTGGCCGAACCGTTGACCGAGTACCTCGACGCCCGGTGGTCCGGCACCAGGACGTTCGGGTACCACGTACGCGGCACCGAGCCCGCCGAGCTCGTCGTCACACGCCTGTGACCGAGGTGCCGGGGCGGGTCAGTCGGCCGATGCGGCGTGGGTGACGGTGTTCCAGGTGCGCAACGACGGCAGGCCCGACGCCGCCGTCCAGGTGCCGGCGTTGTCGTCGGACCACCAGATCTCGTTGGCGAGGCCGACGACCATCCACTCGTCGTCCGGGCCGGCCTTGATGTCGTTGAAGGCCGGCGTGCCGCCACCGATGGTGGTGATGGCGAAGGTGGTGCCGCCGTCGGTGGACCGCAGCAGCCGACCGAGTCCGGCGGCGCACGCCACGACGATGCCGTGGTTGGCGTCGATGCCCGTCCACGAGTCGGCGCCGCTGTCGTGGCGCAGCGTCCAGGTCAGCCCGTCGTCGACCGACGCCCAGATCTCGCCGAGGGTGCCGCACACGAGCCAGGTGCTGGTGGAGCGCACGTAGCACACGTCCTGCCAGATGGCCGAGGTGCCACCGATCGACACGTCCGTCCACGTGGCCCCGCCGTCGGTCGAGCGCCACAGCAACCCGATCGTCCCGCCGCCGCACAACCACGTGCCCTGAGCGTGGCGGATGAACGTCAGCGCCGGCGCACCGCCGGGTTGGGTCGACGGGGTGGAGAAGCTCACACCGTCGTCGGTGCTGCGGCGGATGCGGCCGCTGTTGCCGACCGCCACCCAGGTCGTGCCGCTGGCCGAGATGTCGTTGTAGGTGTTGAGCGAACCGCTGAACGCCTGGCTGTCGTTGGCCATGGTGGCGCCGCTGCCGGTCCAGCGGACCCGGAAGTTCTGGTCGCCGACCGAGATGACGGTGCCCGACCCGTTCGACCCGACCCCGTACATCGTGCGGATGAGCAGGCTCCCGCAGGAGCGGGGCAGCGGTGACCACGACGTCGCCGTCGAGTTGGGGGTGTAGGGCTGGTAGTTGGCCGTGATGCCCGAGCACGAACCGGCGAGGGTGTGCTGCGCCAGCCATCCCGACTGCAGCCCGGGCGTCGGTGGCGGGCTGGCCGCCGCCGCCGCATCGACGCTGAGCACCTGCGGCGCAACCCAGGCGGCTCCGCCGACGGCCCCGAGCACCCCGAGCGCTCGCCGGCGCGACCAGGTGGCGCGGGTGCCGTCGCCGGCAGCCTGGTGCCGACCTGATCCGGGTGCCGCCGTCATGTCGGGCGACGGTAGCAGTCGGTCGCGGGGGAGGGGCCGGCTCCGGCGGCGCCCGCAGGGCTCGACCTCTCGTACGGTGAGCGACGATGCCTGAGCGCACCATCGTGCACGTCGACATGAACGCGTTCTTCGTCTCGGTCGAGCTGCTCGATCGTCCCGAGCTCGTCGGCCGACCCGTCGTCGTCGGCGGCGCCGGCGAGCGGGGGGTCGTGGCGGCGGCGTCCTACGAGGCCCGTCGCTACGGCATCCACTCGGCGATGCCATCGACCCGGGCGCGGCGCCTGTGCCCGCACGCCGTGTTCCTGCACGGTCGCCACGACCGCTACGCCGAGGTGAGCAGGTCGGTCATGGCGCTGGCGCGCACGTTCACGCCGCTGGTGGAGCCGATCTCGCTCGACGAGGCATTCCTCGACGTCACCGGCGCCGCCCGCCTCCACGGCGACGGTCCGCAGATCGCCGCCGCGCTACGGCGGCGGGTGCACCACGAGCTCGGCCTGGGGTGCTCCGTCGGAGTGGCACCGTCCAAGTTCGTGGCCAAGCTGGCCTCGGAGGCGGCCAAGCCGCGGGCGTCGATGGCGGGCATCGACCCCGGGCCGGGCATCGTGGTCGTCGAGGCGCACGAGGTGGTCGACTTCCTGCACCCGCTGCCGGTCCAGGCGCTGTGGGGTGTCGGGCCGAAGACGCTGGAGAAGCTGCGACGCATGGGGGTCACGACGGTGGGCGAGCTGGCGGGTCTGCCGGTCGACGCGTTGGTCGCCAGCCTCGGTCGCGCCGCAGGTGGCCACCTCCACGACCTGGCCAACGGCGTCGACGACCGCGAGGTCGTGCCCGACCAGGCGGTGCGGTCGATCAGCCACGAGGAGACCTTCGCGCACGACCTGCACGATCACGGCGCCCTACACGCCGAGCTGGTGCGCCTCGCCGATGCCGTGGCCGTTCGCTTGCGCAGCGCGGGCGTCGGGGGTCGCACCGTCACGGTGAAGGTCAAGTTCGGCGACTTCACCTCGGTGACGCGCGCCTCGACCCTGCCGCACACCATCGACGACGGCCCGACGATCGTCGCCGTGGCGGACGCGCTGTTGCGCACCATCGACCCGACTCCCGGGGTGCGGCTGCTCGGCGTCGGCGCCAGCGCCCTCGGTCCGCCCGGCCCCCGCCAGCTGTCGTTCGACGATGCGCTGGCCTCTGCCAAGGACTGGACGTCGGCGACCGACGCCGTCGACGCCATCCGGGCCCGGTTCGGGCGCGAGGCCATCGGCCCGGCGAGCCTTGCGGGACCGGATGGTCTCCGCCCCAAACGCCAAGGGGATCAGCAGTGGGGGCCGGACCAGCTGCGCGACGACCCGGAGCCGAGCTGACGGTCCGGCACTGCGTTCCGGCCTCTCCCCGGCGCGGCATCGACGTCCCCGGGTGCCGTCGGCGGGCAAAGGCCGGGGTTCGCGTTGTCGTCGCCGAATTGCTGTGCGAGACTTACCGCATTCGATCCCGGGGCGGGGGTCCCGGGTCGGACGAAGGGGACATCGCCAGTGCCGCTTTCCGAGGACGAGCAGCGCATCCTCGACCAGATCGAGTCGCAGCTGTACGAGACCGATCCGGGCCTCGTCCGAGGCATCGCGGACACGACCGTGTATTCGCTGGCTCGGCGGCGCCTGCTGCTGGCGGTCGGCGGGCTCCTGGTGGGCTTCGCGCTGCTCCTCGGCACACTCCAGACCGAAGGCATCGGCTTCCTGCTGGCCTTCGGTGGGTTCGTGATCATGGTGCTCGCCGCCATGTCGATCGAGGCCAACCTGCGCCGGCTGGGCAAGGCGGGCATCGACCAGCTCTCGCGCTCGATGAGCAGCTCCGGCCTGCGCGACTACTTCGGCGCAGCTCGGCAGCGTCCCGGCGATCCCGTCGATGACGACGAGCTCGACGACGACGAGCGCGACCGCTGAACCCACACCGCCGTCGGTGACGCGCCGCGCCGCTGGCGTGCTCCCGGGTCGGCGCTGAGGGGCAGGCCCGTCGCCCGGGCGGTCAGCGCCGGCGCCACCGCCGCCACACCGGCCGGGGATCGACGAGCTGGAGCAAGCGCTGTGCCGGCGTCATGGCGGCGGTGACCTCACGGGCGACGGCGTGGGCGGCCTCGGTGGCGCCGGCGGCGAGGTCGTCGTCGACGTACTCGGGGGCGAACGTCGCCAGGTCGGTCGTGCGTGCCAGGTCGACGAGCAGGTTGCCCGACTGCGGGAGCGACGACGCTTCGCGCGCGGCGAACTCGGCGTGGGTCTCGCTCGGCACCGGCGTGCCGCCCACGATCGCGAGATGATCGAGCGCTTCGCTCCAGGCGCGCCGTACCCGCAGGTCGGGGCGGGGCCCGGCGGTGCCGGCGACGCGTCGGGCGCGCCGCCCGTCGACCGGCCCGGCACTCGGGCCGTCGTCGCCAGCGGCGTCGAGCATCTCGTCTCGACGGCGGATCCGGGCCGAGACCACGTGCAACGCCGTGACCCATGCCGCGGCGATGGCGGCGAGCACGGCGAGGACGGCGACCACGTTGACCGCCGTCGACCCCAGCCCGGAGGTGGGCTCGAGGTCCTCGCCCGCCTGCCGCGGCCGAGGGAGGTCCTGGCCGGCGTCGGTGCCGAGCGCGGTGGTCGACGGCGCACCGTCGGCCGGTGTGGTCGACGACGACGCCGTCGTGGTGCTGGTGGCGCTGCGCGGCGGATCGTCCGCCTGGCGCGGCAACAGGTCGGTCCAGGCCTCGGCGTTGGGGGCGCCGCGAGACTTGGTCGGCTCCATCAGGACCCACCCGTACTGGCCCAACCAGATCTCGGGCCAGGCGTGGGCGTGCAGCCCGCGCACGTGGTAGAGGCTCGGGTCGGACGCGTCCTGCTCGCCGGTGGTGAACCCGACCGCCACCCGAGACGGGATGCCGAGGTGGCGGGCCATGGCGGCGAAGGTGCCGGCGAACTGCTCGCAGTAGCCGGTCTTGCGCTGGAGGAAGGCGTCGATGGCGTCCTCGCTGTGGCCGGCGCCGACGTCGAGGTCGTACGTGAAGTCGTCGCCCTGGAACCAGTCCTGTAGCGCCCGGGCCTTGTCGTAGCTGCTGGTGGCCCCGGCCGTCTTCTCCTCGGCCAGTTGCTGCGCCAAGGGGCTGAAGTCGTCGGGCAGGTCGAGGTAGCGCTGCTGGATGCCGGGCGGGATGAACGTCTCGGCCGTCGACAGCTGCTCGGGCGTGAAGGTGCCGACCCCGGAGGTGATCGAGTAGCGGAGCCCGTTCGCGGTGTCGAGGTCGTTGTCGATGATCAGGGTGGAGGACTCGTCGTAGTAGCTGGCATCGATGTCGCCGCGCAGCTGCTCGGCGGTGAGCGCCGCCGGCAGCCACAGCCCACCGAGCTGGGTGATCTCGTAGTCCTGGACGAGGGAGCGCGGGTTCGACTCGGGAGGCGCCGTGCCGAGCTCCTCGCCGGCGTCGGTGAAGCGTCCCCGCGATCGCCACGCCTCGCCGTCGAAGGTCTCGAGGGCGGTCAGGCGCCAGTACGCCGGCTCCGACGCCCGCACCGTGAACAGCTCGACGTCGGGCTGGTCGACGAGGCGCGTGTTGATCTCGACGAGCGGGCTGATCGTGAACCGGTCGCCGTTGCCCGTACCGTCGTCGCGCCAGCTGACGATGGCGCCGGCATCGGCACCGGGCAGGCGTTGACCGATCGCCAACACGCCGATGACGGTCGCCACGGCCGTCAGCGCCAGGCCGGTGCGCACGATGGACCAGGTGCCGCTGTCGGAGTCCTCGACAATCCACCGGCTCGACATCGACCGGCGCGCCGTGCGGTGGGCCATGAAGAAGGCGAGGGCGGCACTGATGAACACCGCCGTCGAGAGCACGCGCACCTGCTCGGAACCGAGCAGCGAGCAGAACACGAACAACGTGAACGGCGGCACGAGCGCCTCGATGCCCGACCACAGGCGGAACGCGGCCCAGTCGGCGAGGAACGCCGAGGCGAACAGGGCGACCGACGCCGCCAGCAGGAACCCGGTCGCCGGCGGTGCCGGCGCCAGCACCGATTGGAAGAGCTCGATCGCCTGGGTCGTGGCCAGGTGCGCGGCATCGAGGGTGCGCCCGGTCGGGACGCCGAGGACGGTCGTGTCGAAGAAGTGGAGCCAGCTGAGCAGAAGCGCCAGCCCCACGCCCGAGACGACGAAGCTGACGGCGACGCCGCGCCCCCATCGGCGCAGGCCCGCGGCGGCGAGATGGGTGTAGAGGGCCACGAGCACGAGCGAACCGGCGAAGTCGCCGCCCTGGAAGACACGGGCGAAGCCGAGCACGACCGCGAAGCTCACGCAGGTCAACAGCACCTCGGTGAAGACCACCAGCCAGGACGGCGGCGTCAACTCGTCGGCGCGCCGGCTCATCGCCCACCTCCCGAACGGTTGCGGGCGAAGGGGTCGAACTCGTGGCGGTCGTGGACGTCGGGCTCCCAGCGGCCACGCGTGTCGCCGGTGCGCTGCCAGCCGGCGACCAGGGGCGCTCGCCGCATCCGGCTGTTCCACACCTGCGCGAAGGTCGAGGTGCCGTCAACCCGCAAGCTGCCGTCGGGCGCGGGCCCGCCCGCGGGGTTGCTGTCGCTGTAGCAGCCCGGTTCGAACCACACGATCAACGATGTGCCGAACCGGCCGCGGAGTCGACCGATGCGCTCGAGCTCCGACGCCCGCATCCCGGCGGTGATGACGACGAGCGCCCCGCCGGTCGACGACCGTGCCAGGCGATCGACGACACGCTCGAACCCGACGCCGGGCCCGGCCTGAAGGCAGGCCAGGTGCTCCATGACGGCACCGATGTGGGCGTGGCCGGCGGCGAAGCCCGAGTCGTAGCCGTCGGTGGTGGCGACCCGCATGAGGTCGTCTCGCTGTCCGGTGGCGTCGGTCAGCGACGCGGCGGCCGACACGACGAGCTCGAGCGAGTCGGGCGAGTTCGCCGCAGCGCGAGTGTCGAGCAGGACGGTGGCGCGCGCCTGCCAGGGCAGTTCGTCCTGGCGCACCATCAGCTCGTCGCGGCGAGCGGTCGACGGCCAGTGCACGCGGCGCAGGTCGTCGCCGACCGTGTACTGGCGCAGCGCGTAGAAGTCCTCGCCCGATCGGCCGAGCGCGTTGGGGTGATCGGCGCCGGCCATCGGATCGTTGCCCGAGCTCGGGGGCAACGGCGCCACCTTGTCGACGTGGGGGTAGACGGTGAGCTCGGTGATGCCGGCGGCGCGCAGGCGCGTCCCGGTGATGCCGAACGGATCGTCGATGTCGACCTCGAGCGGGCCGATGCGCAGGATGCCCCGGCGCGCCGTCGGCAAGCGGTAGGACGCCGCGGCAGACGTCCCCGGATCGAGCGGGCCGACCAGCAATCGGGCGCCATGCGTGCCCGACACGTCGTCACGCACCTCGAGCACGGGGCTGCGGCGAGCGCCGTCGTTGCGGATCGTCAGCTCCACGGTGCAGGGCGCGCCGGCGTGCACGCGCGGCGGGTGCACACGGCGGTCGACGGCGAGCTGGAGCCGGCGGGCGCGCGACCACAGGAGGAGAGCGCCGACGAGCACGACCAGGACGGCGGCGATCAGGTACAGCTCGAGCACGCCGAACACCCGGCCGGCGACGACCATCACGAGGGCGCCGGCCAAGGCGATCCAACCGGCGCGGGTGATCATCGGTCCAGGGTCGCGCGTGCGGCGGCGGTCAGCGCATCGCCCCGGTCGGGACGGGGAGCGCGGCGAGGATCTCCGCCAGCGCGTCGGCTGCGGTGGCCCCGCGCAGCTGGGCCTCGGGGGTGGCGATCAAGCGGTGCGCCAGCACCGGCTGCGCCAGCGCCTTCACGTCGTCGGGTAGGGCGAAGTTCCTGCCGTTGGCGGCGGCGCGGGCGCGGATGGCCCGCTGCAGCGCCAGCGTGGCGCGCGGCGACATGCCCAGGGCGAGGTCGCCGTGGCGCCGCGTGGCGTCCGCCAGGTCGACCAGGTAGGCCTGGAGCGACTCGGCGACCTCGACCGTGCGCACGGCGTTGATCATGGCGTGCACCTGAGCGGTGGTCGCCACGGGGCCGATCTCGTCGAGCCGATCCCCCTCGCCGTGTGCATCGAGCATCTGCGTCTCGGCCTCCCGCCCGGGATAGCCGACCGACAGCCGCATGAGGAAGCGGTCGAGCTGGCTCTCGGGCAGGGGATAGGTGCCCTCGTGCTCGATCGGGTTCTGGGTGGCGATGACCATGAACGGCGGTCCCAGCGGGTAGGTCTCCCCGTCGACGGTGACCTGGCCCTCGGCCATGGACTCCAGCAGCGCCGACTGCGTCTTGGGTGAGGCCCGGTTGATCTCGTCACCGAGCACGATCGAGGCGAAGACGGGACCCGGCCGGAACTCGAAGGTCGAGGACTGCCGATTCCACACCGTCACGCCGACGACGTCGGACGGCAGCAGGTCGGGGGTGAACTGCACCCGTCCGAACGACGTGTCGACCGAGCGGGCGAGGGCCTTGGCGACGCTGGTCTTGCCGACGCCGGGCACGTCCTCGATGAGGAGATGGCCGTCGGCGACGAGGCACAGCACGACCAGGTCGACGATCTCGGGTTTGCCCTGGATGACGTGCTGGATGTTGGCGGAGATCGCCTCGAAGAGCTCCGCGAACGTGGGCGTTCGGACGTCGTGCTCCTGTGTCGCCACGTCGGGCGCCTCCTGGTGGTCTGGTCTGTGGTCGCCCGGGGCCAACCGGCACGTGCCGAGCGGCGGAATCCACCGCGCCGCACGCCGCTGTCGGTGCGCCAGACTATCGGCCCGAACTGCGCGGGCGGCCGCCTGCGCCGAAGTGCGTCGGGCGATGCGCGACGCGGCCGGTCGGGAGCGAGGTAGGACCATGGCGCACGAGTTGGCGTTGGCGATCGACATCGGCGGGACGAAGATGGCGGCCGGTCTCGTCGACCGCTCCGGGGCGTTGCTGGTGCGCCCCCAGGCGCCGAC
>CAZYKR010000179.1:0-9158 GCA_964648005.1 uncultured Iamiaceae bacterium
GCCACATGGAGTGGATCGACGGCAACATCGGCAGCCGCCTCACCATGAAGTACCCGGCCGTCTACCTGATGGGCCCGAAGGCGTCGGGCGAGGTGCTCTCGGTGGCCTACGCCGGGCCCGGCCAGCACCAGGACACCGGCGCCAAGATGGTCCACGCCGCGCCCGAGACGACGTCGAAGATCGTGTCGAAGTCGATCTCGAAGGACGGTGGGCGCACGTCGTATCGGGGCCTGATCCGAGTCGAGGACGATGCCTACGGGTGCAAGTCCCACGTGCAGTGCGACGCGCTGATCCTCGACGACCACTCGATCAGCGACACCTTCCCCTACATGGAGATCGGCGCTCGCGACGCCGTCGTCGGCCACGAGGCCACCGTGTCGCGCGTCGCCGACGAGCAGCTCTTCTACCTGATGAGCCGAGGGCTCACCGAGGAGCAGGCGATGGGCATGGTCGTCAACGGTTTCATCGAGCCCATCACCCGCACCCTGCCGATGGAGTACGCCGTCGAGTGGTCCCGGCTGATCGAGCTGCAGATGGAGGGCTCGGTCGGCTGAGGCGAAGCCTCACCACCAGCGGCGCTGTCAGTACACTCGCCCCGTCGGCGTCGATGCGAAAGGTGGCGTGGTGAGCGAACAAGGCAGTGGCGAGCCGTCGTTCCGGCAGTCCGCAGAAGAGAAGCGGGCGCAGGAGACGGTGATGCTCAACCAGGACAACCTCAACGATCTCGTGTCGCAGGCCAAGGCCGCGACACCGGCGCCGGAGGCCCCTGCGGCCGACGTGCCCGCGGCAGCGGTGCCGGAGGACGAGGGCAAGACCAATACCGCCGTCATCGTGGTGGTCATCGCCGCCGTGGTGGTGGCCATCCTCGTCGTCGTGCTGCTGCTCGCCCGCGGCTGACGGCCGCACCGCCGGCGCCGCACACCCGCTGCATCCCCGCCAGGAGGACCACCCGCCCATGTCCGACCGCTTCTGGGTCCAGATCAACGAGCCGGGGCACCCGCCCCGCGTCGAGACGCTCACCGGCCCCATCGAGGTCGGGCGCGACTGCGACGGCATCGTGCTCGACGACGTGACCGTGTCTCGCCGGCACCTGCTGCTGGAACCCTCGGCGGCCGGGCTAATCGTCGAGGACCTCGGCAGCGCCAACGGCACCTTCGTCGAGGGCGATCGCATCGCCGAGGCCATGGTGCTGCAAGCCGGCCACACCATCGCCTGCGGCGAGTCGACCCTGATCGTGCACACGGCGCACGAGACGGCATCTCGGGCCGAAGGTGCCACCGGATCCGAGCTGCACGCCGACCCGTCCGCCCGCGTCTCCGAAGGCGTGCGGGCGTTGGGCAACGCGTCGCGCAAGTCGACGCACTCGACCACGCGCGACTGATCCGCCAGGCGCGGCTCTCAGGGGTCGGCCCGCGGGCCGAGGTGTTTGGCGCGCACACGCGCCAGCGTGCGCTCGTGGGCCTCGGTGTCGGCGCGCCTGGCATCGGAGAGGCGTCCGCTGGTCTCGGAGGTGTAGTGCACGGCGACGACGGGCAGCTCGAGCGGGTCGGCGGTCGCCGTGAGGCTGAGCAACAGGTCCCAGTCCTCCAACCACGGCATCGACTCGTCGAAGCGCGCCGGCGCGCTGCGGCGATGTGCGATCACGCCGATGTCGGCGATGTTGCCTCGCTCGAGCGTCGCCCGGTCGAACGGCTCGAAGTGCAGCTCCGGCAGGTCGCCGAAGGGGGTCGCCTCGGCACGAGCCAGCACGCGGTCCATCGAGTCGATCAGGCGGGCGCCGTACGCGACGTCGTGGTCGGGGTGCTCGGCGAAGGCCCAGGCGACGGCCTGGCACCACAGCCGGTCCATGCGGTTGTCGTCGTCGAGGTAGACGACGACGTCACCGGTCACGTGGTCCAGCGCCGCGTTGCGAGCGGCCGACAGACCACGGCTCGGGCCGGCGACCACACGGATCCGGTCGTCGTCGAACCCATCGAGCACGGCGCGGGTGTCGTCGGTCGAACCGTCGTCGACCACCACGAGCTCCCAGCGCCGGTGCGTCTGCGCCTCCACGGACGCGATCGCGCCCGGCAGGCGCTCGGCGCGGTTGCGCGTCGGCAGCACGACGCTGACGGTGGTCTCGTCGTCGACCGGCAGGTGATCGAGCCAGCGCATCGTCAGCAGCACGCGCTGGGTGCGCTCGATCCGGTCGAGACGGATGGCGTGGTCGTGGAGGGCCTCGAGCACCTGGGCGCGCCCGCTCGCCTCGGAGCGGGCGAGTCGTGCCTCGTCGGCCGCCGCATCCGCCGCCAGCAGCGACACCTCGGCGATGTGTGCCGCATGGTCGGCGACGCGCGCCGTCGTGTCGTGCGCGCGGGCGAGGTCGTCGAGGTGCTGGCGGTCGTCGGTTTGGCGTTGCCGCAGCGCCGTCAGCCCGGCGCGCTGTACAGCCTCGGCGCGCAGGCGTGCGATCGACGAACGGAGCGGCGTGCTCACCGGGCGGATCGGGTTGCCATCGGCCGCGAGTGTACGGAATCTGCGAACGGTGTTCGGACGGCGCGGGCGGGCTGGGGCGCACGCAGGGCGCGCGCGAACAGCCCGGCGCGGAATGGCACCATGGAGCGCGTGCCGATGCGACAGGACTGCAAGTACTTCGAGAGCCGGACGTATGCCAACGGTGAGACCGTGCGCAAGTGCGACCTCGACCTCGCCCCGGAGGCGCCGTGGCGCTGCCCGGCCGACTGCGCTGCGTTCGCGCCGCGCATGGCGGACGTCGACTGGCAGCACGGCACCCTGGTGACGCCGCCGACGCCGCCCGAGCCGGTGGGGGAGGGCATCGCCGAGCTGCTCGACGAGGCGGAGGACATCGTCAACGCTGTGGGACCGCAGGTGCTGGCCGAGGTGCAGGCCGAGCAGGCGGAACAGGCCGCCAAGGCCCAGCGCCGCAAGGGCTTCTTCGGGCGCTTCCGTCGCGGCTGACGGCCGACGGCAGGCCGCCGGGACGTCGACGGACGTGTCCCGAGTGGTATTTCTCCTACGTCGGTAGTGTATATTCCGACGTCGTCCCGACCGCCGGAAGCCGTCCGGCCGAGCCGTGGAGCCGAGAGCCCTGAGCGTGTTGACCCCCATCGATCCCGCCGCTGGCGGCGCACCGGACTGGCTGGTGGCGCGCCGCCGTGCCGCCGCCGACCGGGCCGCCACGGCCGCACCTCCCAGCACCGACGAGGAGGTGTGGCGCTACAGCCGCATCGGCGACCTCGACCTCGACGCCTTCGTGCCAGTGGCCAGCGACGCAGCCCCGGACGAGGCGGCCACGGTGGCCGGTCGGACGGTGCTCGACCGCGTCCGCTCCGCCGTCGGCACCGTGGCGGGAATCGTCCTGGTCGTCGACGGACGCGTCGCCGCCTGCGAGCTCGATCCGGCCGTGGCGGAGCAGGGTGTCGTCCTCGGCCCGCTCGCCTTGGTGGACGACGACGCCGTGCGCCTCGGCCTGGTCGCCGAGCCCGCAGACCTGTTCGACCTGCTCAGCGAGGCCCAGACCATCGAGCCCGTGGCGTTGGTCGTGCCTCGCGGGGTCGCCGTCGAGGCCCCGGTCGTCGTCGTCGACCACATCGCTGCCGACGGCGCCGCCGTGTTCGGTCGGCTGCTCGTCGTCGCCGGCGAGGCGTCGCAGGTCACGGTCATCGAGTGGCAGTCGAGCGCCGACGTCGCCGCGCTCTGCACGCCGGTCGCCGAGGTCGCCGTCGGTGCCGGCGCCAACGTCCGCCACGTCGTCGTGCAAGAGCGCGGCGAGCAGGTGTGGCAGCTCGGCCACCTGGCCAGCCGGGTGGAGCGCGACGGCAGCTATCACAGCGTGCAGCTGGCCCTCGGCGGCTCCTATGCGCGCAGCCGCGCCGACTGCCGGTTGGCCGACCGCGGCGCCTCGGCGCGTCTCGACGCCGCATCGCTCGGGCACCGCAACCAAATGCTCGACTTCCGCACCTTCCAGCGCCACGAGGCGCCGGACACGACGTCGAACCTGCTCTTCACCGGGGCGCTCGCCGGTGCCGCCCGTTCGGTCTACACCGGGCTGATCCGCGTCGAGCCCGCGGCGCGGGGCACCAACGCCTTCCAGACCAACCGCAACCTCAAGCTCTCGGACGAGGCGTGGGCCGAGTCGGTGCCCAACCTCGAGATCGAGAACAACGACGTGCGCTGCAGCCACGCCTCGACGGTGGCGCCGGTCGACCCCGACCAGCGCTTCTACCTCGAGAGCCGTGGCGTGCCGCCCGCCGAGGCCGAGCGCCTGTTGGCCATGGGCTTCTTCGGCGAGGTCCTCGACGCAGTACCGGTGCCGGGCGTCGCAGCGCTCGTCCACGAGGAGATCGCTGCTCGCATCGTCGCCGCCATGCACGCCGACGAACTGGTGCTGGGCGGCTCCGGGCGGGCCGATGGAGCGTCGTCGTGAGCGCCACCCTGTGCTCGCTCGACGAGTTGACCGACGGCGAGGCTCGCCGCTTCGACGTCGACGGGCACCGTCTCGCCGTCGTGCGCATCGGCGATGACGTGTACGTCATCGGTGACCGCTGCACGCACCAGGACGTGTCGCTCTCCGAGGGCGAGGTCGATGTCGCGGCCAAGACGCTCGAGTGCTGGAAGCACGGATCGTGCTTCTCCCTCGAGACCGGCGAGCCGTCGTCGCTGCCGGCGACCCGTCCGGTGCCCGTCTACGCCGCTCGGGTGGTCGATGGCGCTGTCGTCGTGGAGGTGGCGTGATGGCCGACGAGCTGCGCATCGAAGGCCTGGTGGCCGGCGTGGGGGACCGCGCGATCCTGCACGGGATCGACCTGGTCGTACCCGCCGGTGAGGTCCACGCGGTCATGGGGCCCAACGGTTCGGGCAAGTCGACGCTGTCGCACGTGCTCGCCGGCCGGCCCGGCTACACCGTCACGTCGGGGCGCGTGCTGCTCGGCGACGTCGACCTGCTGGCGCTCGAGCCGTGGCAGCGGGCCCAGGCGGGGTTGTTCTTGGCCCTGCAGTACCCCGTCGAGGTGCCCGGGGTGTCGCTGGGCGACATGCTCGGCGCCGCCTTCGACGCCGGCGGCCGCAACCGGGCCGAGCTGGCGGCGCGCATCGCCGGCGAGGCCGAGCGCATCGGCTTGGCCGCGGCGTTGCTGGACCGTCCGGTGAACGTCGACCTCTCCGGTGGCGAGAAGAAGCGCAACGAGACGATGCAGCTCGGTGTGCTGGCGCCGCGCTTCGCCGTGCTCGACGAGCTCGACTCGGGACTCGACGTCGACGCCCTGCGCGCCTGCGCTCGTCGGATCGAGGCGGCGACCACCGAGGACGGCCTCGGCGTGTTGGCCATCACGCACTACCGACGCCTGCTCGACGAGCTCAAGCCCGACGTCGTGCACGTGCTGGCCGGGGGCCGGATCGTCGCCAGCGGTGGTCCGGAGCTCGCCGACGAGCTCGAGGTCACCGGGTACGCCCCGTACCTGGGCGACGTCGCCGAGGCGGAGCCGGATCCTGCTGCCGCCACCGCCGCAGCGGTGGACCCGTTCGCGGATCCCTTCGCCGACCCGCTGGCCTGAGCCCGAGCGTCAGGCGCCGGCGAGGGCTTCGTCGAGGCCCTGCGCCAGGGTGTTCCACGACAGGGTGGCGCACTTGATGCGCACCGGGAACTTCACGACGCCGCGCAGCGCCTCGAGGTCGCCGAGCTGGGCCACCGACTCGGCCGTCGGCTCGGCGGGTTCGTCCTCGCCCTCGAGGCTGTGCTCGTGGATCGACATCATGGACTTGAACGATTTGGTGAGCTCGCGCACCTCGTCGACGGTCTTGCCTTTGACGGCGGCGCTCATCATCGACGCCGACGACTGGCTGATCGAACAGCCCTGGCCACCGATCTTGATGTCGGTGACCACGTCGCCGTCGACGGTGAGGTAGATGACGATCTCGTCGCCGCAGAGCGGGTTGAACCCTTCGACGCGGTGCGCCGGCGGCACCTCCAGCTCGCCCCGGTTCCGGGGGTTGCGGTAGTGATCGAGGATGATCTCGCGGTAGAGGTCTTCGAGCCCGGGCATGCCTGTCGTCTTTCCTGCGGTCGTGGGCGGTTCTACACCATGAAGAACTCGGCCGTGGCATCGAGCGCATCGGCCAGCGCGTCGATGTCGGCCGGGGTGTTGTACACGTACACCGACGCCCTCGCCGTCGCCGACACACCCAGGTGGCGCATCAGCGGCTTGGCGCAGTGGTGGCCGGCGCGCACGCACACGGCGTGCTCGTCGAGGACCTGCGCCACGTCGTGCGGGTGCAGGTCGGCGAAGGCGAGCGACAGCACGCCGCCACGCTCGGCGGGGTCGGCCGGGCCGTGGATCGTGAGGCGGTCGCCGAAGCGCTCGCCGAGCACGTCCATGGCGTAGGTGGTCAGCTCGATCTCGTGTGCCCGCACGGCGTCCATGCCGAGGCCCTCGAGGTAGTCGACGGCGGCGCCGAGGCCGATGATCTCGGCGATGGGCGGGGTGCCGGCCTCGAACTTCCACGGCAGGTCGTTGACCGTGAACCCGTCGGTGCGCACGTCGCGGATCATCTCGCCGCCCCCGAGGAACGGCGGCATGGCGTCGAGGAGCTCCTCGCGGCCCCACAGCACGCCGATGCCGGTCGGCCCGCACATCTTGTGGCCGGAGAAGGCGACGAAGTCGGCGTCCCATGCCGCCACGTCGGTGACGTTGTGGGGCACGTACTGGCAGGCGTCGATCAGCGTGACGGCGCCGGCGGCGTGGGCGGCGGCGCACAGGTCGGCGACCGGGGTGATCGTGCCGAGCACGTTCGACATGGCGGTCACCCCGAGCACCTTGGCGCCGTCGAGCAGCTGGTCGAGGTTCGACAGGTCGAGGTGGCCGTCGTCGGTGAGGCCGATCCAGCGCAGCTCGAGGCCCTTCTCGGCGGCGAGCATGTGCCACGGCACGATGTCGGCGTGGTGCTCCATCAGGCTGAGCACGACGACGTCGCCCTCGCTGAGGTTGGCCCGACCCCAGGACTGCACGACGAGGTTGCAGGCCTCCGTGGCGTTCTTGGTGAACACGACCTCGCTGGTGGAGCGGGCGCCGATGAAGCGGCCCACCTTGGCTCGGGCGGCCTCCATGGCGGACGTGGCCTGCTCGGCGATGTCGTAGACGCCGCGGTGCACGTTGGCGTTGATCGTGCGGTAGTAGCGGTCCATGGCATCGAGGACGGCGGTCGGCTTCTGCGAGGTCGCGGCCGAGTCGAGGTAGACGAGGCGTCGACCGTGCGACGTGGTGCCGAGCAGCGGGAAGTCGGCGGCGATGGCGGCGGCGTCGAGCGGATCGGCGTCGGTGGCGCGGTCGCCGTGCGGCGTATCGGTCAGCGCCATGCTTCGTACCCCTCGGACTCGAGTGCGGTGGCCAGCTCGGGCCCGCCGGACGTGACGATACGACCGTCGACGAGCAGGTGCACCCGGTCGGGGTGCAGCTCGTCGAGCAGGCGCTGGTAGTGCGTGATGGCCAGCACGCCGAGCTCAGGCCGGGCGGCGCGCACCTGACCGACGCCGTCGGCGACGACGCGCAGGGCGTCGATGTCGAGCCCGGAATCGGTCTCGTCGAGCACGGCGAACTCCGGCTCGAGGATGGCCATCTGGAGGATCTCGTTGCGCTTCTTCTCGCCGCCCGAGAACCCTTCGTTCACGAAGCGGTCGGCGAAGGCCGGGTCCATGTCGAGCTTGGCCATCCACTCCATGATCGCCAGCCGCAGCTCGAGCATCGACAGGTCGATGCCCTTGCGGGCCGACAGGGCCTGGCGCAGGAAATTCAGGACGGAGACGCCGGGGATCTCCTGCGGGTACTGGAAGGCCAGGAAGATGCCGGCCTTGCCCCGCACATCGGGGCCCCAGTCGGTGATGTCGTCGCCGCGGAAGAGGATCTGACCCTCGGTGACCTCGTACTCGGGGCCGCCGAGCAGGCAGGAGGCAAGCGTCGACTTCCCGGAGCCGTTGGGGCCCATGATGGCGTGCACCTCGCCGGCACCGACGGTGAGGTCGACCCCCTTGAGGATCTCGATGCGGTGCTCGTCGGCGGTGACGGCGTGCAGGTCCCGGATCTCGAACAGGGGCGTCCCGGCATCGGTCATGGCGACCAGTGTATTAGCACTACGGCCATAGTGGAAATGTCCGCCGGCGGTTTGTCAGAGCGTCTCGACCAGGACGTGGTCAGCGTGTGCGGCGAGTGCGCGGAGATCTTCAGGATCGCCGGTGAGCACGCGCCCGGCCGGTTCGGCGAACGCGATCACGAGCGCGTCGACGGCTGAGCCCCGCATCGCACGGAATCGCAGGAGGGCGGCGCGTCGCGCGGTCTTCTCGGGGCACTCGGTGATCAGGTCGCAGGTCCTGAGCAGGCGGTTCGTGTTCGCGTCCGGTCCCGGACGTCCGGTGACGGATTCGACGACCACGACGGCTGGAACGGCTGGAGGCCAGAGCCCATCGCGGCGGAGGACGCTGATGATGGCGGCCGTCTGGCGATCTCGGCGGGCGAGCTTGGTGACAGCGCCGCTGTCCAGTACCAACACGGGCTCAACGGGCGCGATCGGTCGCGTGGATGGCGAGCCGCCGTGCGATGGCCTCAGCACGAGCGATCTCGTCAGGTGTCGGTTCGCCGACCTCGTCGATCAACTCGGCCAGGTAGGCGTCGGTCTCATCGAGAAGCGACTGGCGGCGCAGCTCTGCACGCACTGCCTCCTGCAACAGTTCCGACGCTGGAAGACCCCGCATCTTGAGCTCGTCGTACAAGTCGTCGGGCAGGTACACCTGCATCCGTGGCATACGCCTAACTATACATACCTGAGGTCGATCGGCAGAAGGGGGGATGGCCTGGTGAATTGGGAGTGGCGAGCCCGGTGAATGCAGCGCCTGTGAGGTACACGCAGCGACTAACTTCGGCGCACGTCGAGCTGGTCGGGAGGTGATTCTTGGCCACGCTTCTGAAGGGCTGGCTTGCGCCGACCAAGCATCCATCATGGCGTTCTTCGATCCGCTCCCGTTTCGGATGGTTCGGAGGCGCGCTCCTCGTGGCGGCATGCGTTGCGTGTACCCCGCGCCAACCAGACGTCGCTCGGCTAGCAGCCGAGCCGATCTGGATGACAGATTCGCCAGGAAGCGTGGAGGAGTACTTCGTCGCTGATCCCGGTCC
>CAZYKR010000180.1:0-9151 GCA_964648005.1 uncultured Iamiaceae bacterium
TCGGTAGTCGGCAGCGCGGCCGACATCGATCGTCGCCTGCTCCAATGATGGTCCGAACACCGCGGCGCCGGACGTCACTTCAGCGGAGCCCAACAGGCTCAGCCATCGGGCGAGCGCCGGACGTTCGTTCGGACGATGCGCCGAGACACCCGTCGAGGTCTGGCCGGAGAAGTGGTCTACAAGCAGTGCACAACCCGTACTCCGCGTAGGCCGCCTAGCGATGTCTGGCATGCCGGAATCGTCGAGATCGACAAGATGCATGTCGCAACCACCATTGCCATTGAACTGACCAATAAGTGGAGCATCGTCGCCGTCCAATAGGCCGTCCAACGCACTCAGAGCATCGGGAGTTGATGCGAGCGCCAGCTCACCATCCTCCCGGCCCGCGATGACTCCGTCACTGTCGTCTCCCCGCCCCGTGAACACGATGTCGTCCCAATGGTCTCCGTCCAAGTCACCGACTCGCAATACGACGCGGTTCACATCAGTGGCTTCGAAACCAACGTCTGCATTGGTAGAGCTCGGTTGCCTATCGCCGGCACCGAATATCAGACTGTCATCGGCCGAGGGGCTTAGATCCATAAGGTAGAGCTCATCGCAACCTGGGCACGAGCCACCTGGATCTGCGAAGTCGCCGGCTATGATCGTCTCGAACGAAGTGGCCAGTTCGTCATCGAACTCGGCGAAGGCATCCTCCGCAGAAGCCGTCCCGCCGTTCTTCGCCCCGTACCAGAAAGCATCGTCATCAACACCCGACGGGGTACCACCTGTAAACCAGAATACGTCGTCCCACTCATCCCCATCGAAGTTCCCAACGTAGGCACTCGTCTGCGCGGATCCCTCGAAACCGGGCGACAAAGTGAGAGCCGCAGAATACTCGGCAACTACCTCCGGATAGCTGGCCACGTTTGACCCGAAATAGACGATCGCGTCGTCCCCAGACTCGTCGAACAGATAGAGGTCATCTCCGAGACGGACGGAGGCGTTGGTCTCGTACCCGGCTTCGGTCACGCCGTCGATATCACCGTCGCCAAAATCGCCGATGATCGCCTGATCGAAGTTCGTCGGCACCCCTACGACCAACTCGGTGAACAGATTGGGCGGCAGAATCTCTTTGGGGAGTCCGACTGGGCATGTATCCGGTTGGCATACGGTGCCGGAGGCGAGTGCAACCTGATCATCGCTTGGATCGGGATCAAGCACCTGCCAGATCACGAGCTGCGGGGAGCCCGACGCGTACCAAAGCAAGTCGTCGCGACCGTCGCCATTGAAATCACCTAGGGAAGGGCTCAGGCCCGCGGGGGGACGGATAAAGGCACTTCCCGAGAAGCCTTCGAGCTTCGCTGAAGTCTCGTCCAGCAGCGGCGTCGGACGAAAGGTCCCGTCCGAAGTCCCGAGCCACAGCGAATCGCACGCGACAAGTGCCGGCTCCGGCTGATGCCAATAGATGTCATCGATGCCATCGCCATCGAAGTCTCCAACGACCTGGTCGTACGGCACTGCTTCGCCAGGACTCCCGATCAACTGTTGTCGGCCGGTATCGAGCTCGAACGGGTCCGTCTCGGGTTCGACCACATCCTCGGTGCCCAGCACCAAGCCGCCCCGCCTAGTCGCAGGGTCATTCGGTTCGGCGAGCAGACTGACGTAGAACGCGGCGATCTCACCATATGAGCCTTGCGCGTGGCCGAATCCGCACCAGCCGTCATGCTCGAGGGCGCCTGGCCCGTTGTTCGACCACCCGTCACGAGCAAACGCTCGCCAGTGGTTGATCATCGATCCTTGGACCGGCTGGTTGTCGACGTCGTGCTCGAAGATCGCCACGGGCGCAGACCACGGCGGCAGTGTGCCATCGCCCAGTAGACGGAACCCCCCGGACTGGGGTGCTGCGCCCGCGATCGCGTTTGAGTAGCCGCCATAGGGCACACCCGGTGCTGGCGCGTTCGGGTCGTGTCGCGGCCGGCCCGGCGTCGTCGGGTCGGCTGCGAGGTCGAAGCTGAGGTGTCCGCCCGCGGAAGCCCCGGTGGCGAAGATCCTCTCTGCGTCAACTCCAGGAACCTCGGCGGGCCCATCCTTGAGCCAGCGGACGGCGGCCTGGATGTCATCGAGTGCCGGTCCGCCGATCACGAGCTGGGCGAAGGCAGCGATGCCGCCGTCGCACTCCTCATCCTCACTCTTGAAGGCAGCGTCGTGAGCACCGGCGCAGTACCGCACGTCGGCGAAGTGGCGGACAAGACACGTGGAAACATCGCTCGTCGATGACATAGCCCAAGGCCGCTGACCGCTGCCCGCACAGAGGGGGGAGGCCATGAGCTGATCGAACAGGTTCGGATAGCCGGTGGCGGAGACATCATCAGACTCCAACGTCGGGTAGGGAAACAGGCCGCCTGCCGCACGCCACGAGAGCCAATACTCGCCAACTGGTGCATCGACTGCTCGCCACACGTCCACAGTCGTGCCGGTCGAGCCGATCTGTTCGTTGATCGCGTCCTCGAGGTCGGCAGCGTCGGCGGTTCGTGGGAGGCCATTCGCTTGCGCGGTTGCCGCACCAGGCAGATCCTCGAGCACGAGTTCCCAGGGGCCGACGCCCGGGCTCACGACGATCTTGTGGGAATTCGCGGCCAAGCTGTCGCCGGCGTTCCAGTAGATCCCCAACCGCTTGCGGTAGTCGACCGAAACGGAGACATAGCCTCGCCGAGCGAAGTCCCTTCGAATTTCCGGATCGTCCCTTTCGGACCCAATACTCATCGATCCACCATGGACATGCAGCATCACCGGACGGTCCGTCGGCGCCGTCGCATCATCGACGAACTCGACCCGGGCATACAGGGGGTCTGCCATGCGGAAGTGGTCAGCCCACTCACCCTCGGGTAGGGAGAACCCAACGCGGAGTCTGAAAACGTCCGAATCGTCATCGAAGGGACCGTCGGCGGCGATCTCGACACCGCCTACTGAGTAGACGGACGAACCGTTCCCAGGCCCTACCTCGATCGTGAGCGGAAAGGTGCCGCCGTTGTTCACTGATCGTACGAGTGCCCCATGGATGCGGACCTTCATGTCCGCCATCGCTGAATACACGTTGGACGGGATCTGGATCGCCGTAGGAGCACCCATTGTGTCGACGCCGTTGACCCGCTTGCCGATCGCCACCTCGATGGTTCCGGACGCGCCCGACGTTGCATCAAACTCCGCGAACACGTAGTTCGATCCGTTGTCCGCGCCGGCGAAGGTGATCCTGGAGCCAGCGGTGTCCTTGGCCACCACCATCGACAAGTCGACGATGCTCTGCTCCTGGTTCGACCAGAAGTTCTGAAGGTTGTAGATTCCGCTCGGAGCCGAGGCCGAGACCCTGCCGGCAGCCGCCGGGACCTCAGCGCGGGGATTCCCTCCTGGCGAGGGATCGACCACCTCCATCGGGCCGTCGGTCGACCATGGCTTGCCGAAATTCGACCGCAACTCGTCCAGCTGCAGCGGCACGTTCGCGTCGTCGACGAGTGCTTGGCTGTGCGCGTCGAACGGTTCCAGGATGATCGAGTTCCCCGGATAGTCCGGATCCGGCACGACTGCCAGGTCTTGGCTCGTCAGTGCCACGTCAGCGGGATAGACGTAATCCCGGTATCGGACCGGTTCGTCGGCACCGGCCGGACGCGCTGTGACTCCGAAGCCGACGGCCTGCAACATGATCACTCCAGCCGCTGCAACACACGCGCGCGACCGACGAAGATTCCCACCTCGGATCCCCACGATTCCTCCCAAGAAGTCCCGCCGGGAGTCTTGCAGATCAAGGAACCGCGTGCGCTGGGGACGCCGCGCGCGACGCCGAGCCCGTGGCGACGTCAGATGATCTCGAAGTAGCGGCGCAGCTCCCAGTCCGTGACGGCGTCGGCATGCTGGCGCCACTCCCATTCGCGAGTGGCGACGAAGTGGTCGACGAAGTCGGCGCCGAGCAGGTCCCGCATCACGGTGGACTCGCGCAGCCGGGCCGTCGCCTCGAACAGCGTGCGGGGCAGCCGCTCTGCCGACGGGTCGGCGTAGCCGCTGCCGATCGTCTCGGGCCGCAGCTCCAGCCCCTGCTCGATCCCCCACAGGCCCGCCGCCAGGGACGCTGCCACCGACAGGTACGGGTTGGCGTCCGAGCCCGGCACCCGGAACTCGAGGCGCGTCGACTTGGTCGATCCGGGGATGACCCGACACGCCACGGTGCGGTTGTCGATGCCCCAGGTCGGCGTCGTCGGCGCCCAGAAGCCGTCCACGAGGCGCTTGTAGGAGTTGACCGTCGGCGCCACCAGCACCAGCAGCTCCGGCAGCAACGTCAGGATGCCCGCCAGGTACGAGCGGAACAGCTCGCTCATGCCGTGCGGCGCCGACGGGTCGACGAACAGGTTGCGCTCCCGGTCGAGGTCCCACAGCGACTGGTGGGTGTGGCCGGAGCACCCCGGCAGGTCGGTGTTCACCCGGGCCATGAACGTCGGCAGGATGCCGAAGCGGTGGGCGATTTCCTTCACGCCGGCCTTGAACAGCAGCGCCCGGTCGGCCGACTCCATCGCCGTCGAGTACAGGATCGCCGCCTCGAGGACGCCCGGCCCGGTCTCGGTGTGCAGGCCCTCCAACGGCACGCCGAACTCCCGCAGCTCGGTGAGCATCGCTTCGAAGTACTCCTGGTTGTGCGCCTGGCGCAGCACCGAGTACCCGAACATGCCGGGCGTGAGCGGTTGCAGGTCGCGGAAGTCCTTGTCGTGCACCGACGTCGGCGTCTCGCGGAAGTTGAAGAACTCGAACTCGAGGCCGAACAGCCCCAGGTACCCCATCGACGCCGCCTGGTCGACGACCCGCTGGAGCAGCCGACGCGGGCACACGACGGTGTCGGGCGTCGAGCCGACGTAGTCGCACAGGAAGAAGTGCCGTTCGGACTCCCACGGCACCCGCCGGTGCGTCGAGAGGTCGATGCGCACCGAGCCGTCGGGGTAGCCCGTCTTCCAGCTCGTGTAGTCGACGTTGTCGTAGCACTCGTCCGACGAGTCCCAGCCGAAGACGACGTCGCAGAACCCGAAGCCGTCCTCGACGGCGCCGAGGAACTTGGTCTTGTCGAGGTACTTGCCGCGCAGCACCCCGTCGATGTCGACGATGGCGACCTTGACGTAGTCCGCCTGGTCGTGGCGGATCTCCTCGAGGACGGTCTGCTCGGCGTGGGTGAGGCTGCGGGGCTCGTTGGTCACGGGCGGCGAGTCTAGGGACTCACACCGTGGCCGTCGCCGGGGCCAGGTCGGGGTCGCCGCCGACGACGAACCGTCGTGTCCAGGCGATGCGACCGAGCACGATCACCGCCGCCGTCGACAGCACCACGGCGTACCCGAGCAGCGCCCCGTCGCCGACGGCGAGGCCGTACGCGCCCCACAGCGCGGCGTCGGCGATCGACACCAGCCACGTCGCCGGCGCGATGCCCCGAAGGTCCGACTGTCGAAGCGCCACCAGCACCTGCGGCCCGGTCGTGATGACGACGCTCAACCCCAACACCACGCCGAGGACACCGGCCACACCCGCCAGCACGAAGACCGCCGCCAGCGCCCCGACGATCGCCAGATCGCGCGGCCGGGTCTCCCGGCGCAGCAGCACAACCGTCCACACGCCGGGCACGGCGGCGACGACCGACACCCACAGCACGGGCGGCAGGTCGGCCGAGGCGCCGTAGGCGGCCCAGCCGAGGTCGCACAGCAGCGCGTTCCACGCCGCCACAGTCGACACGCCCGCCGGCAGGCCGGTGCGCCACAACCGCACGGGTTGGGGCAGGAGTCGCAGCACATATGTGATCGAGGCGATCCAGCCCAACAGCTCCGGCGTCACGGCCGCAGACGCTAGCGGGCAGGCGACGCAACCCGGCAGGCGACGCAACCACGGCCGACCACCGGCGGAAGGCCAGCCGGCGCCGCCGGCGTGGCGCGCGCAGTAGCGTGACCGGCTCGACGGACACAGGCGGACGGAGCGCGCACATGGCCGACGACACCACGGCGACAGGCCCCTACATCCTCGCCATCGACCTCGGCACCGGCGGCCCCAAGGTGGCCATCGTGTCGATGCGGGGCGAGGTCGTGGCGCACGAGGTCGAGACGAACGAGATCATCGTGCTGCCCGGCGGCGGCGTGGAGCAGGACCCCGACGAGTGGTGGCGCACCATCGTCGCCGCCTCGCGCCGCATGATCGACAGCGGGGTCGTCGACCCTGCCGAGATCGTCGCCATCTGCATCGGCGCCCAGTGGATGGCGACGGTGCCCGTCGACCGGCACGGCAACCACCTCGACAACGCCATCTCGTGGATGGACAGCCGCGGCGCCCCGTACGTCAAGGACGTCGTCGGGGGCGGCATCGAGGTGCCGGGCGTCGGCTACAACGCCAAGAAGGCGATGACGTGGATCCGTCGCTCGGGCGGCATCCCGAGCCTGTCGGGCAAGGACAACGTCGGCCACATCCTGTACCTCAAGCACAACAAGCCCGAGCTGTACCGCGACGCCCACGCGTTCCTCGAGCCGATGGACTACCTGAACTGCCGCCTCACCGGGAAGCAGGTGGCGTCCTACGACACCATCGTCGGCCACTGGGTCACTGACAACCGCGACCTCGCCGCCGTGCAGTACGACCCGGAGCTGATCGAGCTGGCGCAGATCGACGGCACGAAGCTGCCCGACCTGGTGCCGACCGGCAGCATCATCGGGCCGCTCACCCCCGGCGCCGCCGACGCCCTCGGCCTGTCGACCGACGTCCAGGTCGTCGCCGGCATGGGCGACACCTCGGCCGCAGGCATCGGTTCGGGCGCCGTGCGCGACCTCGACGCCCACCTCTACATCGGCACGTCGTCGTGGCTGTCGTGCCACGTCGACTTCCTCAAGACCGACCTCGGCACCAACTGCACCGCCCTTCCGTCGGGCATCCCGCGCCGCTACTGGGTCGCCACCGAGCAGGACGTGGCCGGCAAGGCCCTGCTGTGGCTGATCGACAACGTGTTGTACCCCGACGACGCGCTGGGCTCGGGCCCGCCGCCCGACGACGTGTTCGGCCGTCTCAACGCCATGGCCGAGTCGGTGCCCGCCGGCGCCGACGGGACGATGTTCCTGCCGTGGCTCAACGGCGAGCGCACGCCGGTCGACAACCACCTGATCCGCGGCAGCTGGTTCAACCTCAACCTCGAGACGACGCGCTCGACGATGGTGCGCGCCGTGTTCGAGGGTGTCGCCCTCAACACCCGCTGGATGCTCGGCGCCGCCGAGAAGTTCGTGCGCAAGCAGCGCCCGAAGGGCTTCGAGCACATCAACTTCATCGGTGGCGGTGCCCAATCGGACCTGTGGTGCCAGATCCTCGCCGACGTGCTCGACCGGCCGATCCGCCAGATGGCCGAGCCGCGCTACGCCAACGCTCGCGGCGCCGCCTTCGCCGCCGGCGTCGCCCTCGGGCACCTGCGCTGGGACGACATCCCGGCACTGGTGCAGGTCGAGCGCACCTTCACGCCTGATCGGGCGAACCGCGCCGTGTACGACGGGCACTTCGCCGCCTTCACCAAGCTCTACAAACAGACCAAGGGCGTCTACGCCAAGCTCAACGCCGGCCTGTACGGTCACGACTGATGGCCGCTTCCCCCCACGTCCGCGCCCTGATGCTCGACGAGATCCCGGTGGCGTGCGACGTCCTCGCCCGCTCCTTCTGGGACGACCCGGTGCAGATCTACCTGCATCCCAACCCGCGCTCGCGCTACCAACGCACCCGCATCGAGTTCCGCATGGCGATCCAGACCGATTGGCGCAAGGGGGTCGTCTACACCACCGACGACCTCAGCGGCGTGGCCGTGTGGTGCGCCCCCAACCGGTGGCGCACGACGCGCAGCGACATCGTGCGCCAGATCGTCCCCGGCATCCGCGCCTTCGGCACGCGCCTGCGCGCCGGCATGGAGCTCATGCAGCGCATCGAGGCCGCGCACCCGGACGAGCCGCACTGGTACCTGGCGCTCATCGGCGCCGACCCCGGCCGCACCGGGCGCGGCGTCGGCGGCGCGCTGATCGAGGCAATGCTCGACCGCTGCGACCGGGAAGGCCTGCCCGCGTACCTCGAGTCGTCGAAGATCGAGAACGTGGCGTACTACCGACGCTTCGGCTTCGAGCAGACGGGCGAGATCCTCACCGAGGGCGGCCCGACCCTGTGGCCGATGTGGCGCGAGCCGCAGGCCCGCTGAGCCCGCCTCGCGAGCGTTGCGCCAGCGTCAGCGCGGCGTGGCGGCGATGAAGTCGACGACGACGCCGGCGAGCTGCTCGCCCTCGTCCTCCTGCAGGAAGTGCCCGCCGCCGACGATCGTGGTGTGCGGCTGGCCCGCAGCACCGGCGATGCGCTCACGCAGGTGCCGGTCGTTGCCGGCGGTGATCGGGTCCTTGTCCGAGAAGGCGGTCAGGAACGGCCGCTCGAAGGCGGCGAGTCCCTCCCAGGCGGCGCGGTTCGGCGCCGAGGCGGGATCCTCGGGCGTGATCGGCACCAGCACCGGGAACTGCCGGGCACCTTCGGTGTAGGACTCGTCCGGGAACGGCGCGTCGTAGGCGGCGATGACCTCGGGCGACAGGTCGGTGGCGCAACCGCCGTTGACGATGCCGCCGGTCGGGAACGTCTCGGCCTCCTGGCTGAACTGGCGCCAGGCCAGGAAGGCGTCGCTCGGCGAGCCGTCGCCGGTCGGCAAGAAGGTGTTGGCGGCGACGACGCGGGCGAAGCGGTCCGGGTGCTCGCCGACCAGCCGCAACCCGAGCAGCCCGCCCCAGTCCTGGCACACCAGGGTGACATCGCACAGGTCGAGCTGACCGAACACCGTCTCGCGCAGCCAGTCGACGTGGCGCTGGTAGGTGTAGTCGCCGCGGTGTGCGGGCTTGTCCGACCGGCCGAAGCCGACGAGGTCCGGCGCGACGACGCGGTGCCTGTCCTTCAGCGGCGCGATGATCCCGCGGTACAGATAGGACCAGGACGGCTCGCCATGCATCAGCAGCACAGGTGCGGCGTCGCGGGGGCCCTCGTCGATGTAGCCGATGCGCAGGTCGACGCCCGACGCATCGCGGATGGTCTCGTAGTGCGGCGCGAACGGGAAGTCCGGCAGGTTGGCGAAACGGTCGTCGGGGGTTCGGAGAACCTGCAT
>CAZYKR010000181.1:0-9121 GCA_964648005.1 uncultured Iamiaceae bacterium
GGCAAGAGCGCCAAGGCCGAGGCCGACGCCCGGCCGCTCGGCGACCGCCTCAGCGCCACCCTCGAGGAGTGCGGCGGCATGTTCGTCAAGCTCGGGCAGGTGGCGTCGACCCGGAGCGATCTGCTGCCGGCCGAGATCACGGAGGCGCTGCGGTCGCTGCAGAGCGACATGCCCCCCGCCGACAGCGACGCCATCACCGCCCTGCTCGAGGCCGAGCTCGGCCAGTCGGTCGACATCGCCTTCGCCGAGTTCGAGCGCACCCCCATCGCCGCGGCGTCGATCGGCCAGGCGCACCGCGCCCGCCTGCACACCGGCGAGGATGTGATCGTCAAGGTGCAACGCCCCGGCGTCGACGACCTCGTCGCCCGTGACACCCGCGCCCTGATGCAGCTCGCCCGCACCGTGCGCGACCACACGGCGTTCGGGGCCCGCTACGACGTCGACGGCATGGCCGGGGAGTTCGTGCGCTCGATCGAGCAGGAGCTCGACTTCCGCATCGAAGCCCGCAACGGCCTGGCCATCGCCGCCAACGTGGCCACCAAGCCCGAGGCCGCCGCCGTCATCGTCGTGCCGATGACGCACCCCGAGTTCTCCAGTCGCAAGGTGCTGGTGCAGGAGCGCCTTCCCGGGGTTCCCCTCGGGGACGGGTCGGTGCTCGAGTCGATGGACGTCGACCGCGCCGATCTGGCCCGACTGGTGCTCGACACCTTCCTGCAGCAGATGCTCTTCGACGGCATCTACCACGCCGACCCGCACCCGGGGAACGTGTTCGTGCTTCCCGACGGGCGGCTCGGCCTGATCGACTTCGGTGCCGTCGGCCTGCTCGACGAGCTGACCCGCCAAGCGCTCCAGGAGATGGTGCTGGCCGTGCTCAACCGCGACCCGCACCGCCTGCGCCAGGCCGTCGGCACCATCACGACCATCTCGCCCGACACCGACGACATCGCGCTCGAGCGGGCGCTGTCGCAGTTCATGACCGAGCACGTCCAGCCCGGTCAGGGCATCGACGCCCGGGCGCTCAACGACCTGGCCCCGCTGTTCGGCCGCTTCGGCATCGCCCTGCCGACACAGCTGACGACGTTCGGGCGCACGCTCGTCACGCTCGAGGGCACGCTCAAGATGATCTCGCCGGACTTCGCCCTCGCCGACGGCGTCCAGCAGCTCGCCGCGCAGTGGATGAACGACATCGTCACGGCCGAGCCCGAGGAGCTCCTCAAGCAGGGCCTGATCGAGAACGCGCCGATGCTGCGACGGCTCCCGTCACGGGTCGACGACCTGACGGCGCAGCTGGCTGCCGGGCAGTTCGTCGCCCGCATGCGGCTGTTCTCCGACGAGCGCGACGTCGCCGTCGTGTCCAAGCTGATCAACCGCATCGTGCTGGTGATGGTGGCGGCGTCGCTCGGCTTCGCCTCGGTGGCCCTGATCATCACCGATGCCGGACCCGAGTTCGCCGGCGAGGCCACCTTGATGAACGTCATCGGCTACCTGGGCCTGTTCGGCGCCATGGTGCTGCTGACCCGCGTCACGGCGCAGATCGTGCGCGAGGGGCTCAATTGACGAGCGCGCGCTGATGGACGACCGCGCCGACGAACGCCGCGCCCTCGCCGACGCCGCCCGGCGCGTGATCCGCGCCACACGCGTCACGGAGGCGAGCGCCGACGAACTGGTGGCGGCCACGGCGCTGCTGGAGCAGGCCGCCGAGGTCCTCGAGCGCGCCAGCCACGCCGGGCCGCACTGCCAGATCGGCTGGGGACCGGCGGGCTTCCGGCTCGGCGCGGCGCCGGCGGAGTTCTTCCCCTACTCGCCGGTGGTCGGTCCCCTGAACCCGGTGGCGCCGCAGGTCGAGCTGCACATCGGCGAGGGCGGCGAGGTCACGGGCACCATGCACCTGACCGAGCAGTACAACGGCCCGCCGTGGGACCTCGGCCACGGCGGCGTGCTGGCGCTCGTCTTCGACGAGCTGCTGGGCATCGCCGGCATCGCCGGGGCGGGCGGTGGGTTCACCGGCCGCCTCACCGTGCGGTACCGCAAGCCCACGCCGATCCTGGCCGACATCGAGCTGCGGGCGTGGCTCGACGAGGCCGACGGCCGCAAGCTCGTCGCCCACGGCGAGATGCGCCACGACGGGGTGGTGACGGCCGAAGCGACCGGCCTGTTCATCCAGCTCGCCGGGCCGCTGGCCTCGAGCGAGGCCGCCGAGGGGTGACGTGAGCGACCCGGTATCGCACCAGCGCGACCCGTTCGTGGACTTCGTCCGGGCGTTCGCCCTGGTGGTGGTCGTGGTGTGGCACTGGACCTTCACGATCCTGCACGTCGGCGTGGATGACAACCAGATCCACACCTCGAGCGTGCTCGAGTTCAACTACGACCTGTGGCCGCTGACGTGGGTCTTCCAGGTCATGCCGCTGTTCTTCTTCGTCGGCGGCTACGCCCACCTGCGCACGTGGGAGAGCCACCGGCGCAAGGGCGGCGGGTACGGCTCGTTCGTGTGGGCGCGGGTCGTGCGCCTGGCGGTGCCGTCGCTGGCGCTGATCGCCGGCTGGACCGTGCTCGGCATCTTGGCCATCGCCTGGACCGATCAACGCGAGCTCATCCAGTCGGCGGTGATCATCATCTTGAGCCCGCTGTGGTTCATCGCCGTGTACCTAGTGCTCGTCGTGATCGCCCCGCCGATGATCTGGCTCGAGCAGCGCTTCGCCCCGCTGCCCCTGGTGGTGCTGATCGGCCTCGGGTTCGTCGACGACGTGCTGCGGTTCTCCAACGGTGCGGAGTGGGCGGCGCTGACGAACCTGGTCGTGGTGTGGGCGGCGTGTCACCAACTCGGCTTCTCGTACGCGTCGCTGGTGCGGGCACCGCGCAGCTGGGCGTGGTCGTTCGTAGTCGGCGGGCTGCTGGCGCTGTACGGGTTGATCTCGACCGGCCTCTACCCGGCGTCGATGGTGGGCGTCGTCGGCGACGAGATCTCCAACATGTCACCGCCGACGATGGCGATCATCGCCGTGTGCGCGCTGCAGGTCGGCATCGCGCTGCTGATTCGACCGTGGCTGCTGGTGCGCCTGGAGCGGCCGGGTCGCTGGTCGCGCTTCAACGAGTTGGTGAACCGGTTCTCGATGCCGCTGTTCCTGTTCCACAGCACCGGCATGGCGCTGGCGCTGGTGCTGCTCGACGGGCTGTTCGACTGGACGCCACCCGAGCTGACCGACGCCGAGTGGTGGCTGTCGCGGCCCGTCGTGGTCGGGCTGGCGTTCGCCATCACGTTGCCGATCATCGTGGTCTTCGGCAAGCGCTGGTCGGGCGGGTCGTCGTCCCCGTCGCCGACGACGACGCCGGCGTGACCGAGGCACCGCGTCTCGGCGGCCGGGCCGGCACGGCGCTGCTGGCCACGGTGGCCTTCGGCGTGGTCGACAACCTGCTCACCAACCTCGTCCTGCCGGAGTGGGCGTACGTGCCGTACCGGGTCGTCACGGTCTCGGTGGTGTTGTTGCTGGCCATCAGGCTCGGTCGCCTGTCGTGGGCCGAGCTGGGGCTGGCCCGTCAGGACCTCGGACGCGGCCTGGCGTGGGGCGGCGCCTGCATGGGTGCCATCGGCGCGGTCTACCTGGTCGGCGCGCTGCTGCCGGCGACCCAGGATCTGTTCCGCGACGAGCGCGTCGCGAACCTCTCGACTGCCGGCGTCTTCTACTCGGCGTTGATCGCCGTGCCGTTCGGAACCGTGCTGGCCGAGGAGCTCGTGTTCCGTGGCGCCATCTTGGGCCTCGGCAACCGGATGTGGCGAACGTGGATCGCCGTGGTGGCGTCGAGCCTGCTGTTCGGGGTGTGGCACGTAGCGCCGGCGTGGAACATCTACGAGGTCAACCCCGATGCCGCCGAGCTCAGCGCCTCCCTGCCCAACGCCCAGGCGATCGGCGTGGCCTTCGCCGTGCTGGGCACGGCGCTGGCCGGCGTCGTGTTCTGCTGGTTGCGGCTGGTGTCGCGCAGCCTGCTGGCGCCGATGCTGTTGCACATCGCCACGAACAGCTTCGGCTACCTCGCCGCCTGGCTGGTGCTCCAGACGAGCTGACGCTGGCTGCTCAAGGTGATCACCTGATCGGTCGATGGCCATACAGACGGGTTGGGGGTCACACACCTCCAGCGCGGGCACCCGCTCGATGTGGGAATGGGGGTGGGGTGACCGGACCGGACCGCACCACGCGCGCAGCACGACGGGGCGCCGTCGTCGCGTTCCTGGTCGGCGCCGTCGGTGCCCTCCTCGGTGCGTCGTACGCGCACCGGGTCGCCGTCGACGGCGCGCAGGAGCGCTTCGATCTGAGCGCCCAGCAGGCGACGGCGGCGCTCGAGCAGGAGCTCCAGGCATACATCGACTCGCTGCATCAGGTCGGTGCCTTCGCTGCCGTCGGGCCGGTGAAGGAACCGGCGGACGTCGAGGCGTTCGTCCGCGAGACCGGCGTGTTCGAGCGCTTCCGCTCGCTGTCGGGCATCGTCGTGCTGCGGCGGGTGGCGCCGGAGGCGCGCGCCGAGTTCCTCGCCGACATGCGCTCCGTGCAGCCGGAGTTCACGATCGTCGGCCTGGGTTCGCTGCCGCCGGGCGCGCCGTCGTATGTGATCGAGCACCACGTGCCGGGCGCGCTCGATCTGCCGCTGTTCCCCGGCCTCGACGTCGCCGCCATCGACAGCGTCCGGTCCGAGCTGGAGTGGCGCGGGGCGCGCGGCGAGGCCGGTGCGGGTGCCATCCAAGACGATCCGTCGGTGCGGCAGATCGCCGAGCAACTCGATGCGCCCGGACTCACGCCGATGCTCGAGGGGTTCGACTTCTTCCTCGCCGTCCCGGTGAACACCGGCGATGACGCCGGTCGTGCCGAGACGACGTGGGTGGCGGCGCCGATCGGCGGGTTCGACGAGGTGTTCGTCCGCTCGCTCGCCGGCCAGCCGACGGACGTGGGCATGGACCTCACCGTCAACCTGACCGGGCCGGCCGTGACCGACGCTTCGGTCCGTCAGGTCGCCCGGCGCAGCGATCCTCCAGGATCGATCGCCGACGCCGCCTTCACCCGTGAGCTCACGTTCCAAACCAGCGGCATCGACTGGACGCTCACGACGTGGAGCAGCCCCACCGCGGCGGAGCCGGGTCCGGTGCCACTGCTCGTCGGTGGGTTCGGGCTGGCGGCGGCGGCGCTGGCAGGAGCCGTGGTGCTGCTGCGTGGCGTGGGGCGGGCACGGCGAGCTGAGCTCGGACGGCTGGAGGTCGACCACGCACGCGTGCGCGCCCAGAGCGACGTGCTCGCCGCCGTCACCGAGGCCGTGGCGTTGATCGGCGACGACGGCGTCATCCGGGGCGCGAACCCAGCGTGGGACCGGCTGTGTGGTCGTACGCCCGCCGGGCCTGGAGCCGAGACCCCCGACGTCGGACGGCGCTACCTCGACGTGCTGGCCGAAGCGAGCGACGGCGACCTGTCGCTGCTGGCGGCGGCGATCGAGCGGGTGCGCTCCGGCGGGGCGGGGCGGGCGGAGATGGACGTGCCGCTGCGCACGGACGGCAAGCGGTGGTGGTGCTCGGTGCGCATCACCCCGATGGAGGGACCGCCGCACGGGCTCGTCCTGGTGCACCGTGACGTCACCGACCGGCGCAACGCAGAGCGCCGGGCCGAGCGCCGGGCTTCGCACGATCCGCTCACCGGCCTGCTCAACCGGACGGCGCTCGAGGACCAGGTGACCGGAGCGATCCTGCAGGCGCGGGGTCGGGAGGGGTATCTGGGCGTGCTCTTCGTCGACATCGACGACTTCAAGGCGCTCAACGACACCTTCGGCCACGCCTTCGGGGATGCCGCGCTGCGGGCGGCTGCTGCCCGGCTGACGCGATCGGTGCGCGGCAGCGACCTGGTGGCGCGCTTCGGGGGCGACGAGTTCGTGATCGTGCTGGCGCCGCTGGAGTCGGTGGCGGCGGCCGAGGCGCTGACGGATCGCGTGCTCCGGGCCCTCGACACCGACGTGCGCGTCGGCGCCATCACGCATCCGCTGAGCGCCAGCATCGGGTTGGCCGTGGCACCCACGGCCGCCGTCGACCAGGTCACCGCCCTGATCGACGCTGCGGACGAGGCGATGTACCGGTCCAAGCGCCTCGGCGGCGGACGCGTCACGGTGGTGCAGCCGACGATGCGCTGAGCGTTGCCCGGCCCCGGAGGCGATCAACGGCGGACGAGCGACGTAACGCTGGTCGGTCGTCAGCCAAGGCCATCGATTGGACTGCGACCACTGCGTCTGTCTGCACGCCCCGTCAACCTGAGGACGACAACCGTGCCGACGAAGGCAACAGTGGGAACGATCACGATCGCCGAGACGACCACGATCGCACCGAGTTGGGTCATCTCCTCGTCGTTGGAGGGAACAAAGCCCTCTTGGTCAGGCCACCGCAGCACCACCAGCTCCGGCGTCATCAGATCTGCTTCTAGACGACCCGACCCGCTCGTCCACGAATAGTCCTCGAGTCGGATCCACCCATCGGTCTGCAGCGTGCGATCGAGCGCTTCGGCCAACGCGTCCATCGACCTGTGCTGGTCATCGGCGATCGATACGAGGGTGACTCCGGTACTGCAGCCTGCGGATCCGCAGCTCGCACCGGACCGGGTGACTGCGACTCCGGCCGGCAGCGGCAAGTCCTGGGCGGGAGGGTTGGACAACCCGAACCCACATCCTGCGACGACGAAGCCGCCGAGAACCAGAAGCGCAGACCAAAGCCACCGACGTGATGCGCGTCTCCCTGATGGAACCATGGTCAGCTCGCGCATCAATGGACTCTTCCCGACCTCATCCCACTCGCTGTGCTAACGAGTGTCGCAGGTTGGCGGACCACTTCGGGAGGGTGCAATGGGTGACGAGGAGGAGAACTGGTGTGCTGCGCGTCTCATCCCGGTTACAGGAATCAGGGGCGTCGAGGAACAAGAGACGCGCGCCACGTCGGCATTGTTGGCTGTGATCAGCGCTGTCGATGAGTTCGGCGAGGGCTTCACTCGACAGTTCGGCGCCATCAAGGGGAAGGTCGAGACCTTCACCGAGCCATGTTTCGAGACGGCAGCTGGTTCCACCGTCCGACCGGACGGCCTCATTCGAGTTTCGCGAGGCCAACGAACATGGGTCGCACTCGTCGAGGTGAAGACGGGCAAATCGCTACTCGAACGGACTCAGGTTGAGACGTACCTCGATGTCGCTCGCGAACAGGGCTACGACTGCGTCGTCACGATCTCGAACCAGATTCCTCGACTGCCTGGCGAGCATCCGGTGCAAGTCGACGGTCGCAAGACCCGTCGAGTTGCGCTGCACCATCTCCCCTGGAGCCAGGTGCTGACCCAGGCGATCATGGTGAAGGTTCACAAGGGCGTGCGCGATGACGACCAAGCGTGGATCCTGGGCGAGCTGATCCGCTACCTCGAGCATCCGAACGCGGGCGCCGCCGACTTCGAGGACATGGGCGAGCACTGGGTTCCGGTACGCGAGGCAGCGATCGCCGGGACGCTGCGCGAGACCGACAAGAAGGCTGCGGAGGTCGCGGGACGTTGGCAACAGCTTCTCGCCTTCGCCGTCATCCGACTCGGCCGTGAACTCGGTGCCGACGTGCAAGAGGTGCTGTCGCGCAAGGAACTCGAGACACCTGAGTTGCGCATTGTCAGCCTCGTCAAACGAATGGCCGATCGAGCCGAGCTCGATGGGTGTGTACGGATCCCGACGCCGTAGGTGACCTCAAGGTCATCGTGGACCTTCGAGCACAGCAGGTGCGCTGCTCCGTGAGCGTGAAAGCACCCACGCAGGGACGGCCAAAGACCCGCGTGAACTGGTTGCTCCGCCAGCTCAAAGACGCTCCCGGCGGAACGCGGATCGACTGCTTCGGCGTCAGGTCGCGGACATCGACGAGCGAACTGCTCAACGACCTACGGCAACGACCTGAACTGCTCCTGCCGCCTGACGGCCGCGACATCGCTTCATTCGACGTCTCGATGCTCTGCCCGATGGGCGTAAAGCGCGGTGCAGGACGCAACTCGTTCGTCGCGTCTGTCATCGGCGCAATCGACACGTTCTACTCAGAGATCGTGCAAGACCTGCGCCCGTGGACCCCGGCCGCGCCACAGATGGCCGAGCGAACCGTGCGCAAGGAGGCCGATCAGCCAACCGCATCAAGGCCGAACATCGAAGCGCTACCTGCCGTTACGCCACGGGAAGCCGAACCAGTTACCCGAGAGCCCGTCTTTCCGTCATGGGCATCGATGCGCCCACCTGGGCGGTGACCCGGCGACGGTACCGACGACCCGCGCTCAGGCCGTGCCGCCGCCGGGGGCGAAGCGGCTGATGTCGACCGGGCGGACGTGGGCGCGCTGGGTGCCGAACGCCAGCAGCTGGCGGTCCTCACCCCACAGCTCGACCGAACCCCAGGCGTAGCCGTTGGCCGAGTGGTGTGCCCGGGTGTGCTGCAACAGCCACGGCGACGTGGTCGTCGCCACGAACTGCAGCGAGATCTCCAACGACAGCATCAGCAGCGGCGGGTTCGTCGCCATCTCGGGGCCGATCTTGGCCACGATGGCCGGGCCGATGACGTCGGCCGGCAGGCAGTAGGCGATCGGGTCGATCGTGCCGTCGGCGAGCCGGGGCGTCTCCTTCAGCCGGTGCCACGCCAGCGCTCGCGCCGGGCCGCCCGGCTCCCACCCCTCGCCGCGGAAGCCGCCGCCCGGACGGGCCGGCAACCACTCCGTCTGGTGGTGGTAGTTGATGGCCGCGAACGGCGAGTCGGCCGGCATCGGGTCCGGCGGCACCGACTCGGCAAGCGGCAGGGCGTCCTCGGGATACGTGACCTCGCAGAACTCGAGGCGCGACTCGTGGGGCGCCCCGAAGATCGCCGTCAGGTGCAGGTCGGTCTCCCCCGCCCGCTCGTCGGCGCCCCCGGCGCGCAGGTCCGCGGTGACCTGCGCCGCGCTGCGTCCGGCGCGCAGGATCCGCGTGTCGATCGTCATCTCGCCGCACGGCACCGGCGCGGCGTACACGGCGGTGGCGCTGACCGGGGCCAGATCCTCCCGGTCGAGCCCGGCCTGCGCCGCCCGCAACGCCACGGCCATCGTGGCGCCGCCGAAGGCGTAGAAGA
>CAZYKR010000182.1:0-9112 GCA_964648005.1 uncultured Iamiaceae bacterium
GGACGGTCGATGGCGCTTCGCCAGCCGCGTCGAGCGAACGATCTACCTCACGGGTGGGAGCTTCGCCGACCTCATCCGCGACTCGGTCGCGCCAAGCCCAGGGACCCTGCCGCCGTTCGGCTGACCCACGGGGACCCTCATGACAATCCGTGGTCCGAGGACCTGACCGACACCGCCGGCTCGGGCGGTGCGATGTCGGTCGACAGGGTCTGTCGACCGTCTCAGCCCGGCAGGTCGAGCGACACGATGAGCGCTTCGACGCGGCTGCGGATCTCGTCGCGGATCGGTCGGACGGCATCGATGCCTCGCCCGGCGGGGTCGTCGAGCTCCCAGTCTTCGTACCGTTTGCCCGGGAAGATGGGGCAGGCGTCGCCGCAACCCATGGTGATGACGACATCGGAGGCCTGCACGGCGGCCTCGTCGAGCTTCTTGGGATGAGCGCCGGCGGCGCGCAGGTCGATGCCGAGCTCGGCCATGGCCTCGACGACCGCGGGGTTGATGTCATCAGCGGGCTCGGATCCGGCTGAGCGGACCACGACGGCGTCGCCGGCGTGATGTGCGAGAAGCGCGGCGGCCATCTGGGAGCGGCCGGCGTTGTGGACGCAGACGAACAGGACCTCGGGGCGGGTGTCAGTCATCGGGGGTCTCCGAGTGGTTGCGGGGGTAGAAGAGGCGGACGAGCCCGAACGCGACCGCCATGCCGATCACCTGCATGACGATGAACATCGGCGCCGACGACGGCGCGATCCCGGCGAAGGTGTCGGACAGGGTGCGGGCGATGGTCACGGCGGGGTTGGCGAAGCTGGTCGAGGAGGTGAACCAGTAGGCGCCCCCGATCCACGCGCCGACAGCGAACGGCACCACGTTCGCTCGCCCGGATCGGACGCAACCTTGGATGACGAGCAGGAGCGTGACCGTGGCCACGACCTCGGAGAGCCACAAGGCGGGGGAGGAGCGGACCGTGGTCGAGAGGTCGATCGCGGGGATCTCGAACATCACGTTGACGAGCATCGCCCCGAGGCACCCTCCGACGACCTGGGCGACGATGTAGAGGCCGGTGTCGCGGGTGGTGGTCGTGCCGAGCATCCGGTCGAGCACGGTGACGACGGGGTTGAAGTGCGCTCCTGACACGGCGCCGAACATGAGGATCAGCCCGACCAGCGCGCCCGCCGTGGCGAACGCGTTCTCCAACAACTGCAGCCCGATGTCGCCGCTCGACAGGCGGCTCGCGGCGATGCCCGAACCGATGACCGCGACGATCAACATGGCGGTCCCGAACGCCTCGGCGGCAAGGCGTCGGGTGAGGTCGAGGCGCAGCGCGCCGGTGCCGGTCTCGGGTTCGACTGCGAGATCCGCGTCGCTCGGCACGACGTCGTCGCTCATGCCGCTGTCCCGGCGCCGGAGACGAGGGCGGCGATGCGGTGGCGCAGCTCGACCACTGCGGCGTCGAACGCCTTCTTGGTGCCGACCGGGACGGGGTCAGGGACCGACCAGTGGAGCCAGTCGTCCCGGCCGTCGAGCTCCTCGTGGGCCCGATCGCACACGGTGATCACGAGCGGCGCGCGCGCATCGACCTCGACGAGCTCGCGTGGGGTCGCCGCGCTCAGGTCGAGGCCGGCTCGGCCCGCTGCCGCCACCGCTCCGGGGTGGACCCGCTCCGCGGGATGCGTACCGGCCGATGCACCCCGGTGGCCGGTCGCCTCCCGCCAGAGCACGGCCGCGAGCTGCGAACGCGCCGAGTTGGCACTGCACACGAACAGCGCCGGACCGAGCCGGACGGCCCGTCTCGGTCCGAGGTCGTCGAGCGCGCCCACGAGGAGGTGCACGTAGCGGCGGCGGCCGTCTCCCGAAGATCGTGACCGCTCGACGAGCCCGACCGATTCGAGGACATCGAGGTGATGCGCCACCAGGTTCGACTCCATGCCGAGCAGCCGTCGCAGTTCAACGGGCGACCGATCCGAGACCGACAGCTCGTCGACGATGGCCAAGCGCGCTGGGTCGCCGAGGGCGGCGTGGCGCGCCGCTCGTTCCTCCACCGTTGCGTTTGTCACGGCGCCCTTCTAACACTCAATGATCACTGAGTCAAAAGGCGATGAGTGGCCGTCGGGCGGGCAGGTGCGCATCGGGCGCCCGGCGGAGCCGGCCGACTGGTGGTCGGTAGAGTCGCTCGGGTTCCTTGCGCACCTGGGAAAGACCACGTGAACGACGTCCAAACCCTTCTCAATCGGCTGTGTCATCTGATGGTCGCCTTCGAGCGCTGCATCGGTGACGCTCCGGACGACGCCGGCCGCCCACTGGGTCTCGACATGCCCGGGTTGGCGGTGCTGGTCTCGCTCGATCTGTTCGGCGACCTTCGACCATCGAGCATCGCGGAGCTGCTCGGCGGTACCTCGTCGATGGCGACGAAGGTGATCGCTCGATTGGAGCGCGCCGGCTATGCGGACCGCACGATCGGGGCCTTCCCGGATGACCGCCGGGCGGTGGCGGTCGCGGTGACCGACGCGGGTCGGCGGGCGATCGACGTGTGCGACCGGGAGCTCGCCGAGTTGAGCATCGATCTGCTCGCAGCCATGGTCGCCGTCGGGTTCGGGTCGCCGGACACGCAGGCCGTGTCGGACGAGGCACTGGTACCGGGCGAGCTGCCGCCGAGCACGGGTGCTGGCCTGGCCGAGTTCCTCCGCTTCGTGGTCGAGATCGACAAGCCGATCCTGGCGACCGTCGGGCGGCTCGAGTCGTTGCATCCCTCCGATCCTCGTGGGCTGTTGGTCCTGTCCGAGCTGGACGTGCGCGGACCGCTTCGGATCGGCGCGCTGCCCGAGTTGGTCGATCGTTCACGCAATGCCGCCGAACGACTCGTGCGCAGCCTCGAGGCCGATGGTCTGGTCGAGCGCGGTCCGGGTCGGGTGCCCGGCGACCGACGAGCCGTGGTCGTCGAGCTCAGCGCCGTCGGTTCGGCTGTGGTGCGCGGGGTGGTGAGCGCCATCGCCGCGCACCTGAGCGAGTTGCGCCCGTCGATGGCGTCGCTGTCGCGCGCGCTGTCGGGCGAGCGCCAGGGGCTCGGGGCGCCAACCACGTGAATCCACCTAAGCTGTTCCGATAAGACGTAACTTCCAGACGGAGCAGATACAGTGCTTCAGTCGTGCATCCCCCAGTTACGGGGGTGCGAGGAGGGCGTCTGAGGTGAGCATGACAGGAGATGCACCCCCGAGTGCACGCCCGCCGGCGGACTGGGTCCCGGTCGAGCAGCGGGTGCTCGGCATCGACAAGCGGACCATCCTCCCGTCGCTCGGCGTGCTGATCTTCGTCGTGTTCATGGCCCTCGGGCTTCCCGCCATCGACGATTCGGTCGCTTATGACGACCCGATCGAGGCCGGCGACGTGATGGACCTCGTCGCCGGCACGCTCACCTTCGTGCCGGCCGAAGGCTGGAACCGTGTCGACGGCTCCCTGGTCGGCGAAGGAACGGCCGAGGCGGTCGGTTCGTCCTCGGTCGTCGTCATCGAGGACGTCAGCGTGTCGATCACCACGGGTGAGTTCACCGGCACCCCGGACGAGCTGCTGGACCAGATCAACGCGGTGAACGACGCGCTGGCGGATCCGCGCGGGCTCGGTACGTCTGGACCCCGCCAGGAGGTCACGTCGGCCAGCGGTCTCACCGGTGTCGTGGAGACTTTCACCGGTCCTGACCAGCGGGGGATCGCCGCGGCGTTCGTCGTCGACGTGGGCGGCACGTCCGTGGGGGTCGAGATCGTCGTGCGCGGCTCGGTCGAGTCCATCGGAGCACACATCGAGGAGATCGCAGCGATGCTCGATTCCATGTCCCTCGCCGACGGCGACGACTCGGCGGCAGGCTCATGACAGCTCCGGTCGATGCCATGGCCGACCGTGAGGCGGCGATCGAGGCGTCGGGCTTCGGCCGCACCTTCACGTTCGTCCAGACCCACAACATGGCGTTCTGGGTGTACGTGCTGCTGTTCGTCGTCGGCCTGGTTGCCATGTACCAGCAGCTCCAGGGTCCGCTGGCCGCGTTCCAGGGTTCGCTCGTGCTCAGCTTCGTGCTGTTCGCGGCCTACACGGTGCCGTTCTGGCTCTTCCTGCGCCACATCGACCGCTTCGACAGCGTCCCGGAGAAGCTCGCCGTCGCGGCGTTCCTCTACGGCGGGGTGGTGGCGACGTTCGCCATGGCCACCTATGCCAACAACGCCGTGATCTCGTTGTGGGGCAAGACGAACGGCCAGCAGTTCGCCGCTGACTGGGCGGCCGCACTCACCGCGCCGGTCACCGAGGAGTTGGCCAAGGCGTCGGGGTTCGTCCTGCTCCTTCTGCTCGCCCCGCGCCTGATCCGCACGGCCTTCGACGGCTTGATCGTGGGAGCGTTCTTGGGTCTTGGTTTCCAGGTCTTCGAGGACGTCATCTACGGGGTCTTGTCCGCCTATGGCGACTTCGGCGTCGATGCCGTCGGGTCGACGTACACCACCAGCGTCACGCGCGTCGTGTTGGGGCTCACGTCGCACTGGATCTACAGCGCCATCTTCTGTGCCGGACTGGTCTACGTGATCGGTCGTCCGAACGAGCCGCGACGGATCGGTCGTGGCCTCCTGCTCATGCTCGCCGCGATGCTCCTGCACGGACTTTGGGACGCAACGGGCGGCTTCGCTGCGATCAACCCGTTGCTGTTCCCGGTGTTCTACCTCCTCGTCCCGGTCTCGCTCATCTCGCTGTTCGTCTGGATCTACAAGGCGTCGGTGGTCACCGAACGTCGGTGGATGCGGGAGCTGATGGAACCCGAGGTCGCCGCCGGGGCGCTCACCCAGGCCGACGTCGACGCGCTCGTCGGCAGCCGCAAGGAGCGCAAGGCCTACGTCAAGGCCAACGAGGGCCACAAGGGCCACAGCCACGCCAAGCACGTGCTCCACGCCGCAAGCGACCTCGCAACGCAGATCGCCCGCGACGGCGGCGCCGACAGCGACCGGGTGCGTTTCGCCCGTGCCGAACTGCTGCGGGTCAAAGGCGCGTGATCAGCCTTCGTCCGCGTGGCCGGTAGCAGTACTTCGATTCGAACCAACCAGCACAACCACTGCGAGTCAGGTGTCCCGAATGCGCATCAAGCCCAGTCCACTCGTCGCCATCGCTGCGATCATCGGCTACCTCGTGGTGGTCTTCATCGTCTGGGCCGTGACCGGCCTCGACTATGACGACGTCGGCGACTCGATCGAGAACGTCCAGAAGGGTGTCGTCCTCGCCGTCGGACTCGGTTCCATCTACCTGGCCATCGTCACGTCGGTGCTCGGGTGGTGGAAGCCGGCCATCCACGAACCGCGGCGGGTGGGCAGCGGATGGATGTGGATCGTTCCAGGCCTGCTCGTCGTGGGCTTCGGCCTGAACCTGGCCGCCACCAAGTGGGGTGAGATCGACGACGTCGGCATGTACGCGCTGTGGCTGGCGATCGGGACGCTGTTCGTCGGGTTCTCCGAGGAGCTCCTCACCCGAGGGATCGCCATCGTCGGTGGGCGCGGCGCGTGGCACGAGAAGTGGGTGTGGGCGTTCTCCGGTCTCATCTTCGGTCTCATCCACGTCCCCAACGTGCTGTTCGGCCAAGCCCTGGCGCCGACGATCCAGCAGGTCGTCTTCGCCTTCGCTGTCGGCATGACCTACTACGTCACCCGTCGGATCTCGGGAACGTTGATCGTCACCATGGCCCTCCACGCCCTGTGGGACTTCTCGACGTTCATCCAGTCGCACTCGGTGGACGGGCTCGAGGAGAAGACCGCCTCGCTCGGCAGCTTCGCCATGTACTTCGCCGTGATCGTCGGCATCTTCGCCCTCGTGAAGATCCTCAAGACCGGCGACGTGGTCGAACCTGGAGGCGATCAGCTCGCCGCCTTCGACCAGCACGCGTGATCGCCGGACCACCCGCGAACGCCTGGCTGCCCGTCTGATCGCACCTGGACTCGGCCAATCGCGGCCGCGTCACGAACCCGGAGGGAACCCATGCACACCGAGGTCCAGTACAGCCCCGCCTTCGCCGCCGCGAAGGTGACGCTCGAGCAGGGCGAGTCCGTCAAGGCCGAGGCGGGTGCGATGCTCGCCATGTCCTCGACGGTCGAGATCGAGACCGCCGCCCAAGGCGGCGTGATGAAGGGTCTCAAGCGCAAGGTGCTCGGCGGTGAGTCGTTCTTCATGAACACGTTCACGGCGCAGGCGCCGGGCGCGGAGGTGTACTTCGCGCCCACCCTTCCCGGCGACATCGTGGTGTGGCCCATGGAGGGCCAGACCCTCTACCTGCAGTCGGGCGCCTACCTGGCCTCCGCCGCCACGGTCGAGATCGACTCGCAATGGGGTGGCTCCAGGACCTTCTTCTCCCGCGAAGGCCTGTTCATGTTGCAGGTGACGGGCACGGGCGACGTGCTCGTGGCGAGCTACGGCGCCATCCACGCCGTCGACCTCGAGGCCGGGCAATCGTTCACGGTCGACACCGGGCACATGGTGGCGTGGACCGAAGGCATCACCTATGAGGTCCGCAAGGTCGGGAACTGGAAGTCGACGATGTTGTCGGGCGAAGGGCTCGTCTGCGATCTCACCGGCCCCGGACGGATCTACCTGCAGACCCGCAGCCAGGACGCCTTCCTCGATTGGCTGATCCCCCGGCTGCCCAAGACGACAGGCAACTGAGGGCGTGCGCCGCGACGCCGGACAGCCTGGCGCCGAGGAGGCATCGGCCCCGCTGCCCGATGCCGAGTACCTCCCGCGCCGTACCGTCGCCGACCGGGTCGATGGCGGGCGGCGCCTGCGCGCGCAGCTCCCGCTCGAGCAGCACGCCACCTGGTCCGCGCCAGCGGGGAGGGCCGACCCGATCGACGTGCTCGAGGGCCAGGCCAAGACCCGGAGCCCTGAGCTGGTCCCGATCCGTTACGGGCGCATGGCGGCGTCGCCCTTCGCGTTCTTCCGTGGCGGCGCCGCCATCATGGCCGCCGACCTGGCGGAGACGCCGTCCTCCGGTCTGCACGTGCAGCTGTGCGGCGACGCCCACCTCCTCAACTTCGGGATCTTCGACAGCCCGGAGCGATCGTTGGTGTTCGGGCTCAACGACTTCGACGAGACGGTGCCCGGCCCGTTCGAGTGGGACCTGAAGCGCTTCGCCGCCAGCATCGAAGTCGCCGGGCGAGATCTCGACCTCACGGCGAAGCGTCGGGAGTCCGCCGTGCTCGCAGCCGTTCGGTCGTACCGACGTGCCATGGTCGACTTCGCCACCCGTCGCAACCTCGACGTCTGGTACGCGGTGCTGTCGGTCGACGAGCTCCGCCACCGACTCGGCGAGCTAGGCGGCCGCAAGGCCGGCCAGGAGGTCGAGCGGCGCACGGCGAAGGCCCTGGAGCGCGATCACCTCCACGCTTTCGAACGCCACCTCACCACCGTCGACGGGCGTCCGCGGTTCGTCTCGGACCCGCCGTTGCTGGTGCCCGCGGACGAACTCCTCGACGGCCCGTCGCGGGATCGATACGTCGAGGTCGTGCAGGACTTCCTCACCCAGTATCGGACGAGCCTGCGTCCCGATCGACGGGTGCTGATCGAGTCGTATCGATTCGTGGAGCTCGCCCGCAAGGTCGTCGGGGTCGGCAGCGTGGGTACCCGAGCGTGGGTCGTGCTCCTGATGGGGCGCGACGCCGAGGACCCGCTGCTCCTGCAGCTCAAGGAGGCCCAGCCGTCGGTGCTCGCGCCCTTCGTCGACGCCACGACCTACGAGTCCGAAGGGCAACGAGTCGTCGAGGGGCAACGCCTGATGCAGACGACGCCCGACCATCTGCTCGGCTGGTACCGGCTCCGGGCCTGGGACGACCAGGTGCGCGACTTCTACGTCCGGCAACTCTGGGACGGCAAGGCCTCGATCGACATCACCAAGCTCTCACCCAAGGGCTTCCGGGCCTACGTCGAGAGCTGCGGTTGGACCCTCGCTCGTGCGCACGCTCGTTCGGGCGACCGCATCGCGCTCGCCGCGTACCTGGGCGATGGGGACAGCGTCGACCACGCCATCGCGGCGTTCGCTGCCAACTACGCCGACACCAACGAAGACGACCACCAGCGACTCGTCGACGCCATCGGCTCCGGCCGCGTCGATGCCCTTGCTGGGATCTGACGCGCCGCGGCCCCTGACGGGCACCTTGCAGTCCGTGGTAAGGTTCTTGCCGTGAGTGGTTGCTTGTCGCAGCTCCTCACAAGCGGTTCGAGAGTACGCGGCTGGCGGGCCGATCTGATGAAGAACACCACCTGGACAAGGCGCCTGTTCGTGGCGCTGATCGTCGCCCTCCTCGTTGGCCCCTTCGCGCTCGTGGCGCCGGCAGCAGCACAGGGGACGGGGACGTTGTCGGGCGTGGTGACCGACCCGGAGGGCGCCCCGGTTGGCGGACTGACCGTCGAGGCGCGCCACTGGTTCTGGGGTGTGTTGATCGACAGCACCACCACGGCTCCCGACGGCACCTACACCCTGACCCTCGAGCCGGACGACTATCGGGTCCGCGTCACCGACCCCGGCGGCACCTGGCCGGACCGTTGGTCCGGCGACGTCGGCGAGTGGGACATCTCGTCCACGGTGCCCGTGGCCGATGGCGAGACGACGACGCTCGACTTCGCGTATCCGGCGGCGGACACGATCACCGGGACCGTCACCGGCGACGCGATGCCGCTCGCCGGGATCGGGGTCGAACTGCTCAACCAGGACAAGTGGCCGGTGGCCATGACGTCGACCGCCGCAGACGGCTCCTACGAGTTCACGAACCTCCTGGGTGGCCCGTACCGGGTCCGCTTCACCGACGCGACCGGCACCCGAGCCCATCTGCACAACGGCGGGTCGCGGACGTTCACGGGCGCACCCGACATCGTCCTGGTCGGTGGCACCACCCACCTCGTGGACGTCGACCTCCCCCTGTCGGCGACCATCGGCGGCGTCGCCGCCATCGGCGAGCACCCGAACAAGGACCTCCTCGCTGCTGGCGCCTTCTCGGCTGGCACCTACCCGTCGCCTGAGGGCGTCTACGCCGTCGTGCTCGACGCCGCCGACACCGAGATCGTCGGACTCGCTGCTACCGATGCGGACGGCAACTGGAGCGTCGGCGCC
>CAZYKR010000183.1:0-9075 GCA_964648005.1 uncultured Iamiaceae bacterium
AACTGTCACACGACTACCGGAGCCGCACTGTCAACCATGAACCGGGACAGCACAGCCAGATGCACGCCTTCCAGCATGCACTGGCCGAGGAGCTCGGTCAGAGCCAGCTCGCTGACGACGACAGCCAAGGTCCGTGACCTGCACTTTCTCCGGTGGGCCCGGTGGGGATCGAACCCACGACCGAGGGATTATGAGTCCCCTGCTCTGACCACTGAGCTACAGGCCCGGCGCCGTGCACCGGTGGGTGGACGGCCGACGCATCGTAGGTGCCCGATGCTGGCTCGGCGGGCGGTAGCCGTCAGGATGGAGCCATGGCGTTCATCCCTGCGCCGGTCGAGGATCCGCGGGCTGCGTGCCCGGTGCCGGTGCGCCGCCCGTGCATGATCCACGAGTGGAACGAGCTCACGTTCCTGCACTGGCGCTACGACCCCGAGGCGGTGCAACGCCTGCTGCCACCGGGGCTCGAGGTCGAGACGTTCGACGGCTCGGCGTGGGTCGGCCTGGTGCCGTTCCAGATGCTGGTGCGCCCGCCCGGACTGCCGCCGCTGCCGTGGGTGTCGCACTTCCCGGAGACGAACGTCCGCACCTACGCCCGCGCCACCGATGGCTCGGTCGGCGTGTGGTTCTTGTCGCTCGACGCGGCACGCCTGCACGCGGTGCTCGGCGGACGCATCGGCTACCGGCTGCCGTACTTCTGGTCGTCGATGTCGATCGTCTCGGCCGGCGACGTCCGGGCCTACCGCTGCGAGCGGCGCTGGCCCGAGCCGACGCCGGCGCGCAGCGAGGTGGTCGTGCGCGTCGGCGACCCGTTCGCCCCCGACGACCTCGGCGACCTCGATCACTGGCTGACCGCCCGCTGGCTGCTGTACTCGCGCTTCCCACGCCGGCTGTGGTTCGCCCGTGCCGATCACTGCGTGTGGCCGCTGCGACGAGCGGAGGTGCTCCACCTCGACGACGGCCTCGTCGAGGCCGCCGGGCTGCCGAGACCCGAAGGGCCCCCGCTGGTGCACCACTCCCCCGGCGTCGAGGTCCGCATCGGCGTCCCGAGGCCGCTCCGGGGCTGACCGAAAGCGTTCGCGCCAAACGGATCCCGAGAAGAGAAAAGCACCCCGCAGCAGAAGCTACGAGGTGCTTGTCGATGCTCCGGGGGTGGGGCTCGAACCCACAACCTTGGCATTAACAGTGCCCTGCTCCGCCAGTTGAGCTACCCCGGATCGGAACGCTGCAGGTTAGCAGTGCGCTCACCTGGCCCATAACCGATCTGTGCACACGCGCGCTGCAGTAGACGAGCGACGCGCAGCCGTTCACATGCTTCGCCGTCCGGATAGACGGGTCGGGCACGGCTCGGTATGGCTTGTGGAATTGCGTTCGCGGAACGTCGGTGATCTGAGACCAGAACTCGATCGCAGGATCGAGATCGAGGCCCTCGTGCAGGTAGAGCTTCATGCGGAGCCGAGCTTCGTCGATCTCGAAGAACTGACGAAGCCACAGGGCGAAGAACGCCATCATCGCCGGGTCGGAGTTCGTGAACCGCACCTCGCCGTCACGCTTCGATCCCTCGCCGGCGTAGAGGGCCAGGCCGGCGACGAGGAACTCCCGCTCGGAGAGGCGTCCGATCCGCTCGGTTCCCTCGCGCCGCAGGCGCTCGATCTCGGCGGCCTTGGCGACCTGCAGCTTGTTCGGCTGCCGCCGCCGGCCGGTGCGGCGGGGCCGAGGAGTGAACGCGATGTCGCGCACCCACAGCGACACGGAGCTCTTCGACACGCCGAGCTCAGCGGCGATGTCGGCCAGCGTCCACGCCTCGGCGCGCAGCTGGCGGGCTCGTTCCTGTTCGACGACCTTGCCCCGGTAGCCCATCGGTCCAGAGTGCCGAGGCGGTATGACAGACAGCCGCCGCCGCGAACGCCGGCAAACGTATTGCAGGGTCCGCCGCCGAGGCGCCGGCGGCGGGTACAAACGTCGCCATGAAGTTCTCCACGGGACTGCTGATCGGCTTCGGCGCGGGCTACTACCTCGGCACCAAGGCGGGGCGTGAGCGCTACCACCAGATCGAGGACATGCTCGACGCCGTGCGCCGCACCGACGGTTACCAGCAACTGCGCGATCGGGTCAGCGAGGTTGCGCAGACGGGCACCGAGAAGCTCGGCGGCGTGATCGACGAGGTGGCCGACGCCCGCCGCGCCGGCAGCGCCGACGACAGCATCGGCGCCGACGGCATCCTCGGCGACCCGACCCTGAACTGAACGAGCGCGTCGGCGAGGCGCCGCTACTCGCCGTCGAGGTAATCGCGCAGCTTCTGGCTGCGGTGCGGGTGGCGCAGCTTCGCCAGCGTCTTCGACTCGATCTGGCGGATGCGCTCGCGGGTGACGCCGAACTCCTTGCCCACCTCTTCGAGCGTGCGGGCTTGGCCGTCGTCGAGGCCGAAGCGCAACCGCACCACCTGCTTCTCGCGCTCGGACAGCTCGTCGAGCGCCTCGAGCACGGCGTTGTTGAGCATCATCCGTGCCGCCACCTCGGCGGGCGCCTCGGTGTTCTGGTCCTCGATGAAGTCAGCCAGGTTCGAGTCGTCCTCCTCGCCGACGGGCGAGTCGAGTGACAACGGGTCCTGGGAGATGCGCAGGATCTCGCGTACCCGAGCCGGCGTCAGGTCGGTTGCCTCGGCGAGCTCCTCGATCGTCGGGTCGCGCTCGAGGTCCTGGAGCATCTGGCGCTGCACCCGGTGGACCTTGTTGATCGACTCGACCATGTGCACGGGGATGCGGATGGTGCGGGCCTGGTCGGCGATGGCCCGGGTGATCGCTTGGCGGATCCACCACGTGGCGTAGGTCGAGAACTTGAAGCCCTTCGTGTAGTCGAACTTCTCGACGGCCCGCATCAGGCCGAGGTTGCCCTCCTGCACCAGGTCGAGCAGCTGCATGCCCCGACCGACGTAGCGCTTGGCGATCGACACGACGAGGCGCAGGTTGGCCTGGGTCAGCTCGCTCTTGGCCCGCTCGCCGTCGCGCGCCAACCGTTCGAGGTGCCGACGCTCCCCCGGATCGAACGCCGCCAGCTCTTCCGCCGCCGCCAGGTCCGCCAGGCGCTCAGCCGCTTGGGTGCCCGCTTCGATGCGCTTGGCCAGATCGACCTCCTGCTGCGCCGTCAGCAACGGCACCCGGCCGATCTCTTTGAGGTACATGCGCACCGGGTCCGACGTGCCCCCGCCCGTCTCGCGCGAGGCCTGGGCGACGCGGTGCTGGCGCCGCTTGCGCGCCAGCTCGTCCCGGTTGTCGGCGGCCTGCTTGTCGAGCAGCTCGTCCTCGCCGTCGCGGCGATCGTCGTCGTCCATGCCGCGCCGCCGGCGTCGAGCGGCACCGCCACGGGTGACCACCTCCATCGCCCCGTCGGGCGTCTCGGCGATCACGACCTCGAGGCCGCCACCCTCGGGCGCTTCGACCACCACCTCGACCATGCCGTCCTCGGCAGCGCCCACCACGACGACCGCTTCACCCGCGCCGGCCTCGATGGCGTCGAGCTCCACCGCCAGCACCTCGGGGGCGACGTCGTCCCCTCCGGGTACCGAGGCGGTGTGGGGGTCGACGACGACGGCATCGGCAGCTGCCTCCGATCCCGGGTCGTTCACCTCCGCAGCCCCTTCGGTCATCCCCCACCTTCCGCTGGCTGGCGCAACAAAGCTAGCAACTGCTCGCGGGCCTCGACGCTGCGGTGCTCGCTCTGGAGCTCCTCCACGAGCAGCTTCACCGAGCCGATGGTTCGGGCGTACTGGAGCGGGTCGTCGGAGTGGCGGGCGGCGGCGTCGAGCCGCCGCAGCTCACGCCGTCCGGCCTCCACCAGGAGCAGGTCGATGACGTCGATCGGCTCGGACTCGGTGTCCTCGACGGCTGCACGCTGGATCAGCTCGGCGGCGCCGGGGTCCGCCGCCTCGGTGGCGGCGAGCACGCTGGCGTGCTCACGCATCGAACGAAACGCCGACAGGACGAGCTCGTCCGCGAACAGCGGCTCCGACAGCCACTCGAGCATGTCGTCGCGGTGGGTGACCAGCAGCCGCAACGCCTCGACCTCGGGCCCGTCGATCGAGGACCCCACACGACGCGCCGCCGCCTGGTCTCGCCTGCCGTCGCTGCGCCGGCCGGAGGGCCCGTCACCGCGCCGACCCTCCCTGCCATCTCGACCATCCCGGCCCCGACCGCCGCTCGCGGGCGGCGCCGTTCTCGGACCGGCGGCGGCCTGGGTGCGCAGCAGGTCCGGGTCGATGCCCGTGCGGTCGGCGATGGTCATCAGGTACTGGTCGCGCACCAGCGGGCTCGGGTGCTCGGCGACAACGGCGAGCGCCGCCTCGGCGGCGCGCGCCCGTTGCTCGGCGGTGGTGGTGGGCGCCGCGGCCAGCACGCGCCGCACCCGGAACTCGAGGAACGGCACGGCATCGGCCACGGCGGCGGCGAGCGCGGCGGGGTCCTCGCGTGCGAGGTCGCCCGGGTCGACCCCCGCGGGCAACGCCGCCACCACGACGTCGACGTCGTGATGCTGCTCCCACTCGTAGAAGCGCTCGGCGGCGTTCTGCCCGGCGGCGTCGGCGTCGAAGGCCAACACGATGCGTCGGGCGAAGCTGCGCAGCACGCGGAAGTGCTCGTCGGTCAGCGCGGTGCCGCACGTGGCCACCGCCCGCCCGACGCCTGCTTTGGCGAAGCCGATCACATCGGTGTAGCCCTCGCACACGATCGCCTCGTCGGCCTGGACGATCTCGGCTTTGGCCCAGTTCAGGCCATAGAGCACCTTCGACTTGTTGTAGATGGCGTTCTCGGCCGAGTTCTTGTACTTCGGCCCCTCGCCGCCGGGCAGGATCCGGCCGCCGAAGCCCAGGGCCCGCCCTTCGACGTCGAAGATCGGGAAGAGCAGCCGGCCGCGGAAGGCGTCGGTCTGGCGGTGGTTGCGGTTCAAGAAGCCGAGCCCCGCATCGACGAGGACCTGATCGGGGAGCTTGAGCGCCTTGGCCAACGTGTCCCAGGCGTCGGGCGCCCACCCGAGCCGGTAGGCGCGCACGTCGTCGCCGTCGAAGCCGCGCGACCGCAGGTACCGACGCGCCTCGCCGGCATCGGACGCCGACAACAACCGGTCGTGGTACCAGGCGACGGCGGCCTCGACGGCGTCGTACAGCTCGGCGCGCTTGCGCCGGTTCTGCTGCTCGTTGGCGTCGGTGTAGCGCAGCGTGATGCCGGCCCGACCCGCCAGCCGCTCGACGGCGCCGACGAAGTCGAGCCGCTCGATCTCGCGCACGAAGGTGATGGCGTCACCCTTGGCCTGGCAGCCGAAGCAGTAGTACAGGCCCTCTTCGGCGTTCACGGAGAACGACGGCGACTTCTCCCCGTGGAAGGGACACAGACCCTGCCACCGTCGACCGACCCGCTTGAGCTGCACGTGCTCGCCGATGACGGCGACGATGTCGGTCGCCTCGCGGACCCGCTGGATGTCCTCGTCGAGAATCCCCACGTCGTGCTCCCGGACGCCACCGGTCGGCCGGCGCCCCGCCGGACCGTAGCAGCGAGTCGCGCAGGCTCCTCGCGGCGTTCGGCCCCCGTCCGACGGCTACCGTGCTGCACCGCGCCCAGGCCGAGGAGCACCGATGGAGCACACCGAGACCACCACCGTCGCACCGCGCCCCCGTGGCACGCGTCGCGCCCGTCGAGCCGTCGCCGCGCTCGTCGTCAGCGGTGCGCTCGTGCCGCTGGCGGCCTGCTCGGCGTCGACGACGTCGACCGACGGCCCGAACGACACGTCGGCCGGTTCGATCGACGACCGCTCGACCGACGCCGCCGAGGGCACGGCGCTCGGCTCGGGCACGACGGTGGCCGGACCGGGCAGCACCACACAGACGACGAGCACGCCGAGCACCTCGTCGAGCACCACTGGACCGGACGGGCCCACCACACCCACCTCGTCGAGCGTGTCGACCACGAGCCCGCCGACGCCGGGCAGCGAGGCGTTCTGCAACCGCCTGCTCGAGTACCAGGTCGAGATGGACACCTTCGAGCCCGACACCGACGACATGGCTGCCGCCGAGGAGGCCTACCTCACCTTCCTGCGGCGCCTCTTCGCCGAGATGGCGACCCTGGCACCGCCGTCGCTCGCCGCGGACTGGGCCGTGCTCAACGACGCCGTCCAGAGCGCCACGTCGATGATCGACCTCGAGAACGCCACCGCCAACGCGGACTTCGAGGCCACGACCGAGCGCGTCGACAAGTGGGTCACCGCCAACTGCGGCTTCGACATGTCCTGACCGTCACGAACGGGGCGCCATCGCTGATCGCCACGCTCGAACCGCGGCACGCCCGTCAGCACGCCAGCAGCGACTGCGCCTGCGCCAGCGTCTCGACGGGATCGACGGGAACCGCCGTGCCGTGGTCACGGCACACTGCACCGGCCCACTCGATCAGGGTGGCGAGCTCCTCGGGTGGCGCCGGCGCGTCGCCGGCCGTGGTGTCGCGCAGCACCCGGCCAGCGCTGCCGTCGACCACCACCACGTCGCCGAGCGCCAACCGCTCACCCGAGGCCGTGTCGGCGAAGGCGTCGTGCACCTCGAGATCGGCACCCACCACCGCCGGGATGCCGGCGCCGCGCGCCACCACGGCGGCGTGCGACGTCATCCCGCCGCGGCTGGTGACGACACCGGCCGCCGCCACCATGGCGTGGACGTCGGCAGGTGCGGTGTCGCGACGCACGAGGACGACCGCCTGGCCCGCCGCCGCGGCAGCGACGGCCTCCTCGGGATCGAAGACGACCGCCCCGGTGCCGACACCCGGCGACGCGCCGACGCCGGTGGCGAGCACGGTGCCGCCGGCGGGGACCGGCACGGGGTCGAGCAGCGCCCGCACGACGGCAGGACCGACGCGGCACACGGCGTCGGCACGGTCGATCGCCACCTCGGGGTCGGCCACCAGGTCGACGGCGATGCGGACGGCGGCGGCGGCACTGCGACGCGCCGGCCGCACCTGCACGAGCCACAGCCGCCCGGCCTCGACGACGAACTCGACCTCGACCACGTCGCGCCACGCCCGTTCGATGTGGCGCAACCACGCCGCCAACTCGACCTGGACGTCGGGCAGCCACGCCCCCAGATGCGCGAGCGGCAACGGTTGCGCCGTCCCGCCGACCAATCCGGCGCCGGGTGCACGCACCACCACCTCACCCCAGGCGCCGGGCGCGCCCGTCGACGGGTCACGACTCGTCGCCACCCCGGCACCCGAGCGGTCGTCCGCCGTGGCGTCGACCATCGCCTGGACGACGATCGCCGTCGGCGGCGCGTCGAGCACCCCCTCACGGTGGCGGAAGGCGACGACGCCGGGGGCCGTCCACGACGCGGCGACCTCGTCCATCGCCGACCACACCGCGTCCGGCGACGCCACGTCGAGCACGGTGACGAGCAGCCCCGGCATCGACTGCACCGCGCCGCCGCGCACCGCCACGCGCAACGGGTTCGCTGCGGCGCCGAGGCGTCGACCGGCGCGTCGCTCCAGGTCTCCCAACGCATCGTCGACGGCGGCGCGCACCGCGCCGGGCCAGGTGCCACCGGCGAGGAACCTCGCCACATCGCCGCTCGACACCACGAACCCGGGCGGCACCGCGACGCCCAACGAGGCGAGCCGCACCAGTCCTGCGCCCTTTGCGCCGAGCGCTCGCACGTCGGGCGCCGTGGAATCGGTCCGGGGCGCTCCCACGCCGAACGCCACGACTCGGGACACGCGCGCCCGACCCCTACGCCGGTCGCCGGGCGACGAGCGAGTACATCAGGGGCAGCGACGGCGACCCCGAGGGCAGGTGGTACGTGCCGTCGGCGCGGCGTTCGAGGAACGGCCACCGTTCGAACAGCGTGTGCCCGTGCTCGTGCAGCTGCTCGAGCACCAGCCCGGCGTCGAGCAGCGCCGACACCACCGACGACACGGGATGCGTCCACTCGACGGTCTCGTTGTGCGTCGTGGCCGCATCCCAGTCGACGTAGGACCCCGGCGTGTCGGACCAGTCGCCGCCGGCCACCGTGAAGTACGGCCGCGTCGCCACGAGCCGGTCGTCGTCGAACACATCGACGACGGGGTGGAACTCGGCCAGGTAGCAGAAGCCGCCGGGCGCCAACAGATCGGCGACGACGCGCCCCCACGAGGTGATGTCCGGGAGCCAGACGAGCGCCCCGAGCCCCGTGTAGACCACGTCGAAGGTGCGGCCACCGAGCGCTGCCGGCGCGTCGTACACGTCGGCGCACACGAACTCGCCCGGCACCCCGGCCCGCTCGGACAGCGCCCGGGCAGCGTCGATGCCCGCCGGGGCGAAGTCGACGCCGGTCACCCGCGCCCCCAGGCGCGCCCACGACAGCGTGTCCTGACCGAAGTGGCACTGCAGGTGCACCAGCGATCGCCCGGCGACACCACCGGCCGTGGCGACCTCGGCCACCTCGAAGTCGCGCAGCGAGTTGCGGCCGGCGACGAAGCGATCGACGTCGTAGAAGGACGAGGCGACATGGATGGGCACGCGCTCGTCCCAGGCGGCGCGGTTCTTCACCAACCAGTCGGGCTCGGCACCCCCCGCCGCGTCCGCCCCGCCCGCCATGGTCGCCTCAGAGCGCCAGCTTCGTGCGCAGGTGCTCGACGAGGTCGTCGATCGGCACCCGCTCCTGGGCCATGGTGTCGCGGTCGCGCACCGTCACGGCCCGATCGTCGAGCGAGTCGAAGTCCACGGTGACGCACAGCGGCGTCCCGAGCTCGTCCTGGCGGCGATACCGGCGACCGATCGACTGCGTCTCGTCGTAGTCGCACATCCAGTGCGGCTGGACCAGCGAGAGCACCTCGGACGCGATGCCGTTGAGCTCGGGCTTCTTCGACAGCGGCAGGACCGCCACCTTGAACGGGGCGATGCGCGGGTGCAGGCGCAGCACGACCCGACGCTCGCCGCGCACCTCCTCCTCGTCGTAGGCGGCGAGCAGGAACGCCATCATCGTGCGGGTGGCGCCCGCCGCCGGCTCGATGACGTAGGGGCGGTACCGCTCGCCCGAGGCCTGGTCGAAGTACTCGAGCTTCTCGCCCGAGTGCT
>CAZYKR010000184.1:0-4470 GCA_964648005.1 uncultured Iamiaceae bacterium
CGCGGCCCTACCACCCCTGACGTACCGCCCCCTGGGTTCTGTTCGTGCAGCGGGGCGGCAAACCCACCGGCGGCACTACCAGAAGCGAGGGTTTGCGCTGTCGGGACGGCGTATCGTCGGCGCCCGATGAATGACGAATCGCACCAGCAGCACGAAGGCGACGCCGACACGTATGACGTGGTCGTCATCGGGTCCGGGTTCGGCGGCAGCGTGACGGCGCTGCGCCTCACCGAGAAGGGCTACCGCGTCGCTGTGCTCGAGGCGGGCAAGCGATTCGACGAGACGACGCTGCCCAAGACGTCGTGGCGGGTGCGCTCGTTCCTGTACGCGCCGGCGCTGCGCTGCTTCGGCATCCAACGCATCTCGCTGCTCAAGGACGTGCTCGTCATGTCCGGGGCGGGCGTCGGCGGCGGGTCGCTCGTGTACGCCAACACGCTCTACGAACCGCTCGACCCCTTCTACGAGGACCGCCAGTGGGCGCACATCACCGACTGGCGGGCGGAGTTGGCGCCGTTCTACGACCAGGCCAAGCGGATGCTCGGTGTCACCACCAACCCGACGGTCACCGCGGCGGACGAGGTGTTGCGCGAGGTGGCCGAGGAGATGGGCGTCGGTGACACGTTCCACCCGACGCCGGTCGGCGTGTACTTCGGCGAGCCGGGTCGTCCGGTGGCCGACCCCTTCTTCGGTGGCGTCGGACCGGAGCGCCGCGGCTGCATCGAGTGCGGCGAGTGCATGACGGGCTGCCGCCACGGCGCCAAGAACACGCTGCTGACGAACTACCTGCACCTGGCCGAGCAGGCCGGGGCGACGGTCGTCGACCTCGTCACGGTGACCGACATCGCGCCGGCCCCGGGCGGCGACGGGCGGTACCGCGTGACGACCCAGCGCACCGGTGGACCACGGGGCGCCACGCGCACGTTCGTCGCCGCCGACGTCGTCGTCGCCGCCGGCACGCTCGGCACGCAGAAGCTGCTGCACGCCATGCGCGATGCCGGCCGGCTGCCGGCGTTGTCGCCGCGCCTCGGCGAACTGACCCGCACCAACTCCGAGGCGATCTTGGGCGCCCGGGCGTTCCGGCGCGACGTCGACTTCACCAAGGGCGTGGCCATCACGTCGTCGTTCCATCCCGACGAGCACACCCACGTCGAGCCGGTGCGCTACGGCCGCGGCTCGAACTTCATGGGCGGGCTCACCACGGCGCTGGTCGACGGCGACGGACCGTTGCCTCGGCCGGTGGCGTGGCTGCGCGAGGCGCGCCGTGCGGGCATCGACGGCGTGCGGAACCTGAGCCTGCGCCGCTGGTCCGAGCAGACGATCATCGCCCTGGTCATGCAGACCCGCGACAACTCGATCACGTGCACCACCAAGCCCGGGCTGTTCGGGCGCCGCCGCCTCACGACCACGCAGGGCATCGGCGAGCCGAACCCGCGATGGCTGCCCGTCGGCCACGAGGTCGTGCGGCGCATCGCCACCAAGATCGGCGGGATGGCGCAGGGGTGCTGGAACGACGTGTTCAACATCCCGATGACCGCACACTTCCTCGGCGGTGCACCGATCGGCGACGCGCCCGAGACCGGTGTCATCGACCCGTACCACCGGGTGTACGGCCACCCTGGCCTGCACGTCGTCGACGGTGCCGCCATCTCAGCCAACCTGGGCGTGAACCCGTCGCTGACCATCACCGCCCAGGCCGAGCGGGCGATGGCGCTGTGGCCGAACAAGGGCGCCGACGATCCCCGCCCGCCGCTTGGTGCCGGGTACGAGCGGGTGGACCCGGTGGCGCCGGTGGCACCCGTCGTGCCCGCCGGTGCACCCGGCGCCTTGCGGGTCGGCGCCGACCAACCGGTGGCGCTGACGGCGCGGCCGTAGGTCCCTTCCCTCGGGGAGCCACGACCGGCAGACTGGCCGGATGGGGACAGCGATCGAGGTGCGCGGCCTGGTCAAGACGTTCGGCGCGACCCGCGCCCTCGACGGGCTCGACCTCGTCGTCGACGAAGGCGAGGTGCACGGCTTCCTCGGGCCGAACGGCGCCGGCAAGACCACGACGCTTCGGGCGTTGCTCGGTCTGGTGCGCGCCGACAGCGGGACGGCGCGCCTGCTCGGCGGTGACCCGTGGCGCGACGCCGTGGCCCTGCACCGCCGCCTCGCCTACGTGCCGGGCGATGTGGCGCTGTGGCCGAACCTGTCGGGCGGTGAGGTCATCGACCTGCTCGGGCGCATGCGTGGTGGCCTCGACCCTGCCCGGCGTGCCGACCTGCTGGAGCGCTTCGACCTCGACCCGACCAAGAAGGGGCGGAGCTACTCCAAGGGCAACCGTCAGAAGGTGGCGCTGGTGGCGGCGCTGGCCTCGGACGTGGAGTTGTTGCTGCTCGACGAACCGACGTCTGGCCTCGACCCGTTGATGGAGGCGTCGTTCCGGGCGTGCATCGCCGAGGAGGCGGCTCGGGGGCGCACGGTCCTGCTGTCGAGCCACATCCTCGCCGAGGTCGAGGCGGCCTGCGAGAAGGTGACGATCATCCGGGAGGGTCGCACGGTGGAGACCGGCGATCTGACCGCGCTGCGCTACCTCACCCACCTGCGCGTCGAAGCCGAGCTGGCCGCGCCGCTGCCGCCCGGTGCACTGGAGGGGATCGACGGTGTGCACGACCTGGTCGTCGATGGCGCCGCCGTCTCGTGCCAGGTCGACGCGTCGTCGCTCGACGAGGTGTTGCGGCGGTTCAGCGCGGTGGGCGTGCGGAACCTCCTCAGCCGGCAGCCGACCCTCGAGGAGCTGTTCTTGCGCTTCTACGACGGCACCGTCTCGGACACCGCGCCGGGTGCCGGTTCGCCAGACGGTGACGGAACGGACAGGCCGCCGACGTGAGCGGTGCGACCGGGACCTGGGCCATGGCCAGGCTCGTGCTGCGGCGGAGCCGGGTGCTGATCGGCGGGTGGATCGTGGTGCTCGCCGGGATGGCGGCGCTGTCGGCCGGCGCAACCGCCGGGCTGTACCCCGACGAGTCGTCGCTGGTGGCGGCGGCCGCTGCGGTCAACGACATCGGCGCCCTCGTGGCGCTCTACGGGCGGGTGTACGACCCGACCAGCCTCGGCGCCGTCTCGATGATCAAGCTCGGCGGCTTCGGTGCCGTGTTCGTGGCGATGCTGTCGGTCGTGCTCGTCGTGCGCCACACCCGCGCCGAGGAGGAGTCGGGTCGTGCCGAGCTGCTCGGTGCCACCGCCATCGGCCGGCTGGCACCGTTGCTCGGGGTCGGCGTGGCGGTGCTGCTGACCAACCTGGTCCTTGCGGCCGCGACGGCGCTGGGGCTGATCGCCGCCGGGCTCCCGGCCGACGGCAGTGTGGCGTTCGGTGTGGCGTGGGGTGGTGTCGGTCTGGCGTTCGCCGCCATCGCCGCGCTGTGCGCGCAGCTGACGAGCAGCGGCCGCGCTGCCACCTCGGCGAGCGCGGTCGTGCTGGCGATCGTGTACCTGCTGCGCGCCGTCGGCGACGCGGCCGAGCCGTCGGGCCCGTGGTGGTTGAGCTGGCTGTCGCCGATCGGGTGGGGCCAGCAGTTCCGCCCGTTCGCCGGCAACCGGTGGTGGGTCCTCGGCATCACGTTGGTGTTCACCGCGGTCGTCGGCGCTGTCGCCCTCGTCGTCGCCGACCGGCGCGACCTCGGGACCGGCGTGTTCGCCGTACGTCCCGGCCCGGCGGTCGCGTCGCCCCGCCTGCGATCGCCGATGGCGTTGGCGTGGCGGCTGCAACGTCCGTCGTTCGTCGGATGGACGGTGCTCTTCCTCGCGTTCGGGGCGCTGCTCGGCTCGCTGGCCACCAACCTCAGCGGGTTCCTCAGCAACGAGGCGACCCGCGACTTCTTCACGACGCTCGCCGGGCAGAAGAGCATCGAGGACCAGTTCCTCGCCATCGAGCTCTCCTTCGCCGGCATCGTCGCCTCGGCCTACGGCATCTCGACGGTCGTGCACCTGCGCACGGAGGAGACCGAGCTCCGGGCCGAGCCGGTGCTCGCCACGGCGGTCAGTCGCCTGCGGTGGAGCGCCGGCCACCTGGTGATCGCTTTCGGTGGCACGGCGATGTTGGTGGTGGTGTTCGGTCTGGGCGCCGGCGCGACGTACGCCGCGTCGATGGGTGACGCCGGCCGGTTCGGCTCGGTGGTGGGGGCGGCGCTGGTGCACGTCCCGGCGGCCTGGGTCGTCGTCGCCATCACGGTGCTGGCGTTCGGCGCCGCGCCGCGGGCGATCGCCGCCGGCTGGGTGGCGCTGACCGCCTTCGTGCTGTTGGCTGAGCTGGGCCCGCTGCTCGAGCTCAACCACTGGATCATGGATCTGTCGCCGTTCACCCACGTGCCGAAGCTGCCGGGTGCGACGTTCTCGGCGCTGCCGCTCGCGGTGCTCGCCGCCGTGGCGCTGGGCCTGACCCTCGCGGGACTCGCTCGCCTGCAGCGGCGCGACATCCTGTAGTCGGGGACGCCG
>CAZYKR010000184.1:4480-9069 GCA_964648005.1 uncultured Iamiaceae bacterium
CCGCCGCCGGCGTCGTCTGGACCGGCTGGCGCCGGCGTCAGTCCGCGTCGTTCTCGGCGGCGTCGCGGGCGAGGGCGGAGAGGCCGAGTGCCACGAACATCGAGGCGCCGGCGATGAACGTGAGCGTGATCGCCTTCGGCGCGCCTCGCTTGAGCGCCACAAGGGACACGGCGATGTCGGCAGCGTCGATGACGACGCCCGCCTGCAGGGCCGTGCGGCGCACCGTCTTGTCGGGGTGCTGCACGGCGAGGCCGAGTGCCAGCTCCCGGGCGCCGAACAGGCGGGTCACGAGCGCGGCGCGCGGATCGCGCTGCATCGAGCCGAGACCGAACGTGCGCCACGTGGTGCCGGGCGCCGCCCACGACAGCGCGCCGACCATCGACCGCAGGCCGGACAGCACGAGCGCCGTGTCGGTGGTGCGCTCCATCCGAGAGCGGCTGGCGGGCACGGGTTCGGTCGACACGGCGGTTCTCCTGTTCGGGGTCGTGCGTGAGCGTTCCGCACGCTACCGCGCCGCTCGACCCGAGCCGACCGGCGCTCGGTACGCTCTGCCCTCCGGCTGCATGACCGCCGTGCGGCGCCGCTCCGAGGGACGACGACCAGTGACCGACCGCCGCCACGACGACGATCTCGAGGAGCTGCGCCGTCGTCGCGCGCTGACCGAGGACGCGGCACGGCCGGATCTGGTCGCCGCTCGCCACGCCGCTGGGCGCCGCACGGCTCGGGAGAACATCGCCGACCTGATCGATCCCGGCAGCCTGGTCGAGTACGGCAGGCTGGCCACGGCGGCGCAGGAGCGGCGGCTCGACACCGAGGAGCTGCTCGCCCGCACGCCGGCCGACGGCCTGATCGGTGGGCTGGCACGCATCAACGGTGACGTCGTCGGTTCGGCGCGGGCGAGTTGCGGCGTGCTCTCGTACGACTACCTGGTCATGGCCGGGACGCAGGGGATGCGGGGGCATCACAAGTCCGACCGGCTGCTCGCCGTGATCGAGCGGCTGCGGCTGCCGACGGTCTTCTACGCCGAAGGCGGCGGCGGCCGGCCCAACGACACCGACTACCCGGTCGTCTCAGCGCTCGACGTCGGCTCGTTCGCCTTGTGGGCGCGGCTGTCGGGTCGCTGCCCGCGCGTGGCCGTCGTCGCCGGGTACTGCTTCGCCGGCAACGCCGTGCTCGCTGCCAGCGCGGATCTGCTCGTGGCCACCGCAGACGCCAGCCTCGGGGTGGCCGGTCCGGCGATGGTGGCCGGTGCTGGGCTCGGGGACCACGCCGCGGACGACATCGGCCCGGCGCCGGTGCTGGCACGCAACGGTGTGGTCGATGTGCTGGTTGCCGACGAGGAGGAGGCCACCGACGTTGCCCGACGCTTGATCGGCTACTTCCAGGGGCGCACCGAGCCCGGACCCGCCGCCGACCAAGCCCTGCTGCGCGACGCGCTCCCCGAACGTGAGCGTGAGGCCTACGACGTGACGCCCATCATCGAGCTGCTCTGCGACGTCGACAGCGTCACCTTCCTGCGGGAGGCGTTCGCGCCGGAGCTGGTGACCGCCCTCGGACGCATCGAAGGCCGACCCGTCGGGGTCATCGCCAACCAGACGACGGCGATGGCCGGATCGGTCACCGCTGCCGGGTCCGACAAGGCAGCGCGGTTCATCCAGCTGTGCGACGCGTTCGGCCTGCCGGTCATCGCTCTGGTCGACACGCCGGGCATCCTCGCCGGCCCGGACGCCGAGCGCACCGCCATCCTGCGCCACGCGTCTCGGTTGCTCGTCGCGGGCTCGGCCATCGGGGTGCCGCTCATCGGGGTGGTGCTGCGCCGGGGCTACGGGCTCGGGGCGCAGGCCATGCTCGGCGGCAGCACGCGCGAGCCGTTGTTGACGTTGGCGTGGCCGTCGGCGCACATGGGGCCGATGGGGATCGAAGGCGCCGTGCGCCTGGCGATGCGACGCGAACTGGAGGCGCTCGACGAACCGGAGCGGACGCAGCGCTATGAGGAGGCGGTGGCGGCGTACCGGGAGCGCGTGTCGGTGCGCAACGTGGCGCGGGCCTTCGAGATCGACGACGTGATCGACCCGGCGGAGACGCGTGCGGTCATCGCCGCCACGCTCGACGCGGCGGCCGGCCCGGACGACACCTTCCCCGCATCAGGTCGTCCGGTCGACACCTGGTGAGGTGACCGGGTCGGCTGGCGCAGCTGGTGCGTTGGTCGCTGGTCAGGTGGTCAGCGCCTCGATGGCGGCCGTGAGCTTGGTCGCGGCCTCGGCGGCGAGCTCGGCGAAGGCGGCCTCGGGCATCAAGGCGCGGGGGTCGACGACGGCGACGTGCGTGCCGCCGCCGTCGGTCGATTCGAGGGTGACGTTGCACGGCAGGACGAGCGCGGCAGTCGGGTCGAGCGCCAGGGCGCGATGGGCGAAGCCGGGGTTGCAGGCGCCGAGGATCTTGAGCGGCGGGCGGTCGATGTCCAGCTTCGCTTTGAACGTGGCGGCGACGTCGATCTCGGTCAGCACGCCGAAGCCCTGCTCGGCCAGCGCGGCGCGCACGACGGCCTCGGCTTCGTCGTAGGGGAGTGGGATGGTCGTCGCGATGGCCTGCATGACTGGACTCCTCGGTGTGTGGTGGGCTGCCCTGGCGGTAACATACCCCTAGGGGTACATGTTCCGGAACCGCCGGACGTGCCGGAGTGCCGAGGGTCTCGGCGGATGGAGAGGTCATCATGGGCGTGTTCGGTTCGCTGTTCGGATCCTCGATGCGATCGGTCGATCCCGACGGCGCCCAGGAGTTGTTGCGTGGTGGTGCCCTCCTCGTCGACGTGCGTGAGCGCTCCGAGTGGGACGGCGGTCATGCGCCGAAGGCGAAACACCATCCGTTGGGCGGCCTGCGCACCTCGATGAGCGACCTGCCGCTCGACCGGACGCTGGTTGTCGTGTGTCGTTCGGGGAACCGGTCGACGCGTGCGACCAAGATGCTGACGAAGGCCGGCTACGACGCGGTCAACCTGACCGGGGGGATGATGGCGTGGCAGGCCGCCGGTCAGCCGGTGGTCTCGGCTCGTGGCAGGGGTGCGAAGCGCTCGGGCGGCGCCAAGCGGACCAACGGGAGCGGCCGTTCGGGTTCTCGCCGCTGATTCGGCTCGATGCTCAGGGCTTCTCCGTGCCTCCAACAATTTTCAGTGGTTGATGGGTTGTGTGGTGCTGGTGATGGTGCCAGCATAGAACACATGTTCGAGGGTCGGTTGTTGGGTGAGGCGTCGGTGCGGGAGTTGCGCTTGGCGTTGGTGGTGGCCACGACCGAGCTCGAGGCGGAGCGGGTGTCGGGTGTGGACGCGGCGGGGTTGGTGGAGGACTTCGCCCGTCTGGAGGCGATCGCGCACGGCGGGTTGGTGTTGGTGGCGGAGCGGGCAGCGGCGTCGGGTGCGTGGCGCGACGGTGGGCATCGCAGTCCGGCGCATTGGTTGGCGTCGGTGGCGGGGGTGACGTTGGGGTTGGCGCAGCGGATCTTGGGGACCTCGGGGCGCATGGCGTCGCAGCCGCGCACGCGCGAAGCGGCGCGGCGGGGGGATCTGCCGCGTGACACGGTCCATGACGTGTCCGAGGCGGCCGAGGCCGATCCGGGTGCGGAGAACGAGTTGGTGGACACGGCCCAGCGTGATTCGGTGCGTTCCACGCGGGATCGGTGCAAGCAGACCAAGGCGAACGCGCTGTCGGATGCGGAGCGGGCGCGCCAGGCGCGCCGGAACCGGTTTGTGCGGCGCCGGTCGCATCCTGATGGGTCGGCGGGGTTCGAGTATCAGGCGCCCGGTGTCGACGCGGCGGAGGTGTTGGCGGCGATCGAGCATTTCCAACGGGAGATCTTCGAGCGGGCACGGCGGGCGGGGGAGCGGACCGATTCGTTCGAGAACCATGCCGCCGACGCCTTGTTGGCCATCGCCCGCGCCGCCATGGCACCCCCCGCACCCCCCGAACCACCCGAAGCGCCCGGCGGGTCCGGCGAGTCCGAACCGCCCGACGAGTCCGGCGAGGCCGGTGGGTCCGGTGGGTCCGGTGGGGCGGGCGGGAATCGTCGTGCGCGACGTGCTCGTGCCAGACGTGGCGGGCGAGGTGGCCGGCGGGCGGTGCGGCCGACGGTGTTGGTGCGGGTGGATCACGCGGCGTTGGTGCGTGGCGCCGCCGAGGGCGGCGAGGTGTGTGAGATCGCCGGGGTTGGTCCGGTGCCGGTGGCGATGGTGCGTGAGCTGCTCGACGACGCGCTCGTGCGGGTCGTGGTCACCAAAGGCGTCGACGTCGTCTCGGTGGCCCATCACGGACGGGCCCCCAACGCCCACCAGCGCAGCGCGCTGGCGTGGATGCACAGCCGCTGCTCGGTGCAGGGCTGCGACAACGCCGTGTTCATCGAGGTCGACCACCGCACCCCGTGGCGCGATGACCCCGTCACCGCCTTCGCCAACCTCGACCCGCTCTGCTCACACCACCACTACCTCAAAGAACGCGGCTGGCACCTCGCCCCCGGCACCGGCAGACGCCCCATGCTGCCCCCCGACATCCCAACCCCCACCACCCGCCACAACGGCGCACCCACCACGCCCAAACCCT
>CAZYKR010000185.1:0-9037 GCA_964648005.1 uncultured Iamiaceae bacterium
AGAAGGTGGTTCCGGCGCCGCGCCGGCAACGAGCACGGCCCAGACAGCGACGGCGCAGCGCGTCGCCGCGGATGCCCAGGCGTCCGACGAACCGGACGCCGATGAGCTGACGCCGCTGCTGGTGTCGCACCTCGGCGCGCCGATCCCGTTCACCGGGTCCGACGGCCTCGTCCACCTGGTGTACGAGCTCGAGATACTCAACGCCGGGCCGCGCGACGCGACGCTGCACCAGATCGCCACCGTCGACGCTTCCGGAGCGGTGTTGCAGACCATCGACGGCGACCAGGTCGTGGAGCGCACCGTGCCCGTCGGCCCGCTGTTGACCCAGCCCGAACCGGTGACGGACATCGCCGCAGGCGCGACTGCGGTCGTCCTCATGGATGACACCTACGCCACGGTCGACGAGGTACCCGACCGCTTTGGCCACCAAATCTCGGCCACGTTCGCGGCGCCGTCGGACGGCTCGCATCCGTTCGCCAGCCAGTATCCCGACGAGCTGACCCTCGTGACCGACCTGATGGCGCCCGGTGACGGGCAGCCTGTCGTGATCGGACCCCCACTCGCCGGCGACGGTTGGCTGGCAATGAACGGCTGCTGCTCGTTGTCGAGCCACCGCGGCGCCATGCTGCCGCTGGCCGGGCGACTGAACGCGTCCGAGCGGTTCGCAATCGACTGGGTCCGGATCAACCCCGAACTCGCGCCAGACGACCTCGGCGACGACCTGCTGCCCACCTTCGCCGGCGACCCGACGCAGAACACGTCGTACCTCGCCTACGACCAGCCGCTGTTGGCGGTCGCCGACGGCACGGTCGTGGCAGTGGTCGACGACATGCCCGACGCCACGCCGCAGGCGCTCACGGAAGGCCTCACCGTGGAACAGCTTGGGGGCAACTACGTCATTCTCGACATCGGCGACGGTCTCTACGCCTTCTACGCCCATGTCAAGCAAGGTTCGTTCAGCGTGTCGGTCGGCGACCGGGTGACGAGAGGGCAGGAGATCGGACGGCTCGGCAACACCGGCAACTCTTCCGAGGCACACCTGCACTTCCACGTCTCGCGCGCTCCCGTGCCGCTCGCGTCCACGCAGTGGCCGTACGAGATCGAGGCGTTCACCGTGACGGGCACCCTTGGCGGCGACCGCACGACCGCACCGTCCCCCGCCGACGGCCCCCACGAGCGAGCGATGCCCTTGGCGCTCGACGTCGTCGACTTCGGCAGTTGACGGCGCCAAAACGGTGAGTGGCCTGCATCGCTGCAGGCCACTCGGTCAGAGGCGGCGGTGAGAATCGAACTCACGTCTAGGGCTTTGCAGGCCCCTGCCTGGGCCACTCGGCTACGCCGCCGTCGGAACGGCCACGATAGCGTCCGACCGCGCCGGGGCCGGAACCGTTCCGACCGCCCGCAACGGAGCCGCCGCATGGCACGCGACGCCGCACCGCTCGACGCGCTCGACGCCATCGACCTGCAGGAGGTGCGCGTCGGTCCCGACCTGCGCCACCTCGAGCTGTACACCATGCGCGGCCTGCTCACGGTGGTCTGGCATGGCGACGAGGACGCCGAGGACGTGGTGCTGGCCTTCGGCGGAGCCATGGGTGGCGTGCTCGGCCCGGCGAATGGCCTCTACCACGACCTCGGCGAGCGTCTGTGGGCGGAGCACGCCATCGCCACGATGCGCGTCGGCTACCGCCGCCCGAACGACCTCGACCGCTGCACCCACGACGTGCTCGCCGCCGCCGACCTCGCCGGCCGCAAGGGGGCGCAACGGTTCGTCACGATGGGACACAGCTTCGGCGGTGCCGTGGCCGTGCGCGCCGGGATCGCGCTGCACCGCCACGTCGCCGGGGTGGTCACCCTGTCCACGCAGTCGGCCGGCTGCGAGCAGGCGGAGCTGCTCGGCGACACGCCGCTGCTGCTGGTGCACGGTGAGCGGGACGAGCTGCTGCCGCCGTTCGTGTCCGAGACGGTGCGCATGATCGCCGGGCACGGCGAGCTGGTGCTGCTGCCCGACGACGGCCATCTGCTCGACCACTCCCCCGACCGCCTGCGTGCGCTGCTCGCCCAGTGGATCCCGGAGCAGTTCGCAGCTCCCGCCACGCCCGCCTGACCGGACGAGCGCCAGCAGGAGCGCCACCGGGCATCACGGTCGGTGCATGTACGACCACACGCCAACGAGACCGGCGACCGCCTACCCTGCGACGCATGACACACCGACCGGCCCTCCTTCGCGCGCTCATCGGTCTGGTGGCCGTGGCCGTCCTGGCCGGCGCCTGCGCGGCGTCGACGACGGAGGCAACGAGCGACAGCACCGCCGCTACGACCGGCTCATCGAGCGGATCGACGTCGGCTGCCGGCGACGGCGTGGTGACGACCTACGACGGCCCCGGCGCACCGAGCGCCGTGAACGCCGGCTACCCGGTCGAGGACGAGGGATGGGCACTCGACCTGCCAGGCGTGCAGAAGCTCGAGTTCAAGTACGGCCCGATCACCGTGCACCCGGGGCAGAACTCCATCGAGTTCTCGGGCAACGACGTCCCCCGGCCGGACTTCGACGGCTGGCTGGTGGGCATCAAGCCCGACCTCGAGCGCGCCGACGGCACCGTGCCGCCGGTCGATGAGCTGCACCTGCACCACGGCGTGTGGCTGAACCTCTCCCGCAGCGATGCGACCACGCCCCGACTGCCCGAGCGCATCTTCGCCGCCGGCGAGGAGAAGACGTTCCTGCGCTCGCCTCCGGGCTTCGGCTACCGCTACGACGCCGACGACAACCTGCTCATCAACTACATGCTGCACAACCTGTGGCCCACCGAGGAGCAGGCGTACATCACCTACACCTTCTGGCTGATCCCGGCCGATCATCCCTCGGCCGAGGGCATCCGCGAGGCGCGACCCATCTGGATGGACGTCGTCAACGGCTCGGTGTATCCCGTCTTCGATGTGCTGAAGGGCTCCGCCGACGACGGCACCTTCACTTACCCCGACGACGTGCCCGACGCCTACCGGGGCGAGCCGCTCAACGAGTGGACCGTCGACCGCGACAGCGTGATCATCGGCACCGGTGGTCACCTGCACCCGGGTGGGCTCACGGTCGACCTCGACGTCCGGCGCGACGGCGTCGAGGCGACGAACCCCGCTGTCGAGGACGATCAGGTCGAGATCTTCTCGTCGATCGCCGAGTACTACGAGCCGGCAGGTGCCGTGTCGTGGGACGTGTCGATGACCGTGGCGCCGCCCGAGTACCGGGTGGCGGTCAAGAAGGGCGACGTGCTGTCGCTGTCGACCACCTACGACAGCGACCGGGCGTCGTGGTACGAGTCGATGGGCATCATGGTGCTGTTCATGGTCGACGGCACCGACGGCATCGACCCGTTCCAGGAGCCGGTCGAGTATCGCAAGGTGCTCTCGCACGGCCACCTCGCCGAGAACGACAACCACGGCGGCCAGACGGTCGAGTACCCGGACAGCGCCACCAAGGCGGCGTCGGCCCCCACCGACCAGGTCCGCATCGTCGACTGGGTGTACTCGCCCGGCGACATGGCGCTCGACGAGACGGTCCCGGTCGTGGCCCCGGGCGAGCCGCTCGAGTTCTTCAACGAGGACGACAAGGCCCAACCTCCGGGCCTCTGGCACACGGTCACCGCCTGCAAGGCGCCGTGCGACCGCGACACCGGCGTGGCCTACCCGCTGGCCGACGCCGACATCGTGTTCGACTCCGGCGAGCTCGGCACCGGCGGCGCCCCCACCGCCGACCGCAACGACTGGACCATTCCGACCGACCTGCCCGAAGGCACCTACACCTACTTCTGTCGCATCCACCCCTTCATGCGCGGCGCCTTCCGCGTCGACGATGGGTCGTGACCCGCCGTGGGCAACCCAGACGGAGTCGGGGCTCCAGCACCAACGCCGAGAAACCGGCCCGGGTCGGCGTGCGGGTGGCCTCTACACTTGGGACCATGTCCGTGACCGTCGATCTGCCACCGGATGCGCTGCGCCGCCTCGAAGCCGAAGCCGCGCGCCGCGGTGTCGGAATCGACGTCGTGATCGCGGAGCTCGTCGACACGCTTCCTGCTGCCGTGTCGACGAAGGGACCGCGTCGGAGTCTTGCGATCGCTGGTGTCGGCGCGTCCGGCGGGGAGCGCTCCGCCCGTGACGCGGATGAGATGCTCGCAGAGGGCTTCGGGCGCGACTGACCGGTCGTGCTGATCGTCGACACCGGCCCGCTGGTCGCTACCGCGGACCGAGACGACCGCGACCACGCCGACTGCGCCGCGCTGCTCAACCTCGAAGCCAACGAGCTGGTCACCACCGGCCTGGTGATCGCTGAGGCAGCGTTCCTGATCGCCCGACAGGTCGGCCACGCCGGGGAAGCAGCCCTCGTCGCTGACATCGATGAAGGTCGCCTCGTCGTGGAGCCGTTGACCGGTATCGACTGGACCCGCATCCGTGAGCTCGTGGACACCTACGCGGATCTCGGCCTCGGCGTGACCGACGCGTCGCTCATCGCGCTGGCTGAGCGGTTCGGCGCCGTCGAGATCGCAACGCTCGACCACCGCCACTTCCGGGTCGTGCGGCCAGCGCACTGCGACGCCTTCGAGCTCGTCCCCTAAGCCGGCGCTATGCCCGACGCCGACGACGCCCTGATGGGACACTAGTGCGACGGTCGACATCGAGCGGGCTCGAGTGGGACACTGATAGCCGTGAACGCTCGACGACTGTCGAGCCCACAAGCCCGGAGATCTGCGTCCCGTCGGGCCGGGCGGGCGGGAGGTTCGGATGGTGGTCAGCTCGACGCGGGTCCTAGCGTGTCTGTACGCCTCCTTGGTGGTTTTGGGCGTCTCGTGCGGGTCGACTTCGCCAGGTGACCTTGATGAATTGCCAGCCGCTGAACCGGCACGTGAACCTGATGGAAGCCGGCTCGATGATTGCCAATTGATGAACGGCGAATCGTTCGGTGGCCTGCATGCGCTGGAGCATCTGCCAGCAGAGACCCGGCTCGAAAGCGCGATTCGCGCGTTTCATGTTCAGATCATCCCCATCTCGGAGGAGGAGGTCCTTGCGGGTCGGAGGTGCGTAGGCACGTATACGAGCTATGAGGTGTTGCGTCAGCCGGTCGAAGCCGGAGAGTGGATCCAGTCTGATGACCTTCAGGCCATTGGCGAATCTGCCGTGGGTACGACGGCGACCGTTGTCGACCCCGCCGTCTGTCTGACGCTTCAGGAGTACGTCGACACGCGACCGATTGATCCGCCAGCGGCGCTCGAGCTCTTGGCAGGCATCCGCGACAGGTCGCCTCAAGCCCTCCGCGCCAGCATCGAGATCGAGCTCCAGGTGCTCCTGCTCCTCGTGAACGGCTCGGCATCGGGCGACATCGTGGAGACCGACGCGCAGGGCAATCAGGTCATCGTCCAAGCGGGATCCATACCAACTCAAGCCGCGCAGATCGATGCCTCACACACCATCAGCAACTTCGTCGCCTCCGAGTGCTTGACCGAGTAGTACCTGAGTAGCATGGACTTTCCTACTTAGGTAGCATCGTCGGCATGAAGTTGAGCGTGAGCATTCCCGACGAGGATCTGGAGTTCATCGATCGCTACGCAGCCGAGCACGGCGTCGGGTCGCGTTCGGGCGTTGTGCACCGGGCCGTGCGGCTGCTTCGAGCGAGCGCGCTGGGCGACGACTACTCGGCGGCATGGGACGAATGGGCCCAGTCCGATGCCGAAGCCTGGGAGACAACCTCAGCTGACGGGCTCCGCTGATGCGGCGCGGTGATGTGGTGTGGGTTGATCTCGACCCGGCGCGGAGCTCCGAGGCCAACAAGCGCCGGCCCGCCGTCATCGTGAGCAACGACGGCGCGAACCGGGTCGCCGAGCAGCTCGGCCGAGGCGTCATCACCGTCGTACCGGTGACCACGAACACGGCTCGGGTCTTCCCGTTCCAGGTGTTGCTCCCCGCGCGTCGGTGCCAGCTGCCTCGGACGTCGAAAGCCCAAGCCGAGCAGATTCGCTCGATCGCGATCGACCGGGTCGGCGCCGTCGCTGGACGACTCCCACCCGACATCCTCGACCAGCTCGACGCTGCCATCCGCCTGCACCTCGAGCACTGAGCGGCGGCACGGCACGCCGCCAGGCAGCCGGTCAGGCAGTCGAGTGCCCAGCGTGGCCGGCGTGGGCGTCGGCCGGGGCCGGGGCCGGGTCCTCGACAGGGACCTCGTGCAGTTGGCCGGTGACGACGTCGTAGACGAACCCGCGCGCCACGGTGGTGTTGGCGAGCAGCGGTTCGGACCGCAAGCGGCGCACACCGTCGCGCACCGACGCCTCGAGGTCGTCGAAGCTGCCGAACAGGAACGGAGCGTCCTGGCCGGTGCCCTCGAGCACTTTGGCCCGCACCTGCTCCTCGGTCGTGCCGCACAGACCGCAGGTGGTGTGCCCGATCAGCATGATCTCGGTGGTGCCCAGCATCTGCTGGGACACGACGAGCGAGCGCAGCACGTCGTCGGTGACCACCGCTCCGGCGTTGCGCAGGATGTGCACCTCCCCGAGATCGAGCCCGAGGATGCGGAACAGGTCGATGCGGGCGTCCATGCACGTCACCACCACGGTGTGCAGCGACGGCGCCGCCGTCATCGCCGCCACCTCGGGCGGCACCCGATGCGCCTCACCGTTGCGTGCCAACCGTTCCACGCTCATCGCGCACCTCCTGTCGCCAGTTCGCCGACCTCGAGCGCACGCAGCACGTCGCCGACCCGGTGGCCTTGTTCGACCGGGTGGCGCAGGGGCTGGTCGTCGTGCACCTCGTAGCGGTTGCGTCGACCTACCCGCACACGAGTGAGATAGCCCTCGTCGACGAGATCGTTCACGATCGCCTGGACCGCTCGCTCAGTGATCCCCACCCGGTCGGCCACGTCGCGCAGGCGTGCGTCGGGGTCGCTGGCGATGCACACGAGCACGTGCCCGTGGTTCGAGAAGAAGGTCCAGCCGGTCTCCATAGCGTCCACCCTAGCTCATGAGTTCCAACAGCGGAATAGCGATTCATGTTTCACCGGCCGTGCACCGTTCTGCGAGACTCCCTCGCATGGCACCACGGGTCGGGATCGTCGGAGCGGGCCAGCTGGCGCAGATGATGGCGCAGTCGGCGATCTCCCTGTCGCTCGACCTCGTCGTGCTGGCCGAGGCCGACGGCGAGCCGGCCACCCGCACCGGTGCCGAAGTGATGATCGGTGCGGCGGACGACCCTGACGCCCTGCGTCGACTGGCCGAACGTGTCGACGTGCTCACCTTCGACCACGAGCAGGTCGACCCGGCCACGCTCGACGCCCTCGCCGTCGAGGGCCACGTCGTGCGACCGAGCGGCACCGTGCTGCGCTTCTCCGACAAGGCGCACCAACGCACGCACCTCGGCGCCGCCGGCTTCCCCGTCCCCGCCTTCGCCATCGCCACCGACGATGCCGCTATCGAGGCCTTCGTCGACGCCCACGGCCCGCGCATCGTGGCCAAGGCGGCCACCGGCGGCTACGACGGCTACGGCGTGTTCGTGATCGCCGGGCTCGTCGACCTGCCGGCCGGCGCCCGCCCCACCGCTGAGCGACCGCTGGTCCTGGAGCCGCTGCTGACGCTCGAGCGCGAGCTGTCGGTGTTGATCGCCCGCAACCCATCGGGCGACCACGCCACGTACGCCGTCGTCGACACGATCCAGCGCGACGGCATCTGCAACGAGACGATGGCCCCGGCGCACATCCCCGACGACATGGCCGACGAGGCGCGTGCCCTCGCCACGGCGATCGCCGACGAGGTCGGCTCGACCGGGATGCTGGCGGTCGAGCTCTTCGTCACCGCCGACGGGCTGCTCGTCAACGAGCTGGCGCCGCGCCCGCACAACTCCGGGCACTGGACGATCGAGGGCGCCGCCACATCCCAGTTCGAGAACCACCTGCGCGGCGTGTGCGACCTGCCCCTCGGCTCGGCCGAGCTGCGCGCCCCCGCTGTCGCCACGGTCAACGTGCTCGGACCCGCAGACGGCAGCGACCCCCGTGACCGCCTGCCGGCGGCGCTGGCGGTGCGCGACACCCACGTGCACCTCTACGGCAAGGGCGCCCGGCCGGGGCGCAAGCTCGGCCACGTCACGGCCACCGCCGCCGACCCCGCCGCTGCGCTCGACCGGGCGTGGCAGGCGGTGGAGCGCCTCACCGGCGAGCCGCGCCCGAGCTGACGCCAGCGGCATGGCACGCCCGTGCTGCGCCGACGATCGGCGTCGACGACGCCGAGTAGGGTCGGCGCCATGACCGACGCCTCCGCCGCTGCGCCCGTCGCCGTCGTGATGGGCAGCGACAGCGACTACCCGGTGATGTCCGCCGCCGTCGAGGTGCTCGCCGAGCTCGGCGTCGCCACGGAGGTCCGGGTGGTGTCAGCGCACCGCACGCCCGAGGACATGATCGCCTTCGGTCTCGGCGCCCGCGACGCCGGGTTCTCCGTGATCATCGCCGGCGCTGGCGGCGCCGCCCACCTGCCCGGCATGTTGGCGTCGACCACGACCCTCCCGGTGATCGGCGTGCCGGTGGCGTTGCGACACCTCGACGGGCTCGACTCGCTGCTGTCGATCGTGCAGATGCCCAAGGGGGTGCCGGTGGCGACCGTCGCCGTCGACAACGCTCGCAACGCCGGGCTGCTGGCCGCCCGCATCCTGTCGCTGGGTGATGCCGCGCTCGCCGAACGCCTGGAGGCGTTCCGCCTGGCGATGGCCGAGGCGTCGCGCGCCGCCACCGGTCGCCTGCCCGGGCCGCCCGCCGTCTGAGCCGCCACCGGCGCCCAGCACCGCTGCTGATACAGCAGCCATGAACCAACGCGCTGGGCCCCCAGCAGTAGGTTGGCCGGCGTGCTGCCGCCGACCACGGGCCGTCGTCGAGCGCGGCGCGCTCCCCGCGCCGGCGCGCCCGGGACGACGCGCGTCCGTGCCCTGCTCGGTGCCATCGTCGCTGTGCTGGCGCTGACGACCGTCCTGGCACTGGCGACGTTCCCGGCGCAGGCGGCGCACGTCGCTCGGGCGG
>CAZYKR010000186.1:0-9027 GCA_964648005.1 uncultured Iamiaceae bacterium
GACGTCGGTCAGGTACACGAGCTTCTCGGCACCGAGGGCCGCAGCGATGGCGCCGGCGACCGTGTCGGCGTTGATGTTGTAGGCCTGCCCCGACTCGTCGGAGCCGATGGTGGAGATCACGGGGATCAACTCCTCGGCGAGCAGCCGCTCCACGATCGCCGGGTTCACCTCCCGCACGTCGCCGACGTAGCCGAGCGCCGGGTCGCGCACGTCGGCGACGATCAGCCCGGCGTCCTCACCGGAGAGGCCCACGGCGATCGGCGCGTGCACGTTGATGGCGGAGACGATCTCGCGGTTGACCTTGCCCGACAGGACCATGCGGGCGATGTCGAGGGTCTCGGCGTCGGTGACCCGCAGGCCGTCGCGGAACTCGGGCTCCTTGCCGAGGCGGGCCATGAGATCGCCGATCTGCGGCCCGCCGCCGTGCACGACGACGGGCCGCAGGCCGACGGCCTGGAGCAGGACCACGTCCTCGGCGAACCGGTCGGCCAGCGCCGGGTCGACCATGGCGTTGCCGCCGTACTTCACGACGACGGTGGCACCGCGGAACCGGCGGATGTAGGGCAACGCCTCCACCAGCACGTCGGCCTTGGCGTGGCCGGCTGCGAGCCGCTCCACGATCTCGTCGGCGGTGCCGCTCATGACGTCCCCATGTTCTCGTCGACGTACGCATGCGTCAGGTCGTTGGTGAACAGCTCGGCGCGCCCGGAGCCGAGGCCCAGGTCGGCCACGACGTAGATGTCGCGCTGTGCCATGTGGTCGGCGACCGCGGCCCGGTCGTGGTCGATCTCGACGCCCCCGGCCGCGACGACATGGCCGCCGTAGCTGATCGAGATCCGGGTCTGATCGAAGGCGATGCCGGCGGACCCGAGCTCGCTGGCGATCCGTCCCCAGTAGGGGTCGGCGCCGTACCACGAGCACTTGCACAGGTTGGAGTCGGCCACCTTGCGGGCGCCGCGTGCCGCCTCGTCGTCGTCGGCGGCGCCGACGACTTCGAGGTGGACCGACTTCGTGGCGCCCTCGGCGTCGGCGACCATCATCTGGGCCAGCGCCTGGCACGCCTCGGTCACCGCCGCCCGGAGGGCATCCGCCGTCGGCTCGTCCGCGCGACCGCTGGCCAGCAGCAGGACCGTGTCGTTGGTCGAGGTGCAGCCGTCGGTCGTCATGACGTTGAAGCTGGCGTCGACCGCTGCGCGCAGCACGTCGTGGAGCACCTCCGGCGAGGCGACGGCGTCGGTCGTGACGACGGCGAGCATCGTCGCCATGTTCGGCGCCAGCATGGCAGCGCCCTTGGCCATGGCACCGACGGTGAACCCGTCGGCGGCGATGACGACCTCTTTGGCGAACGTGTCCGTGGTGCGGATGGCTTCGGCGGCCGAGTGACCGGCCTCGGCGTCACCGGTGGCCTCCGCCACCAGGGCGGGCGCGGCGTCGACGATGCGCTGCGCCGGCAGCGGGATGCCGATCAGGCCCGTCGAGCAGACCAGCACGGCATCGCCGGCTGCGCCGAGCGCGGCGGCGACCGCGTCGACCATGGCTTCGGCGTCGGCGTACCCGGCTGCGCCGGTGGCGGCGTTGGCGTTCCCGCTGTTGAGCACCACGGCGGCGGCATGCCCTCCCGTCGCCTCGAGGTTCCGGCGAGACACGAGCACGGGCGCCGCCGTCATCTTGTTCTGCGTGAACACGCCGGCGGCGGTGACCGGCTTGGCATCGTCGGTGGCGACGAGCGCCAGATCGAGCGCCCCGGAGTCCTTCACGCCGCAGGCGATGCCCGAGGCCACGAAACCGGCTGGTGCGGTGACAGACATGGCGATCTCTCAGGGGTACAGCCCGGTGACGGGCAGGCCGGTCGGCTCGTCGAGACCGAGGGACAGGTTGGCACACTGGACCGCCTGGCCGGCGGCCCCCTTGACGAGGTTGTCGAGCGCCCCGAGCGCTACGACCGTGCCTGTGCGCGCATCGAGGTGCACGGCCACGTGCACGCTGTTGGAGCCGGCGGTGGCCTTGGTCGAGGGCGACCCGTTGACCACGGTGACGAATGGCTCGGCGTCGTAGGCATCGTGGTACAGCGCGTCGAGCTGCGCCTGGGTGAGCGCGGTCGTCGGCCGGGCGTAGCAGGTGGCGAGGATGCCCCGGTTCATCGGGGCCAGGTGCGGGGTGAAGAGCACCTGGACATGCTCGCCGCCTACCCGGGTGAGCCCCTGCTCCATCTCGGGCGTGTGCCGGTGGGTCAGTAGGCCATAGGCGGTGAAGTCCTCGTCGACGGTGCAGAACGAGGTGTTGGGCTTGGGCGGCCGACCGGCGCCGGACACGCCGCTGGCGGCGTCGACGATGATGCCGGTCGCCTCGACCACGCCGGCGCGCAGCAACGGCGCCAGCGCCAGCATGGCCGTCGTCGGGTAGCAGCCCGGCACGGCGATGCGGGTGGCGTTGCGCAGGTCGTCGCGAAACAGCTCGGGTTGGCCGTAGACGAAGGTGTCGAGCAGGTCCGGCGCAGCGTGGTCCTCGCCGTACCACCGCGGGTACAGCGCGGCGTCGTCGAGCCGAAAGTCGGCAGCGATGTCGACGATACGCGCCAGGTCGTCGCCCCGCTCGGCGACGAGCGACTGTGACTCCCCGTGCGGCAGGGCCAAGAAGACGACGTCGGCGGCGCTGAGGTCGAGGTCGTCGACCCGGTCGAACCGTCGGTCGCCGACGGCGGCCACCAGGTTGGGGTAGAGCGCGGCGATGGGCTCGCCGGCCTGGCTGGCGCCCGTGGCACCGACCACCTCCAGCTCGGGATGTGCCAGGCACAGCCGGAGCAGCTCGGCTCCGGCGTACCCCGACGCCCCGACGATCATGACGGCATGCATCGCACGACTATACAGGCATACGCATTTCTATGCATCCGATATTCGGCCCTGGCCTCACCCCGTCTCTGCCGCGTGCCGATGAGTACGCCATGGTGGAGCCGGCGACCGACGATCCGCAACGCCGAGTCGCCGGAGGGCGCCGTCACCGCAAGACCACCGTGCTCGCCGCGACGGTCGTGGCGATCGCGGCACTCGGGTTCGCGTGGCTGTGGACTCGGCCCGGGACCCTCCGGTTCTGCACGTTGACCGCTGCCGGCTCGAACCCGGTTGCCGATACGCCGGAGGCGGCGGTCGATGCCTGGTGGGCCGCTGACGGACCATCGGATGCTGCCTACTGGCGCAACGCCAGCCGGCCGGTCGAGGGACCTCCCGCCACCAGGGACGACTTCGTGCAGATCGGCGACACCGAGTGGGAGTGGCGCTACAGCGAGACGGGTGCCGTCGGCGTCGCCGTCGGGCCGGCACCCGATGGAGGGGCGCGATGGACGGTCGCGGCGGTCAACGGGTGCGGGTACGGGCCCGAGCCCGGGTGATGCGGTCGCGACGCGCTCAGCTGCGCAGGGAGGCGTCGTGGGCGGCGACCACGGCATCGATGACGCGTTGGCGCACCTCGCCCACCTCGTTGTCCGTCAACGTGCGGTCGGTGGCCTGGAGTCGCAGGGAGAACGCCAGGCTCCGGCAGTCGTCACCGAGCTGCGCGCCGCGGAAGACGTCGAACAGCGCCACGCGCACGAGATCGTCGCCGCCCGCAGACCGGATCGTCGCCTCCACCGCGGCGGCCGGCACCGTGTCGTCGACCACGAACGCCAGGTCGATGTCGCTCGACGGGTACCGGCTGATCTTGGCGTAGGGCCGCTCGCCGTGCGGCGCCGCCAGCACGGCATCGAGGTCGAGTTCGACCACCGCCACTCGTTCGGGGATCGCCCACTCGGCGAGCACAGCTGGATCGACCTCGCCGACGCCGCCGACGGCGACACCGTCGAGGAGCACCTCCGCGCTGCGCGACGGGTGCAGTCCGGGTGGGGCCACCTGCTCGAGCGTGATCCCGTGCAGCGCCAGCGCCTCGACCAGGGTGTCGAGCACCCGTACGGCGTGGCGTGCCGCGACGTCATCGCCGGAGCCCCCGGCCGCCGACGCCGTGGTGGCGACGGCGAGGACCTCGCGCTCGGCCGGCATGCCGCCGGCCGGGTCGGGCGTCCAGACCTTGCCGATCTCGAACAGCGCCACGCCCGTGGTGCGGTGCGACGCGTTGTAGGCCAGCGACCGCAACAGGCCGGGGCGCAGCGACGTGCGCAGGACCGACTCCTCGACCGCCAGCGGGTTCAGCAGCGTGGCGGCGTCGCCGGGCAGCCCGGTCCGCTCGAGGTCCGCCGGCGCCAGGAACGGCATCGGCATCGCCTCGTCGACGGCGAGCCCGACCAGGACCTCGCGCAGCAGGCGCCGGTCGCGCTGGCGGGGCGTCAGAGTGCCGAAGCGCGCCGACGGCGGCATCGACGTGCCGAGCCGGCTGTAGCCGTGCATCCGGGCGACCTCTTCGACGACGTCGGTCTCGGTGGCCGAATCGAACCGGAAGCTGGGGATGACGACGTCCTGGGTGCTGTCGGGGCCGTCGGCGGAGCCGGGGAAGGCGAACCCGATCGGTTCGAGCAGGCCACGGATCTGCTCGCCCGTGAAGGTGGAGCCGAGCAGGTCCGACACCCGGCGGGTACGCACCGCGATCGGTGAGCGGTCCGGCAGGTCGCCGTCGACGACGACCGTGCCGGGAGCCAGGCACGCACCGGCCTCGGCGGCCAGCTGGGCGAAGCGGCGTGCAGCCAGATCGAGCAGTTCGGGGTCGGCGCCGCGCTCGAACCGCATCGAGGCTTCCGAACGCAGCCCGAGCCGGGCCGAGCTGCGGGCGATCGCCATCGGCTGCCACCAGGCCATCTCGAGCAGCACCGAGGTGGTCGTGTCGGAGATCTCGGTCGAGGCGCCACCCATCACCCCGGCGATGCCGATTGCCACGTCGTCGGCATCGACGATCACGCCGTCGCCCGACGTCAGCGTCCGCTCGACGTCGTCGAGGGTCACGATCGTCTCGCCGTCGCGAGCCCAGCGCACGCCGAGGTGACCGTCGCGGACCTTGGCGAGGTCGTAGGTGTGGTTCGGCTGGCCGAGCTCGAGCATCACGTAGTTCGAGATGTCCACGATCGAGTTGATCGGGCGCATGCCGAGCAAGGTCAGGCGATTGGCCAACCACGCCGGCGACTCCCCCACCGTCACGCCGTCGAGCACCCGAGCCAGGAAGCGGCCGCAGAGATCGGCGTCGTGGATCGTCACCGAAGCCCGGCCGTCGATGTCCGCACCCGACGTCGCCTCCTGCGGGTCGAGCTGGGTGAACGGGACGCCGAGGCGTGCCGCCACGTCGCGCGCCACGCCGGCGACGGACATGGCGTCGGGCCGGTTGGGGTTGACCTCGAGGTCGTACAGCACGTCGTCGGCGATGCCCAACGCCTCACCGATGGGCGTGCCGAGGGTGGGCGTGCCCGGCAGCACCAGGATGCCGCTGTGATCGTCGCCGAGGCCGAGCTCCGTGGCCGAGCACAGCATGCCGTTGGACAGCTCGCCCCGCAGCTTGCGCCGCTCGATGCGCATGCCGTTGGGCATCGTCGTGCCGAGCGTGGCGAGCGGCACGCGGTCACCGACGGCCATGTTGAACGCGCCGCACACGATCTGCAGCGCCTCGCCGTCGCCGAGGTCGACGTCGACGAGCTGCACCTTGTCGGCGTCGGGATGCGGTCGCAGCGCCAGCACCTCCGCCACGACCACACCGTCGAGGTCGGCACCGAGGTGGTCCATCGACTCCACGGCGAGGCCGAGGTCGCTGAGCTGCTCGGCGAGCTCGGACGGCGAGCAGTCGATGGGCGCGAACTCCCGCAGCCAGGACAACAAGACCTTCATCAGAACTGCCTCAGGAACCGGACGTCGTTGGTGAACAGCTCGCGCAGGTCGTCGACGCCGTGACGCATCAGCGCCAGTCGGTCGATGCCGAAGCCGAAGGCGAAGCCCGACCACTCCTCCGGGTCGATGCCGACGGCGGCGAAGACGTTGGGATGGACCATGCCGCAGCCGCCCAGCTCCAACCAGCCCGTCTGGGCACAGGTGCGACAGCCCGCGCCCTCGCAGAACACGCAGTTGATGTCGTACTCCGCCGACGGCTCGGTGAACGGGAAGTACGAGGGCCGCAGGCGGGAGTGGATGGCGTTGCCGAAGTAGGCGGAGGTGAAGGCCTCGAGCGTGCCGGCGAGGTCGGCGAACGTGATGCCGCGGTCGACGACGAGGCCCTCGATCTGGTGGAACACCGGCATGTGGCTGGCATCGGCCGTGTCGCGTCGGTACACCCGGCCGGGCATGACGGCGTAGATCGGCGGGGCGACGTCCTGCATGACTCGGATCTGCACCGGCGACGTGTGGGTGCGCAGCAGCACCGACTGCGGTTCGCCGGCGTCGACGTAGAGGGTGTCCCACATGCCGCGCGCCGGATGCGACGGCGGGATGTTGAGCGCCTCGAAGTTGAACCAGTCGTTCTCGACCTCCGGACCCTCGGCGACCGTGAAGCCGAGGCCGACGAACACGTCCTCGAGCCGGTCGCGCGTCTGGGTGACGAGATGCAGGTGCCCACGGGCCGGCGCGGGATCGAGCCGCTCGGTCAGATCGAGCCGCTCCGCCGACAGTTGCGCGGTGCGTGCCGCAGCCTCGAGATCGGCACGACGAGCGACCACGGCGGACTCGAGCTGCGCCTTGGCGTCGTTGAGTCGCTGGCCCAGGGTCCGCCGCTCGTCGGGGTCGAGGCCACCGAGCTGCTTGCGCAGGTCGGTGAGGGTGGACCGCTTCCCCAAGACGTCGATCTCGACGGCGTGGAGGACATCGAGATCCGCCGCTGCGGCGATGCGTGCCGCCGCGTCCGCCTGGAGCTGCTCGAGCTGGTCGATCATCGAGCACCACCCTGTCCTGCACCGGCGGCGCGGTCCAATCCGATTCGGCCGCAGCACCCGGTGTCTCGATCGCCGGTCATGGTGCCCGCCGTTGCCGCGCGGCCTCGAACAGCACGACGGTGCCCGCCATGGCGGCGTTGAGGCTCTCGCTGCCGGCAGCCATCGGGATCGTGACGGTGGCGTCCAGTCCCGCCACGACGTCGGCGGAGAGGCCGTGGGCCTCGTTGCCGACGAGCAGCGCCACCCGACCGCGCGCCAACGCCACCGACTCAGGGGCTGCGCCGCCGGCGACGACGGTGCCGACGGTGCGGGCACCGAGCGCGCCGGCGACCTCCGCCACCGTCTCGCTCGCTCCGGAGGTGGTGGCGGCCACGACGGGCAGGCGGAGCACGGCGCCGGCCGAGGCCCGGACCGCCTTGGGACCCCACGGGTCGGCGCTGGCGCCGCAGACCACCACCCCGGCGGCGCCGGCGGCCGCGGCCGACCGCACCAGCGTGCCCACGTTGCCGGGGTCGGTGACGTCGACCAGCACCAGGGCGCAGGCGTCGGACCCCATGGTGGCCGCCAGCGACGCCAGGTCGTGGTGCGGCAGCGCCGCCACGGCGAGGACGGGCTGCGGCGTGGTGGTCGACGCCACGCGGGCGACGGTCCCCGAACGCACCACGACCAGTGCTGCGCCGGCGCGGTCGGCCAACTCGGCGATGGCATCGAGGTCCGGGGCGTCGTCGTCGACGTACACCTCGACGAGGTCGAGACCCGACGAGGCGACGGCGAGCACCGCCTCGTCGAGCAGCGTGCGGCCCTCGAGGACGAAGCGCTGCGCGTCGTGACGCGCACTGCGGCGCCCGAGCAGGCGCCGCAGCGTGGTGATCCGTGGGTTCCGGCCCGACAGCGGGGCCGGGAGGTCGGCCACGACCTCAGGCGGCCTCGGCCTTGTTGGCCACCTCGACCAGTGCGGCGAACGCCGCCGGCTCGGCGACGGCCAGGTCGGCCAGCACCTTGCGGTCGACCTCGACCCCGGCGGCCTTGAGACCGGCGATGAAGCGGCTGTAGCTGATGCCGTTCTGGCGGCAGGCGGCGTTGATGCGCTGGATCCACAGCTTGCGGAACTCACCCTTGCGCGCCCGACGGTCGCGGTACGCGTACTGCAGGGAGTGCATCACCTGCTCGTTGGCGGCCTTGTACGACCGGCTCTTGTTGCCGTAGTAGCCCTTCGCCCGGGCCAGGGTGGCCCGACGGTGCTTCTTGCCGTGAACAGCGCGCTTGACCCTCGCCATCGCCGTCTCCTTTCCGTGCCCCGCAGTCGCGGGGGATCCCGATCCCCGTCAGGGGTGGTTCGAACCTTGCGCCCGACCGGTCGGTGGGCGTCGTCGGGGCCGGTCGACCCCGGGGGTGATCAGATGCCCAGCTGCTTGCGGACGTGCTTGCGCTTGCCGCCGGTGACCTCGGTCTCGCCGTGCAGGCGACGCTTGCGGGCCGGGGCCTTCTTCTCGAGGATGTGGTTCAGGTTGGAGCTACGGCGCATGATCTTGCCCGAGCCCGTCACCTTGAAGCGCTTCTTGGCGCCGCTGTGGGTCTTCATCTTCGGCATGGATGTCTCCAGTGTCGGTGTGCGTTCGCCATCCGGGCGCACCGGAGGGGCGTGCGTCCGAAGGTCAGGTCAGTCGTCGGTGGTGGCGGCGGCCGGCTCGGTGGCCGGCGCCGGGGTCTCGCCTGCGGGCGGCGCCGACGGCTCGGCGCCATCCGGCGAGGCGTGGCCGGCGCCCGTCGGGTCCTTCTCGCCCTTCTCGGGCTTCTTGCCCTTGGCCGGGGCCAGAACCATGGTCATGTTGCGTCCGTCGAGCTTGGGGTAGATCTCCACCTTGCCGACCTCGTCGACCGCTTCGGCGACCCGGTCGAGGATCTTGCGACCCAGTTCGGGGTGGTACACCTCGCGCCCACGGAACATGATCGTGATCTTGACCTTGTGGCCCTCGGCCAGGAAGCCCTCGACCTTGCGGGTCTTGGTGTCGAAGTCGCCGGTGCCGATCTTGGGCCGGTACTTCATCTCCTTGAGCGAGGTGGTGCTGCTCTTGCGGCGCGACTCCTTGGCCTTCTGGCGGGCCTGGTACTCGTACTTGCCGTAATCCATGATCCGGCAGACGGGCGGGTTCGCCTTGTCCGCGACCTCGACGAGGTCGAGCTCCAGATCGCGCGCCATG
>CAZYKR010000187.1:0-9011 GCA_964648005.1 uncultured Iamiaceae bacterium
GCCTTGGCCCACTCGATCTCCTGGACGACGGCGATGGTGGACAGCGTCGTGGCGGCGCCGCGCTCGAGCAGCGAGCCCACGAGGCGCAGCTTGCGATCGAGCAGCTCCGGCGGGGTGCGGCGGTCGTCCGCCCACGCCGCCCGCAACGCGCCGTAGGCGACGGCGTGGAACGTGCCGGCGGTGATGCCGTCGCGCAGACCGAGCGCGCGCAGGCGATCGGTCAGCTCGCCCGCCGCCTTGCGGGTGAACGTCAACGCAAGTACGTGGCGGGCGTCGAGCTCCTCGGTGCTGCAGCGGTGCGCGATCCGGCGCGTCAGCACACGCGTCTTGCCCGAGCCGGCGCCGGCCACGATGCACAGGGGGGCTGCCGGGCTGGTCACGGCGGCGCGCTGGGACGCCGTCAGCCCGGCGAGCAGTGCGGTCACCTCCATCGGCGCCACCGTACGCAACGGCGCCGGCGACGCCCACCGGGCGGCCGAACCGACGGGGTCGGCGAACCAGCGAGGGTACGCTGCGGACGTGCCGTACCCCGCAGACAACCTCCACAGCAACGAGGAGCTGGTGCTCGACCTGCACCCGCACTGGTGGACCGTGACGCCGGCGTTCCTGTCGCTGCTCGCCGCCGTGGCCTTCGGCATCTTCGCCCTGTCGCTCGACGGGACCGGGTTCGGCACGCAGTCGTTGAGCGTCGCCGCCGCCATCGCCATCCTGGCGACGCTGGTGTGGTTCGGCATCCGCCTGCTGCAGCTGCGGTTCACCAACTTCGTGCTCACCAGCGACCGGGTCATCTACCGGCGCGGCATCATCTCGAAGACCGGCATCGAGATCCCGCTGGACTCGATCAACGCCATCCACTTCAGCCAGCGATTCTGGGAGCGCATGCTCGGGTTGGGTGACCTCCGCATCGATTCGGCGTCGATCGCCGGCCAGAGCGAGTTCGAGAACATCCGCCATCCCAACCAGGTGCAAAACCAGATCTACCTGGAGATGGAGAGCAACGAGAACCGCAAGTTCGACCGACTGGGCGGCCACGTCGACACGGCGATGAACGCCATGGCGCAGCAGCACGCCGCGCAGACGCCGCAGCCGACCGTGCCCGAGCAGCTCGAGCACCTCTCGCGGCTGCGCGACCAGGGGATCCTCACCGAGGAGGAGTTCGCGGCGAAGAAGACCGAGCTCCTCGGTCGCATGTGACGCGTGCCGTGCCGTCGTCGCGCGTCGTGTCGCTCGTCCCGTCCGTGACCGAGTCGCTCCTGGCCTGGGGTCTCGAACCGGTCGCCGTCACCCGGTTCTGCGAGCACCCCGAGCTCCCGTCGGTGGGGGGCACCAAGGATCCTGACATCGCCTCGATCGTGGCGATGCGGCCCGACCTCGTCGTGGTCAACACCGAAGAGAACCGACGACACGACGCCGAGGCTCTGGCCGCTGCCGGGGTCGAGGTGCTGGCGCTCGACATCGACACGGTCGACGACGTCGCGCCTGCACTGGAGGCGCTGGCGAAGGCCTGCGGCCTGGACGTCGTCGTCCCCTCGCTCGATCTCGCGGTCGATCCGCCGGCGCGGGTGCGGGCCTTCGTCCCGATCTGGCGGCGCCCGTGGATGGCCCTGGGACCAACCTGCTACGGCACCTCCCTGCTCGCCCGGATCGGCGTCGACGTCGTGCAGCCCGAGGGCGCGGCCGACCAGCGGTACCCCACCGTCGATCTCGACGCCGCCATCGCCGCGTCGCCCGATGTGGTGCTGGCGCCGTCGGAGCCCTACCCGTTCGCCGAGCGTCACGTCGCCGAGCTCGCCGTCGTGGCGCCGGTCCACCTCGTCGACGGCAAGGACCTGTTCTGGTGGGGATGGCGGACGCCCTCGGCGATCGACCGGCTCGGTCATCTCGTCGATCGGTGGGCGGCGTGAGCGGCCGGGTCGCCGCCTTCGTGGCCATCGTGGCGGCCATCGCGGCGGTGGTCGTCTATGTGGTGCGCGCCGACATCGACCGGCGCAACGCCGACCACGGCGCGTCGTTGAGCACGGTCAGCACCTACCCGTCGCCTCCGCCGCCCGGTGGTGGCGCGACGTCGATGGCCCCGGGGTCGACGACGCCATTGCCCGCGCCGGGCGCGCTCACCGGATCGTCCCTGGCGATCGCGCTCGAGCAGCGCATCCGCACCGAGACCGGGTGGACCCACAAGGTGACGTGTGATCCTGCCGGCGCGGTCGCCGTGGGATCGGTGCTGAGCTGCACCGCCGCCACCGAGCCGCCGATTCGCGAGGTGGCGCCGAGCTCGATCATCGCCGTCGTTGTGGCGTCCGACCGTGCGGTCGCGGCGCGAGGACGCGGCGGACCGTTCAGCGCCGACGTGCTGCTCGGCGAACCCGATCAGACGTGCGCCGCCATGCTCGACGCCGGGTATCCGTACGTCTCGGCCCTGGCGTGGTGGTGGCTCCACGACCGGCCGCCCGCGCTGCTGGAGGGCGAGGTGCTCGACCGTCCGTGCGTCGAGACCTACGATCCTGCCGCCGTCGATGCCGTCTTCGCCGCCGCCGTCGGCCCCGATCTCGGCGCCTGAGGCCGCGTCCGCAGCATTCAGCGCAGGCGAGCGCCGTCGACGGCGCGCACCCGCCACCCTCGGGCTTCCCGGCCCGACGGCAGCCTCACGAGGTCGTCGGCGACCTGCGCCACCGTGCCCGGCTCGACGAGGGCGACGACGCAACCGCCGAAGCCGGCGCCGGTGAGTCGGGCGCCGTACACCCCGGGCATGGCGACCAGCTCGTCGACCAGCGCGTCGAGCGCGGGGCTGGACACAGCGAAGTCGTCGCGCAGCGACACGTGGCTCGCCACGAAGCACTGTCCGACCGTCGTCAGGTCGTCGGCGCGCAGTGCCTGCACCGTGCTGCGGACCCGGGCGCACTCGGAGATCACATGGCGGGCGCGGGCGCGGTCGGTCGGATCGGGCACGGCGGCCAGGTCGTCGGGTGCGGCGTGGGCGAGCGGTCCGATCGCTGCGGCGGCGCGCTCGCAGGCGGCGCGCCGCTCGGCGTAAGCCGAGCCGACGAGGGTGCGAGCCTGCCCGGAATGCACGACGGCGACCTCCACGCCATCGGGCAGCCGCACGGGCTCGACGGTGCCGGCGGCGAAGTCCATCAACAAGGCGTGGTCCGCCACCCCGCTCGTCGATGCCAACTGGTCCATCACGCCGCAGGGCACCCCCGATGCCACCTGCTCGGCGCGCTGGCACAGCGCGGCCAGCTCGGACGGTGTGCCGTCGAAGCCCAGCGCCAACGCCACCGCCACCTCGAGCGACGCGCTCGACGAGAGACCGGCGCCGAGCGGCACGGTCGAACGCACGACCCCGTCGAACCCGGGCACGTCGTGGCCCGCCGCCTCGAGCTCGTGCACGACACCGGCGGCGTAGCGCGCCCACGGCGGGGTGACCGCCGCCGGATCGTCGATGTGGGTCGCCAAGGTGGCGGCGCCGGTGGTGGCGGTGCTCGCCAGGCGGATGACGCCACCGCCGCGGCGTCCCTCGACCCGGGTGCCGAGGTCGATGGCCATCGGCAGGGCCACGCCGCCGGCGTAGTCGGTGTGATCGCCGATCAGGTTCACCCGGCCCGGCGCCCACGCCCGTACGACGACCCGGTCCGATGACGCACTCACGAACGGTCCCCGGCGGCGCGCAGCGCTGCGGCGGCGTCGGCCGGTTCGACCGGGTTGACGTACACCTGGGCACCGACCTCGGCGGCGGCCACGAAGCGCGGGGTCCCCGGTCCGCGCCACAGCGGGGCGATGTGCACGTGCAGCCAGAACTCCGGCGCCGACCCGTCGGTCGGCTGCTGGTGGATCCACAGCATGTAGGGCATGGCGGCGTCGAACAGGGCGTCGAGCCGGCCCAGCGCGTCGACGAGCACCGCCGCCAGGTCGTCGCGCTCGTCGGGGGGCAGCGACACCAGGTCGGGCCGGCGTGCCGTCGGCGCCACGACCAGCTCATACGGCCACGACGCTGCCCACGGGACGAAGGCGCGCGCGCTCCCAGCCGCGCAGACGAGGCGGTCGGTCGACGCGCCGTGCGGCCCGTCGCCGAGCGCCTCGGCGAACCCGTCTGCGGTGATCTCGGCGGCGAGGCGGGGCGGGATCGTCTCGTAGGCGTAGATCTGCCCGTGCGGATGGGCGATCGTCGCGCCGACCTCGGGTCCTCGGTTCTCGAAGCACAGCACGCTGGCCACGTCGGCGCGGTCGCCGAGCGCTGCCGTGCGCTCGGCCCACAGGTCGACCACCTTGCGGGCACCGGCGACGCCGAGCGACGCGAAGGTGTCGTCGTGGTCGTCGGTGTAGAGCACCACCTCGCACCGATCGCCCGGCATCGACGGCCACCGGTTGGGGAACCACCGGACGTCGTACGGCTCGGGGGCTTCCCGTCCGCCGGGGCAGAAGGGGCATCCGGTGGCCGGCAGGTTCGGTCGAGCCTGGCGGGCCGCGACGACGATCACCTGGTCGCCGGTGAGGGGATCGTGGCGGATCGGCACGGCTACCGGTTCGTCCTGCATCGGCGGGCCAACCTAGCGGCGGGCACGGCGGACCGATTCTTGACCGTCCGGTCAAGGTCCGGCGAGGATGATCCCGTGCCGGTCATCAGCGCCAACGCCATCGACATCTGCTTCGAGGTCTACGAGCCGGGTCACGACGGACCGCTCGATGGGCCGTCGGGCACGACGCGCGAGACCGTCGTGTTCGTGTCCGGGCTGGGTTCGCAGATGATCACCTGGGAGCCGGAGTTCTTCGCCCCGCTGCTCGACGCCGGTCACCGCGTGGTGCGCTTCGACAACCGCGACGTCGGGCTGTCGTCCAAGGTCGACACGACGCTGACCATCGACGACCTGCTGGGCGCACTGGGCGGTGCGGCGGTCGAGGCGCCGTATCTGCTCTCGGACATGGCCGCCGACCTCCTCGCCCTGGTGGATGCCTTGGATCTCGACCGGGTCCATGTCGTCGGGTCCTCGATGGGCGGGATGATCGCCCAGACCTTCGCCATCGAGCATCGCGACCGCCTGGCATCGCTGACGTCGATCATGTCGACCACCGGCGAGCCGGACGTCGGGGCCCCCGACCCCGCCATCCTCGGCGTCCTCCTGGCCCCGTCGCCTGCCGACCGCGACGGCGCCATCGAACACACGGTGACGACGCATCGCGCCATCGGCAGCCCCACCCTGTTCGACGAGGAGCGGGCGCGCCGGAAGGCGGCGCTCGCCTACGACCGGTGTCACCACCCCCGCGGCACGCTCAACCAGATCGTGGCCATCGCGCTCTCCGGCGATCGGGCCGCCGGCCTGGCGGCCCTCGACGCGCCGACGCTCGTCGTCCACGGCGAGGCGGACCCGCTCGTCGGCGTCTCCGGGGGCAGGCGCACGGCCGAACTGGTCGTGGGGTCGACGCTGCAGGTCCACGACGAGATGGGCCACGACATCCCGAGCGACCTCTGGCCCGAGGTGACCGGGGCCATCGCGCAGCTGGTGGCGCGAGCCTGAGCGTCGACGCCGCCGCCCGGCCGCGTCGCGCTGACCAACACAACCACCGACCTGGGGAGGAACCGTGGCCGGACCACTGCAAGGCATCAAGGTGCTCGAGATCGCCGGGATCGGTCCCGGACCGTTCGCCGCCATGCTGCTCGCCGACCTGGGCGCCGACGTCCTGCGCATCGACCGGGCGGACCGCGTCTCCGGCACGACGCCCGAGTGGCCGAACCTCGACGTGCTCAACCGGGGCCGCCGCTCGGTCGGCATCGACCTCAAGAGCGAGGCCGGCGTCGAGGCGCTGCTCGAGCTCGTGGAGCAGGCCGACGTGCTGATCGAAGGGTTCCGCCCCGGCGTCACGGAACGGCTCGGGTTCGGCCCCGACGTCTGCCTGACCCGCAACGAGCGGCTCGTCTACGGCCGCATGACCGGATGGGGCCAGGACGGGCCCTACGCCCAGGCGGCGGGCCACGACATCAACTACATCGCCCTCGCCGGCGCGCTCGAGTCCATCGGCCGTGCCGGCGAGCCGCCGCTGCCGCCGCTCAACCTGGTCGGGGACTTCGGTGGTGGTGGGATGTTCCTGGTCGTCGGCGTGCTCGGCGCGCTGGTCGAGCGTCAGCGCTCGGGCCAGGGGCAGGTCGTCGACGCCGCCATGGTCGACGGCGCCGCCATCTTGATGACGATGTTCCACGCCTTTCGGGCGATGGGCATCTGGGCCGACGAGCGCGGGACCAACCTGCTCGACACGGGCGCCCACTTCTACGAGGTGTACGAGACGGCCGACGCCAAGTTCGTGTCGGTGGGGTCGATCGAGCCGCAGTTCTACGCGCAGCTCGTGGAGCTGAGCGGGCTCGGTGCCGACGGCGACCTGCCGCACCAGATGGACAAGGGGCAGTGGCCCGCGCTGAAGGAGCGCCTCGCCGCCATCTTCAAGACCAAGACGCGCGACGAGTGGTGCGCCGTCATGGAGCACACCGACGTGTGCTTCGCGCCGGTTCTGTCGATGGTCGAGGCGCCGGCGCACCCGCACAACGTGCATCGTCAGACCTTCGTCGAGGTCGACGGCGTGACCCAGCCCGCCCCGGCACCGCGCTTCAGCCGGACGCCGGGCGAGATCCAGCGGCCGCCGGCCCATCCCGGTCAGCACACCGACGAGGCGCTGGCCGACTGGGGCATGCCCGCCGAGCGCATCGCCGCGCTGCGCGACGACGGCGCCATCGCCTGAGCGAGCGACCGGTCCGCTGGGGGCGCGGCGCCAGTCCTCATCGGATCCTCATCGATCCCCCACGGTCGGCCCACAGCCGGGGGCGACGCTCGTCCCATGGCAGCCCGATCGCGCTCGACACACACCGCATCATCCAGCTCGTACCGCCCTAGGCGCATCGTCGTCGACGTGGCACTCGCCGTCGTCGCCGTGCTGTGCCTCGGCATGCTGCCGGCGCACGCCGCACCACAGCGCGCCGACGCGTTGTTGCCGGCGTGGGTGCGCCGGCCCTGCGTGCCCACGGCCATCCCCGAGCCGCTGGTGGCCGGCTCCTACTGCCGCAACGTGGTGGTCGACGGCGCCGTGCGCGAGTTCTTGCTCTACGTGCCGGCACAGCGCGATGCCGCCGGTGCGCCGCTCGTCGTCATGCACCATGGGTCCGGTGGGGACGGGCTGCAGTTCTGGCGTACCTCGGGGTGGCGTGCCGTGGCCGACGAGCACGGAGCCGTCGTTGCCTTCCCCACGGGTCTCCAGCACTTCGTCACCGAGGATGGTGCGAACCGCTGGAGCACCAAGTGGAACGGTCTCGACCTCGTCGACGACATCGACGTCGCACGCCGCCTGCCCGGCTACCCGTCGGATGCGCCGTGGCCGGCCGACGACATCGCCTTCGAACGGCAGCTCATCGACGACGTGGCAAGTGTCGTGCCGATCGATGCACAGCGCACGTTCGTCAGCGGGTTCTCCAACGGCGGGTCGTTCGCCAACCGGGTGGCGATCGAACTGCCCGACCGGGTCGCTGCGGTCGGCGCCTCGGGTGGTGGCGCCGTCATCCCCGCGACGTTCCCCTCGAACGACGAGGCGCCGGCGGATCTGTGGCTGATCATCGGCAGCGCCGACGACCGGTTCCTCGCGGGCAGCGGCCTCGACGAGTTGCCCCTCGACCCGGCTGAGATGGCGACGGTCCCGGTGCTGCGGGCGGCGATGGCAACGCACACGTTGCGGTGGGGGTTGCCCGTCGTCCCCTGTCAGATCGACCGGCGTGCAACCTCCACGACGCTCGTGTTCTGCGCTGCGGGCCGCCCCGAGTTCCGACTGAGCATCGTGGACGACCTGACGCACGTCTACCCGCACGGCTTCGACCGACGGACGAATCCCTCCGGCATCGCTGCAGCGCGGGTGTTCTGGACCTTCTTCGCCTCCCACCCCCTCGGGGAGGTGCCGTGATGCCCGCACCGGATGTTCCGGGGCGTCGGTAGCATCGGCCCTCATGGCGACCCTGGTGACCTTCCATGCCCACCCCGATGACGAGGCCATCGCAACGGGGGGCACCATGGCCCTCGCCGCTGCCGCCGGGCATCGCGTCATCCTGGTGACCGCCACGCGCGGCGAGCACGGGGAGCCGGTGCCCGGGGTGCTGCGCGACGGCGAGCAGCTGTGGGAGCGGCGGGTGGTCGAGACGCACGCCGCGGCCGAGGCGCTCGGGGTCGAGCGCGTGGCGTTCCTCGGCTACGTCGACTCCGGGATGATGGGCGAGCCGACGAACGACGATCCGGCGTGCTTCTGGCAGGCGGACCTCGACGAGGCCGCTGAGCGGCTGGCCACCATCCTGCGCGACGAAGGTGCTGACGTGCTCACCGTGTACGACGACCACGGTGGCTACGGCCATCCCGATCACATCCAGGTGCATCGGGTGGGGCATCGTGCTGCAGAGCTCGCCGGCGTAGCCGTCGTCTACGAGGCCACCATGAACCGCGACGCCATCCGGCGAGCGATGGCCGAGGTCACGGCCGAGATGACCGCGGACATCGGCGAGGACCAGGCCGAGCGCATGGAGCGCGTCGTCGAGGAGGAGTTCGGCTCACCGGAGGCGCTCATCACCCACGGCGTCGACGTCACCTCCGTGCTCGCCGCCAAGCGCGCCGCCATGGTGGCCCACGCCAGCCAGATCGCCGACGACTCGTGGTTCTTGCAGATGGACGACGAGACCTTCGGGCGGGCGTTCGGCACCGAGTGGTTCATCCGTGTGGGCGCCCCGCGCGCCGACGGGGCGGCGATGGGCGGCGACCTGTTCGCCGGCGTGTCCGTCGCCTGAGGCCATGGCGCTCGTCCACCTCGTGCGGCACGCCGAGCCGGCAGCCACCTACGCCGACCATCCCGACCCCGGGCTGTCGACGCTCGGCCGGGCCCAGGCCGAGGCGGTCGTCGCCCGGCTGCTCCCGCTCGGCGGCGACCTGCTGACCTCGCCGCTGCGACGGACCGTCGAGACCGGCGAGCCCTTGGCGGCGGCGCGCGGTGTCGATCTCGTC
>CAZYKR010000188.1:0-8962 GCA_964648005.1 uncultured Iamiaceae bacterium
CCAGTCGCGGTAGTGCTGCATGCGCACGCTGTCGATGGCGTCGCCGACGACGTCAGCGCGGTTGCGCACCGGCATGATCACGCTGACGAGGCCGAGCCCGCTGTCGGGTCCGGACAGGGCGCCGGCGTCGACGAGCTCCGCCACAGCGGCAGCGGTTCGGCTCGTCGTGCGCAGCGTCTGCAGCGTCTCGTCCGCGGTCCGTTCGGCCCGCGCCGCGGTGATCTCGGCACGACCGAGGTGTGTCGTGATCGCCTCGAGTGCCTCGGCCAGGTGTGTCTGTTGGGCAATCGACTCGTGCCGGGCGACGAGGACCTGGTCGCGCAGCTCGTCGACGGCGAGCTGGAGCAGGTGCACCTGGTGGCGGGCTTCGAGCAGCTGCGCTCGTGTCTCGTCGAGCGACGCGGTGCCGAGCGCGACGCGCAGTCGTCGTGTGAGCCGGTGCGCTGCCCCCTTGGCGCCCACCGTGCTCAGCCCTCGTCGAGCGGGCCGTCGTCCAGCGGCGGCAGGAACGTGAATGACAGGTCGCCGAGGCGCACGAGGGTCGAGCTGATCCAGCCGCCCATCGCCGAGAAGTGGTCGTCGAGGATCGAGCCGTCCTCGAGCGTGGGCTCCTCGACCTCGTAGGACCCTTCGTAGGAGACCTCGATGGCGTACTCGGTCTCGGACAGGTCGCCCGAGTACACGGTCTCGACCGTGGGCCCGGAGCGGTCGAGACGCTCGCGGCCGATCGGCGGGCTCTGCTCGGGCAGCGCTGCCAGCACCGGCTCGGGCGCCGGTGCCGCAGCGAGTCGCTGGATGCGCAGAACGATCTCGATGTCGATGCGCGGCACCTCGTCCATCTGCTCGCCGATGTACCACGACCGGTAGGCCGTCTGCGCCCAGGTGGGCCACTGCAGCGTGATGTCCGCCTGGACCCGCGGGGGGAGCCCCTCGCCGGGCAGGCCGTAGCTGGTCTCCCAGGTCATGTCGCCGAGCAGCACGTCGACGTGGAACCGCTCTTCGAACGCCTGACGTTCGAGTAGGGCGTTCTCGAACGCATCGCGCAGCGCGCCGATGGCGTCGGTGAAGACGTGGTCGAGCATGGACCGTGCAGGCTAGCCCTGCGCTCAGGGCGTCATGAAGGCCACGGGCACCGAGCCGCCGATCGCCTCGTGGCGCAGCGTGGCGATGCGGCGTCCGGGCTGCACCGCGTCCTTGGCCCGGCCAAGCACCTCACCGAGCAGAACTGCGGCGCCGTCGAGGTCCGCCGTCGTCACGGCGAGGCCGAAGAAGCGCGCCGGTCGATCGGCCTGTGCAACGTCGGGCTCCGAAGGGCCGATGACCTCGATGATGACCTCGCCGGCGCGGTAGAACCGCTGCTCGCCGTAGGTGGTCGGGCGCGTGCGTCGCAGGTCGAAGCCGACGGCGGCGAGGGCGTCCTCGGTGCGGTCCTGGTCCGGAGTCGCCACGACGACGTGATCGATGTGGGTGACGCCGTTTGGGTGGGGTGTCGTGTCATCGACGGGTGCCACGTCCAGCAGTGCCAGCCCGTCGATCCCCGCCGGCGGATCGGCCACGTTCGCCAGGTCCGCGAACGCCCAGCCGAGGATGCCGGGTCGCGGTGCCACGCCGTGGTCGGCCGACGCGGCGCAGCGCAGCGTGACGGCGCCGATCCGTACGGCGCCGTCGACCACGGTGAAGCCGGCCGCAGCCCAGGCGTCGGGCGGGTCGCCGACGACGATGCCGGTCAGCGGCGGCCCCACCTCAGGTGACCCAGAGCTCGGCGATCCAGGTCTTGGCGCCGAGGGTCTGGATCGAGCCGTCGACGGCGCGGTACATGCCGTTGACCCGCGGGTTGGCGGCCAGCACCCAGTTGGCCCGGGTGAGCCAGATGTAGGGCACCTCCTGGCCGAACGCCGCCGAGACCTTCTGGTAGGCGGCGTCGCGGTCCTCGTCGTTGGTCGACGCCCGCGCCTCCTCGATCGCCTCCTGGACGACGGGATCGTCGAAGCGGGGGAAGTTCAGCGACGCCCCCGACTCGCGGATCGAGTTGGGTTCCCAGAACACCGCGTCGGTGTCGGGGTCGGGGAAGCCGAAGTTCCGGAACGCCGAGACCTGGTAGTTGCCGGTCGCCGACTGGGCGATGAGGTTGATCTGCGCCATGCCCTGCACCGTCACGTCCATGCCGGCCTCTTCGTAGAGGTTGGCCAGGTACTGATGGTTGCGCAGGTTCGTCGGGTCGTCGACCGTCAGGTACGTGAAGGCGAATTCCGCACCCGTCTCGGCCTCGTACTGGGCGACGAGCTCCTTGGCCTTGGCCATGTCGAAGGCGGGGTAGCCGTTGTCGGCGAGGTAGCCGAGCTGCCCCGGGGCGAACGGGCCGTTGGCGAGCGAGCCGACGCCGGAGTTGAGCTCATCGATCCAGCCGGCGGCATCGGTGGCGTAGGCCAGCGCCCGTCGGGCCGTCACGTTGTCGAACGGCGGCTTGGTGGTGTTGAGCTGGAGGAACTCCTCCTCGCCGGTCGTGTACTCGACGACCTTGTAGTCGGAGTCGCGCAACGTCAGCACCTGCTCGGGGCGGAAGGTGTTGATCATGTCGGCGTCGCCGTCCTCGAGGGCGGTCAGGCGGGCGGCGTCGTCGGGGATGGGCCGGTACTGGATCTCGGCCAGGTACGGCAGTTGGTCGCCGTTGGCGGCGGTGCGCCAGTAGTCGTCGTAGCGCTGGAAGTCCCACGATTCGTTGTTCGTGTGCTTGTCGAACATGAACGGGCCCGAGCCCACCGGCTGCGCCGAGATGGTGTTGGCGGCGAGGTCCTCGGGTTGGGCGACGTAGCCGAGCTGGCTCGTCAGCACTGCCGGGAACGCGAACCACGGCAGGCTGAGGTCGATCTGGACCGTGTTCGGCGTCGGCGACGAGACCTCGGTGACCGTCTGCAGTGCGGCACCGGTGATGATCGACTGGCGGTGCGCCTCGAGGTTGTCGACGATCGCCTCGGCGTCGACCGGTGTGCCGTCGTGGAACGTGACGCCGTCGCGCACGGTGATGGTCCACACCTTGCCGGACTCGTCGCCCTCGATCGCCTCGGCGAGGTAGGGCACCGCGTCGCCGTGGTCGTCGATGGTGGCGAGCGGGTCGAAGACCGCCGAGGCGACGAAGTGCCCCGAGCCGGCGAAGGCGTAGCGCGTCGGGTCGAGACCTTCGGGCTCGGCCTCGATCGCCATGACGAGCGAACCCCCGGGCTGCGGGTTGGTACCGTCCGGCGGCCCCGAGATCGATGCACCCTCGGGTACGAAGATGTCGGTGGGTGTGCCCCCGCCGCCTCCACCGCTGGCGTTGTCCCCGTCGCCGGCGCTCTCGCCGGACGACGAGCACGCTGCGCCGGCGGCGAGTGCCACCGCCACGAGCGTCGCAGCCGCGGTGCGGCCGATGCGCCGCCGTGCAGGTCGGGTCCCGATCATCGCTACCGCCTTGTCATTCGTCACTGGGTGACCCAGAGGTCACCGAGCCAGGTCTTGGGTCCGAGCGTCTGCAGCGACCCGTTCTCCGCTGCGCGGATGCCGTTGACGACCGGGTTGGCCGCCAGCGCCCAGTTGAGCCGGCCCATCCACATGTACGGCAGCTGCTCGCCCCAGATGCGTGAGACCTCCTGGTAGATCTCGTTGCGCTTCGTCTCGTCCGTCTCGGCCCAGGCCTTGTTGAGCAGCTCCTGCAGCTCCGGGTCGGTGATGCGGGCGAAGTTCAGCGAGATGCCGCCGGGGATCACGCTCTCGGGAGACCAGAACACCACGTCGGTGTCGGGGTTGGGCTGGCCGTAGTTGCGGAACGCCGAGGCCTGGTAGTCGCCGGTGGCCACCTTGGCCACCAGGCTGATCTGGGGCAGCGCCTCGATCTCCACCGTCATGCCCGCCTCTTCGTACAGGCTCTGGAAGTACTGCGCGTTGCGGATGTTGCGCGGCTCGTTCACGGTCAGGTACGTGAAGGCGAACTCCTCGCCGGACTCCGCCTCGTACTGGGCGACGAGCTCCTTGGCCTTGGCCATGTCGAAGGCCGGGTAGCCGTTGTCCTCCAGGTAGCCGGTCTGGCCCGGCGCGAAGGGACTGTTGGCGATGGTGCCCGATCCCAGCGAGATGTCGTCGAGCCAGGTCTGCGAGTCGGAGGCGTACACCACCGCCTGGCGGGCGGTGAGGCTGTCGAACGGCGCCTTCTCCATGTTCATCACCATGAAGTTCTCCTCACCGGCGCTGTAGGTCACGACCTTGAACTCGTCGGTGGACTCGAGCTGGAGCACCTGCTCGGGGCTCACGGTGTGCATCAGGTTCACCGTGCCGTCGTCGAGTGCGGTGATGCGATTGGCGTCGTCGGGGATCGGACGGAACTCGATCCCGTCGAGGTACGGGAGCTGGTCGCCGTTGGGGGCGGTGCGCCAGTAGTCCTCGTAGCTGGTGAACGTCCAGCGTTCGTTGGCGACGTGCTCGTCGAACTTGAACGGTCCGGTGCCGACCGGGTTGGGGCCGGCCTGGGAGGACTCGAGGACGTCGGGCTGCACCATGTAGCCCACCTGGGTGGTGAGGATGGTGGGGAACTCGTGCCAGGACCGGTCGAGCGTGATCTCGATGGTGCTGTCGTCGACCGCCTCCATCGACGTCACGGGCTTGAGGCTCAGTGACGTGACGAACGCCTCCTGGCGGTTCTTGAGGTTCCGCAGCACGGCGTCGGCGTCGAGTGGGGTGCCGTCGTGGAAGGTGATGCCGTCACGCACCTTGAGCGTCCACACGGTGGCGTCGTCGTTGGGCTCGATCGACTCGAGCAGGTAGGGCACGGCGTCGCCGTTCTCGTCGAGGGTGACCAGTGGTTCGTAGACCGCCGATGCCACGTAGTGGCCGCTCGACGAGAAGGCGGTGCGCGACGGGTCGAGCTGTTCGGGCTCGCCCTCGATGCCCATCACCACGATGCCGCCGTCGGTGGGGGTGCCGGAATCTGCGGGCCCGAAGTACTCGGATGCGCCCGGCGCCGCTGAGCCCTGGCCGTCGCTCTCGGCGGCGACGTCGTCGGTGCTCGACGCCGTGTCGCTGCTCGAGCAGCCGGCGGCGGCAAAGGAGATGGCGGCGGCGAAGGCGATCCCCGCGCGCGCGGCGCGTCGGGGTCTGGTGAACGAGTGGTTCCGCATGTTGTTGCTCCTCGTGCGGGCGCGACAGCTGTCGGGTCGTGCCCCCTACCGCATCGTCCAGAACTCGATGTGGCCTGAGTCACAATCGGCATTCGTCAAGAACTCTTGACAGTCCCGCAGCACTGATCGATGGCGCGCCAAGCGTACGGCGGCCGCTGTCGTCGTGGAGGTCGCGCCGGCGCAGGGCGTTCCGGGTGCCGGGCCGGGGCGGCAAGAATGGCGCCGTGGCCGAATCCGCACGCCCGTCGGGGCGGACCCTCGACGAGCGTGTCACCGCCTGGCGTGCCGCGGACCCCGATCCGGAGACGGCTGCTGCGGTTGACGCGGCCATCGCCGCCGGTCCGTCCGGGCGAACCGATCTCGAGGCGTGGTTCGACGGCATGGTGCGCTTCGGCACCGCCGGCGTTCGTGCGGCTCGGGGCCCAGGCCCAGCGCGGATGAACCGACTGACCGTGCGGCGGATCGGTCGTGGCGTCGCCTGGCTCGTCCCGAACGGCGGCCGAGCGGTGGTGGGCCGCGACGCTCGACTCGGCGGTACTGCGTTCCAGGCCGAACTGGAGGCAGCCCTGGTCGAGCGCGGCGCCGTCGTCGAACGGTTCGCCGCGCCGGTACCCACGCCGATCGTGGCGCATCGGGTGCGTGACGCGGCGCTCGATGCCGGGGTGGTGTGCACCGCGTCGCACAACGCACCGTCCGATAGCGGCGTGAAGGTGTACGCCGCCGGCGGCGCGCAGTTGGATCCCGCCGACGAGGCCTCGGTCGAGGCGGCCGTGGACGCTGCCGACCCGCTCGCCCCGATCCGCATGCCCGCGCCCGGGACGATCGAGGCGGTGGACGACCAGGCGCTCCAGCGGTACCTCGACGACGTGGTGGCGCCGTTGGCCGGTCCCGATGTTTCGGACGCGTCGTTGGTGTACACGGCCCTGCACGGCGTGGGCGCCGACACGCTCGCGGCGGCCTTCGCTCGCGTCGGGCGCACCCCGCCGGAGATGGTCGCATCCCAGCGCGAGCCAGACGGCACGTTCCCGACGGTGCGTTTCCCGAACCCCGAGGAGCCCGGAGCGCTCGACGCGGCGATGGACCTGGCGCGACGCGTCGGCGCCGATGCCGTGTTGGCCAACGACCCGGATGCTGACCGGTTGGCGGTCGCCGTCCCTCTGGGGAGCCACGGTGCCTGGCGTACGCTCACCGGCGACGAGGTCGGTGCCCTGCTCGCCGAGCACCTGCTCGCCACCGGGACCGGGGCCGACCGTCTGGTGGTCGCCACCCACGTGTCGAGCGCGCTCGTCGGTCTGATCGCTGCCGCACACGGAGCGCAGTACGTGGAGGTGCCGACCGGGTTCAAATGGGTGGCCCGAGCGGTGCTCGACCGCCCTGAGTTGCGCTTCGTGTTCGGCTACGAGGAGGCCCTTGGGTACGCCGTGACCGACCGGGTCCTCGACAAGGACGGCATCTCCGCCGCGGTCGTCGTCGCCCGCCTCATCGGCTCGCTGCGCGCCGCTGGTTCCGGCGTCGAGGAAGCCCTGGCGACGCTGGCCGAGCGCCACGGGCTCCACGCCACTCGCACGCTGCATCTGCGCTCGGACGCTGCCGATGCCACCGCAGCGGAGATGGTGGCCCGGGTGCTCGATGCCGTGCCGAGCAGCGACGACCGCCGTGTGCTGGCGCGGGCGTCCGGGACGGAGGCGATGGCCAAGGTGTACCTCGAGGTGGTCGAGCCGCTGGCGGGCGGTTCGGCCGATCATCTCGTTGCCCGCTACCGGGCGGCGGCGTCGCGTGCCGACGTGATCCTGGACCAACTCGAGGATGCCGTACGGGCATGCCTCGCCGTCGGCTGAGCAGCCCGTACGATCCGGGGCTGAGCGATGCTGTTCCCCACCGTTGATTTCGCTGTCTTCTTCGTGCTCGTCTTCACGGGGAGCTGGTTGCTGCGCCCGCGCAAGATCGCGTGGCGTTGGTTCATCCTGCTCGCGAGCTGCGTCTTCTACCTCGATCCCTTCAACGTCACGAAGAGCTTCGTCGTGTGGCCGGCGCTGGCGGCGATCGTCGGTATGGCGCTGCTCACCGTGGGCGTCACGCGAGCGATCGCGCCCGGCGATGCCGGCCCCGGATCGAACCGTGGCGCCATCGCCGTCGGTGGGGTCATCGCCGTGCTGGCGGCGTACGTCGCCGGCAACGTGTGGCTCCACGGCGCCGTCACCGAGAAGCCCGACCAGAGCTGGGTGTGGCTCTTCTTGCTGCTCGGCATCGCCTTCGTCAACCAGACCTTCGCCAAGGCGGTCTACGTCTCGATGGGCGAGGGGCGGTCGCGCACGGCGATCAGTCGACGGCTCGTGCAAGGTGCGGTCGTCGTCAACCTCGCCACGCTGGGGATCTTCAAGTACTACGGCTGGTTCCGCGACAGCTTCGAGTTCTTGTTCTCGCTGCCGTTCCTCGAGCTGGCGCTGCCGATCGCCATCTCGTTCTTCACGTTCCAGGCGATCAGCTACGTCATCGACGTCGGGCGCGGGGAGCTGTCGCCGATCCCGCTGCTCGACTTCTGCGTCTACCTGAGCTTCTTCGCCCACCTCGTCGCCGGCCCGATCGTGCGCGTCGGCGAGTTCGCCCCGCAGCTCGACCAGCGCGTCGACCCCCGCTACGTGCGCTCGGGCGAGGCGTTCGTCCTGATCGCTCGCGGCATGTTCAAGAAGGTCGTCATCTCGAGCTGGGTGGCTGCCGAGCTCGTCGATGGCACGTTCGGGCCACCGGGCGGCTCCGTGCCGGGCGACACGAGCCGGTTCGAGACGCTGATGGGGGTGCTCGGGTACGCCATCCAGATCTACGCCGACTTCTCCGGCTACACCGACATCGCCATCGGCCTGGCCTTGCTGCTGGGCATCCGCTTCCCGCAGAACTTCGACCAGCCGTACCGGTCCCTGTCGATCCAGGACTTCTGGCGCCGGTGGCACATGACGCTGTCCCGTTGGCTGCGCGACTACCTCTACATCCCGCTCGGCGGCAACCGTCGCGGCGTGGAGCGGACCTATGTCAACCTCTGGCTGACGATGGTGCTCGGCGGCATCTGGCACGGGGCCAACTGGACGTTCGTCATCTGGGGCGCCATCCACGGCACCGCCTTGGCGGTCGAGCGGTTCACCAAGCTCCGGTGGGCGCAGCGCCCGAAACCGGTCGGGCTGCCGCCCGCGCTGGTGTCGATCCTGCAGTGGGCCTTGACGTTCGCCATCGTCTGCGGCGCCTGGGTGTTCTTCCGGGCATCGACAGCGGCGGACGCCTTCGAGGTGTTCAGCCTGATGTTCACCTCCGATGCGCCGACGCCGGCGGATGCGATGGCTACCCTCTGGCTGGGGTTGGCGATCGTCGTCGCCAGCGTGGCCGTCCAGTTCCTGCCCGTGCAGGTGGGCCGCCGCGCTGGAGAGACCTTCAGCCGCCTGGCGCCTGCGCTGCAGATCGCCGCCCTGGCCGTCGGCCTGGTCGTGATCGATGCGCTCGGCCCCGAAGGCATCGCCCCGTTCATCTACTTCCAGTTCTGAACCCGGCAGCGCGGACGAACACTCGGATGGCCAGCGATCGACAGGAAGGGGCGGACCGCCACACGGTCCGCGGCGCAGCGCGGATCGGCCCGTGGATCATTTCGTGGCCGTTTGCCTCCGTCACGGTCTCGCGTCAGTCGATCGTGGTGCGGGCGATGTGGTCGACGGAGACCGCGTGGCGCGACGCGGGAGATCGGCTCGCGATCCACGAGGGGCCGATCGGCCGAAGCGCCCGAGTGCTGCACGGCGATGGTCGTGCAGGAGAGATCGTGTTCTCCGGGAGCG
>CAZYKR010000189.1:0-8862 GCA_964648005.1 uncultured Iamiaceae bacterium
CAGGCCACGGGCGCGTCGACGGCGCCGACCTCGGTCGGGTTCATCGGCAGCCCGCCCTGGAGGCGCAGCAGTGCGTACAGCACCAGTACCGACACCAGGCTGAAGGCGAGCAGGGCGCGGGTGTAGGCCCCCCACCGCTGCTCGGAGGCGGGATCGATGCCGCACAGGCGGTAGATGACCCGCTCGACAGGGGCGAAGATGCGGTCGCCGGGGGTCGGCGCTGGAGCGCCGTGGTGGTCCGGGTCGCCGAAGACGGCGGCGAGGTAGCGACCGAGCGGTGGCACGGTGACGGCGAGGGCGACGAGCAGCGCCACCAGCTGAAAGATGCCGGCGGGTGACATCAGAACTTCTCCGGGAAGAACAGGGTCACGCCGAGGTACGCCAGCAGCGCTAGAGCGATGACCAGTCCGACGATGTTCTCAGCGGTCATGCCGCCACCTCCTCGGTCTCGATGGGTGCACGGGTGTGGTCGCCGTGCTCGTCGAGCGCGACGTCGTCCTCGTCACCGGCGCGCACGATGCCGTCGCACAACCGGACGAGCCCGACGAACGCAGCGAACGCCACGACGGTGAGCAGCACGTAGAGCAGATCAGCCATGGCTCCACACCTAGGGGGTCGGCCCGTCGCTGGGAACCCGGTTGGCGCCGTCTTGACGCGGCGGCCCGGCCTTCTTGTCGGGGTCTGCACGCCGCCGGGTTTCGGTGCCTGCTCCCGGCCGTCGGGGGTGGCGATGGCCGGTGCGACGACGGTGCGACGGGCACCGTCGGGTGCCGCGTCGCGATGCCGTCAAGACGCGGCGGTGGCGCGTCGAGAGGTCGCCAAGTCCGTCGACACCGACGAGTCGGGGCGCGCATCGTCGGCGGTATGGAAGGACGTGACCTCGAGTTCGCCGTCGACCCGGCGTTGTTGCCCGATGCGGTGCGGGAGCCGGCTGTGGTCAGTCGAACGGTCGTCGTTCCGGTGGGTGCCTTTGATCGCAGGGCCGCGCTGGCGCTGCGCTATCTGGCGCTCGTTCCGGCCGAGCGGGTGCGCATCGTGCACGTCGAGACGAATGCCGTCGCAGCTCGCGCGCTCGGGTTGGCCTGGATGCGCGCCATGCCGAACGGCTGGCCGATCGAGTTCCTGCCGTCGCGAGGCGGGGTGGCGCCCACCGTGGCGACGGTGGTGGCCGAGGAGCGGCAGCGTGGGGCGGACGTGGTGGTGCTGGTGGGCGAGTTGTCGATGCCCGGCCTGGCGCGGCGCCTGCTGCACGACCGCACGGCGCGCCAGATCGCCGCTGCGGTGGTCAGCGATGCCGGCGTGCGCGTGGTGCGGTTGCCGGTGGCCGTGGACTGACGTCGCCGACCACTGGCAACCGCGCGCATCACATGCCAGGCAGCGGCAGGTACTCGAGCACCTCGATGGCAGCGCCAGGCATCATCAGGTGCGGGTGCCCGTCGAGCGCGGCGCGCAAGGCGTCGGCCGAGTCGGCCTGCATGACCGAGAACCCGGCGATGGCCAGCTCGCCGTCGCCGAGGTCGGCACCGACGGCGTCGACCCGGGCCAGCGGCGACCCCATGTCGACGATGGCGCTGCCGGCACGACCGGCCCAGCTCATCCAGGCGTCCATTCCGGCTTGTGCCTCTTCGGGCGAGGCGCCCGCCATCTGATCGGTTGCCGACATCGGCGCGCGGTAGATCACGAGGTAGTTGGTCATGGTGCTGTCCCCTCCTGGGCATCTAGTTTGAGAAGGGTCAAATTAGATTGCACGCCGAAGCAGTGCAACGGTGGTGTCGATGTCGGGAAGCGATCGGGGCGAGCCAGGCGCAGGAGCTGAGCGGGACCTGCAGGCGACCATCGACGCGCTGGCGTCCCCGGTGCGCCGGGACATCTTGTGGATGCTCGGCGATGACGAGCTGCCCGCCGGCGCCATCGCCGAGGCGTTCGACCTCACGGCGCCGACCATCTCGACCCACCTCGGCGTCCTGCGGCGCGCCGGGCTCGTGGCGATGCGCGCCGACGGCAACTTCCGCCGCTACCGGGTGGATCGCCGCGCCCTCGACGCCGTGCTGCCCCTGCTCGCATCGAGCAGCGAGCGCTGGCGGGTCGCGGACGACGTGCCCGAGCGCGCCCACGCCGAGGCCCAGATCAGCACCTGGATCACCGTCGCCGTCGACCTGCCCGGTTGGCGCCAGGCCGACGCCTTCGAGGCGCTGGCGGACGGCGAGCGGTACAGCGCGTGGTTGGGCGCACCCGTGTCGATCGTCGACGGGCGGTTCTCGGCGGAGATGGAGTGGGGCACCACGGTGCGAGGGCGCTACGAGGTCGTGGCGCCGCCAGAGCTGATCGCCATGCGGTGGGACTTCGAGGATGGCGAGGTGCCCCTGCCGGGGCGCGCGCTCGTCGGCTACCTCCGGTTCTCGACGACGGCTGACGGGGCGCGCGTCGAGGTGCACCAGCACGCCAACGACGCCACCGAGTCCGCCTACCTGGCGACGGCGTGGCGCACGGTGCTCGGCCGCCTCGCCGCCCACGCCGAGGCCAACCCACCCGGGGCCGCCGGACGTCGACGGCCACGGCGCGCCAAGCGCGCCCCCTGACGGTTGGACGCCTGCCGGCGGTGCGGCACGGCGCGCGTGCCCGATCGCTTTGCCAAGATGTCCGCCCACGGGACGAGGGGGCGCGGTGTCCAATGCGGTGACGTTCGACTTCAGCGGGGCGCAGGTGCTGGTCACCGGCGGCACCAGCGGCATCGGCCACGCCGTCGCCCGCGCCTTCGTCGACGCCGGGGCGGCGGTGATCGTCACCGGGACGCGAGCCGAAGCTGCGGCCTATGCCACCGATCTGACCGGCTGCACCTATCGGCAGCTGTTGCTCGACGATCCGAGCTCGGTCGACGCGCTCGTCGCCGGCCTGCGGTCCGAGCTGGACGCGCTCGACGTGTTGGTGAACAACGCCGGTGCCACGTTCGCCGGCGGGCTCGACGAGTGGACCCCGGACGGCTTCGCCGCCGCGTTGGGCCTGAACCTGGCGGGCCCGACGCGACTCACGCTCGGTTGCAGGCCGTTGCTCGCGGCGAGCGCCATGCCAGGCGGGGCGAGCGTCATCGGCCTGGCGTCGATGGCTGCCTACCGGGCCTCGAGGATCGTGCCGGGGTATGGCGCTGCGAAGGCCGGGCTCGTGGCCATGACCGGCAGCATGGCGACGCAGTGGGCGGGCGACGGGATCCGCGTCAACGCCGTGGCGCCAGGCATCATCGACACGCCGATGACGGCACCGATGGCGGACCTGCCCGAGCTGCTCGACGCCGAACTGGCGCACACGCCGATGGGCCGACTCGGCACCGCCGACGAGGTGGCGGGGGTCGTGCTCTTCCTGGCGAGCGCGTCGGCGAGCTTCGTCACCGGTCACACCGTGGCCGTCGACGGTGGATACCTGCTGCCGTGAGCGAGGCGCCGTACTTCCACGTCGGGATCGTCGTGCGCGACGTGGCGGCGGCCCAGCGGGCGTTGAGCGAACAGCTCGGCGTGACGTGGGGGCCGATCATGCACCTCGACGTCACCGAGGTGCGCGACGGCGACGGCACCGACCTGCTGCTGCCGACGACGATCTGCTACTCGATCGAGGCACCGCACCTGGAGCTGATCGAGGAGGTGCCGGGCTCGGTGTGGACCTGCAACGAGGACTCCAACCTGCACCACATCGGCCGGTGGCACGACGACCTGCCCGGCGAGAGCGCTCGGCTGGCCGGCATCGGCTGCCCCTTGCAGCTCTGCGGCCGTGCGGGCGGCGAGGCCCCGACGCAGTTCGCCTACCACGGCACCGACCTCGGCATCCGTGTCGAGGTGCTCGACGCCGCCATGGCGCCGATGATGGCGTTCCTCTTCGACCCTGCCGACGACTGACGCGGCACCCGTCGTCGTCGGGGAACCGAAACCCCGAACGTCACGAAGCGACGAGCGAAGCGGCGAGCCGGCTGCGTCAGGCGGCGGGGACGGTGGTGTCGGTGTTGGGGCGCCTGCCCTCGAGGCGCAGGGCGGCGCACGGCAGGGTCGGATCGACGAGCCCGGCCGTGCGCTCGGCGTCGACTGCGGCGGCGACGGCTACGGCCGGCGCGACGACGGCACCGCCGGACGAGGCGTCGTCGAGGCTCGAGCTCTGCCAGTACAAGGTGTGGTCGAACCGGGCTCGACGGGGCACCGACCCGTCGTGGACGTGCACGGTGGGGAAGAACAGCGTCGACGGGTCGCGCCGCTCGAAGGCGAACGCCATCGGGTGGACCTCGCCGTCGACAGCCGCCGCGGGACCGTCGCCGCGCAGCTGGAACACGGCGAAGGAGCGGTCGGCCAGCACGGGCAGCTTGTGCCACACGTTGTCGGGAAGACGGAAGCGCGCGTCGAGCCGCCCGAAGTCGGCCACGGTCGGGACGAAGCTCGCCTCGAAGTCGCCGACCATGTGCACGGTAAGCGTGGCTCCGAGCGCTGCCGGAGCGGGCGCGCTCCGCGACGCCTGCGGCCGCGGGAAGGCGGCCGCCAGGTCGTCGAACAGGTCGGCGTAGCCGGACAGGTCGATGAAGCGAACGGCATCCTCGCCGGGGCGCGGCGGCGTCGGCAGCGCCAGCACCATCGCCACCGGTCCGGCAGCGGTGACCGACATGGCGTAGGCCAGCAGCTGGGTGCCGTCGTCGCCGGCTCGGGCGAAGATCCGGGTGCGGGCGACGCGCTCCACCGGCTGGGAGAACATGCACATGCCGGCCGAGGCTAGAGCGACCCGACACCGTCAACCCATCGTTCTGGTAGCGCAACCGGTGGCCTTGGCCACCGGTTGCAGCACCAGAACGGAGTTGTGGTTCGGCCGCCGGGGTGCACCCGGCCGGGGGTCGGACGCCGCCTAGGTTGTGCGACCGATGGCGAAGGTGCTGCTCGTCCATGGGGCGTTCAACGAGTTCTGGGGTCCGCACGAGCTCAAGGCGCGCTGGCTCCCGGCGCTGCGCGACGGCCTGTGGCACCACGACGTGATGATCGACGACGACGAGGTGGCGGTGTGCTTCTACGGCGACCTGTTCCGGCGTGATCCCGAGCGCGACGACGCCGAGGCGTTCGCCCAGTCGCGCGCCGGCATCGCCGAGATGCTCGCCGGACTCGATCAGGGCGGCGCGCTCGAGATGGTGTCGCAGGCGGTGAGCGATGCTGCCTTCGATCGCACGGTCGACATGGTGACCACGATGATGACGACACCCGACCTGCGCGATCGGATCAGGGCGCGCATCGACGACGCCGTCGGCCACGACACCCGGGTCGTCGTCGCCCACTCCCTCGGCACGGTCATCGCCTACCAGGCCCTGTGTCGGCACCCCGAGTGGCAGATCCACACCTTCGTCACGCTCGGCTCGCCGCTCGGCTCGCCCATGCTCGGCGACCTCCTGGACGCGCCGGTCGTCGACGGGAAGCGGGCGTGGCCGGGCTCGGTGCAGCGGTGGGTCAACATCGCGGCGGTCGGGGACCGGGCCGCATCGGCCTCGCGTCTCGCCGAGCACTATGACGGCCCGGTTGACGACCGCCGCGTGGACAACGGCCATCGGGCCCACGATCCCGAGCCGTACCTCAACGCCGCAGCCACCGGCGCGGCGGTGGCCGCCGCCCTGCGAGCCTGAGGCGGACCGAACCGTGCGAGCCGGACCGTGCTGCTCGCGGCGGTGGGTTCGCCGCCCCGTCCCACAGGCGGTCGCCGTCGCCGTCGTCGTCAACCTGGCGCTGGTCGCTGCTGCATGCGCTGCCGACCCCGACCGCCGCAGCGGCCCGACCGGGACAGCGCTCGACGTGGGCGCATCGTCGGGCACGACGTCCGGCACGGTGCCGGGCACGACGGCGCCGATGACGATCCCGACGACGACGGTCCCCACCGCTCCGGCGTTCGGCGTGTTGCGCACCCCGGCGGGCGTGCCGGTGCCGCTGCGCGGTCAGCGCCTCGACGGTTCGGGCTGGGTGGTCGGCACGCCGTGTGGGCACGAGGCGGTGGTGCCGATCGGGGCGATCGAACCGTCGGTGCGGGTCGTCATCGATCCCGGCCATGGCGGCCCCGAGACGGGCACCGTCTCCCCGCGTGCGCTGTGGGAGTCGCAGCTGAACCTCGACATCTCCCAGCGCATCGAACGGCTGCTGCTGGCCCAAGGCGTCACCGTCGAGCTGACCCGTCGCACCGACGAGCAGGTCACCCTCGAAGCCCGTGCGGAGCTGGCCCGGGCGTGGGCGCCGGAGCTCGTGGTGTCGGTCCACCATCAGGGCGGGCACCTGTGGACCGGGGAGGATCCGGGCACGATCGTGTTCCACCAGGTCGACGATCCGAGCTCGCGCCGGCTTGCCGGGCTGATCTACGAGGACGTGACCACGGCGATCACACCACTCGGTCTCGAGTTCGGCGTCGCCACGCCACCGGGCGCGTACGCCGTGCGCAACAGCCAGGGCGACGACTACTACGGCATCTTGCGCAACCTCGGCGACGTGCCGGGTGTGATCGTCGAGTCGATGTATCTGACCAACCCGGACGAGGGGCGGGCGTTGGAGAGCGCCGAGGTGCGCGAGATCGAGGCGCAGGCGATCACGACGGCCATCCTGCGCTACCTCACCACCCAGGCACCGGGGACGGGCTTCCGCCCCGAGATGTCGTTCGCCCCCGGCTCCTTGGCCGACAACCTGCCCGCGACCTGCACGGACCCGCCACTGCTGTGACCGACGTGGTGGCTTCGGTGCGTCAGTCGGTCGGCGGGGTGATCACCACGGGGCACGGCGCGTTGCGCACGACGTGGTCCGACACCGAGCCGAGCACGGCGCGCTTGAGGCCGCCGCGCCCACGCGACCCCATCACGATGACGCGGGCGTCGATCTCGCCGGCGTAGTCGCAGATCGAGCGGCCGGCGTCGCCGCGCAGCACCTGGGTCCGCGTGGCGCCGACGGCGGCCGCCGCGTCGGCCACCGTCTCGTTCCCCTCGGCGATCTGGCCGGCCTCGAGCTGCTCGTACTCCTCGGCGCTCATCGACCCGCCGGCGAAGCCGGTGCCCGTCACCAGCATCGGGTCGCTCGGTGGGAGCACGGTCACGAGGATGATGTCGTCGGCGTCGGCGATGAGGGCCAGGCCGGTCGTGACGGCGGCGTTCGCGGTGTCGGAGCCGTCGGTGCAGCAGAGGATGGGTCGAGCCATGCGTCGGAGCCTATCGACGGCGGAGGTGCTCAGCCCGTGAAGGCGAAGGCGTTCGCCATCAGCCCGTGAAGGCCGGGGCCACGTAGACGGGTGCGGCCACGAAGACGGGCGCCGCGACGGGCGCCACCTCGTTGAGCGTCGTCTGGCCGACGAACAGCACGGGCACCTTGACGTCGGCGGTGCGCACCGCCCCGGCGGTGTGGTCGGCGCGGGTGGTGATGACGCAGCGCTGGGTCGGGTCGTAGCAGTCGATGCCCGCACCGTCGGCGGCGCGCACGTCGAGGGTGACGTCGAAGCTCCCGCCTGCGCCGAACGGCTGCGCCACGCCGACGCCGTACGGCGGCGGGTCGTCGGAGATCCACGCCGAGGCGTCGGCGCTGCCGGTCTGGTCGGCGCCGCCGAGGCAGGGCGACGGGGCGACGTCGGGGCCGTTGTCGACGCACAGCGCGACGTAGATGCCGATCGCCGGGTCGTAGCCGCTGCCGGTGACCCGTACCTCGGCGCCGGCGGGATCGAGCTCGACGGCCGGTGCGACGGTGAGCAGCTGACCGGTGGGGCCGGTGGCGCTGCGCTCGCCGCTCGGACCCTCGACGACCGCCGTGGTCGACGTCGGTGCCACGGTGGTGGAGGGGCCGGTGGTCGTGGTGGTGCCCGGATCGCCGTCGTCCCAGGTGATGGGCACACGCACGTCGGCCGTGCGGTTCGTCGGCGACACATGGTCGGCCCGGGTGACGACGGCGCAGGTCGTGACCCCATCGGTGCAGTCGGTCGTCCCATCGTCGCCGACGAGCGTCAGATCGACCGAGAAGGTGCCGCCAGCGCCGTAGGGGATGGCGAGGTCGACGCCGTAGGGCGGTGGGTTGCTGGACACCCACGCCATGCTCCCGCCCGATGGGTCGATGCCGCCGACGCACGGTGATGGCGCCACGCCGGGACCGTTGTCGACGCAGAGCGCCACGTAGATCCCGAACGACGTGTCGTAGCCGCTCCCGGTCACCGTGACGGCGGCGCCGGTCGGATCGAGGTCGTCGACGGGTGTCACCGTGAGGGTCTGGCCGGTCGGGCCGGCGACCGTCGTCGTCCCGGTGGCTGCCGTGGCGGCGTGCACGCCCAGCGCGCTCAGCACCACGACGACGGCCACGGCGGCCGCGGCGCGGCGACGCACTGCCGTCGACCGAGGCATCGCAGTGAGCTGGGTTGCCGCCGGGTGGGTGGACGCCGGGGACGGTGCGGCGGAGAGGTTCGTCATCGGGGATGCTCCTGCAACTCGAGGATCGGGATGGATGTAGCGGTGGTCGGCACGTCGTGGGGCCGGGCGGGGAGTACGACCGGGCGCGAGGTGCGCGGGTGCGGCAGCACCTCGACGGCGTGGCGGTACACCGCGCCGAGCAAGGTCGGCGTCAGCACGTCGGCGGGCGGGCCGTCGGCGACGATGCGGCCGTCGTCGAGCACGACCACGCGGTCGGCGTGGGCGCCGGCGAGCGTCAGGTCGTGGAGCACGACGACCACGCCGTCGCCCGCGGCACGGCGCGACCGGGCGGCGTCGAGGACCAGCTCGGTGTGGCGCAGGTCGAGCGCCGCCGTGGGCTCATCGAGCAGCAGGACGGGGCAGCGCTGGGCCAGCACGCGCGCCAGCGCCACGCTGTCGCCTTCGGCTTCACCGTCGCCGAGGTCGTGGCGATGGGT
>CAZYKR010000190.1:0-8832 GCA_964648005.1 uncultured Iamiaceae bacterium
GTCGGGCCAGCCCGGGGCGTACCCCGGCGGCAGCGCTGTGGGACCGCCGTCCACGGCAGGCGCCTGCGCCCCCGTCGGCGACGCCAGCCCCATGGCGCCGACGGCGCCCGCGGCGCCGGCCAGGCCGAGGAGCTCGATGAACCCGCGCCGCGACACCCGGCTGCCCGGCGGGACGACGTTGGTGGTGGCGTCGCGGCGTGGTGGCGTCATGGGGGCTCCGTGATCGTGGGCGGACCCGACAGACGGTAGCGACCGCGGCGGTGCCAGGACCGGCGCCGCCGCGTCGGCGCGTCCGCACGGTGGCGGCTCGTCGTCCCCCGGTTCGGGGCGCGCTACGGCTCGGCGTAGACGTTGGCGTGGCCGTCGCGCACGAAGCCGACGAGGACGATGCCCGCACGGCGGGCGGTCTCGACGGCGAGGGCGGTCGGCGCACTCACCGCCACGACGACGCCGAAGCCCGACGCCCACGCCTTCTGCACCAGCTCGAACGACGCCCGCCCGCTGACGAACAGGCCGAGACCGTCGGCCGGGAGCGTCCCGGCGAGCAGCAGGTGGCCGGCGACCTTGTCGACGGCGTTGTGGCGTCCGACGTCCTCGCGTACGACCGTCGGCGCCCCGGTCGTCACGTCGAAGGCGGCGGCGGCGTGCACGGCGCCGGTGCGGGCGAACAGCTCCTGGTGGGGCCGCACGAGCTCCGGCACGCCCACGAGCACCGACAGGTCGGGGGCCGGATCGAGCGGCACCAGCGGCGTGAGGCGGTCGCAGAGCTCGTCGATCGACGTCGACCCGCACAGACCGCACGAGGTCGACGTGGTCCCGAGCCGCGGCGTCGGCGTCGGCGCCCGCCCGCCCGTCTCGACGGTGACCACGTTGAACGCCGTGTCGACGGCCGAGCCGGTGGCGCAGTACCGACAGGTCTCGATCGGCGCGCCGGCGAGCAGGCCCTCGGCGTGGCAGAACCCGGCCGCCAGCTCGAAGTCGTGGCCCGGGGTGCGCATCGTCGTGGCGACGAGTGCGCCGTCGAGGTGGATCTCGAGCGGCTCCTCGACGGCGAGCTCGTCGGGCGCACGCCGACGGTCCCCGTCGTGCCAGCGCACGGTCAGCTCGGTCTGGCTGCGACGTCGGCCCATCGGCGCCGACGGTACCGGGTTCGGGGCGGGGTCCACGGCGTGGGGTCGGTTCAGGCGCGCCGCTAGTGTCCCGGCACATGAGCACGACCAGCGACGGCGGCCGGCTACGGCGGGCGCTCGACGTGCATCCGGAGCTGTGGGTGTCGTGGCGGCCGAACGGTGCCGGGCTGACCAAGCCGCACCACTTCCGGGAGATGGCGGAGGTGGCGTGGGACAACCGGGCCCACCCGCACTACGCCTGGCAGGTGCTGGCCAAGGGGGTGTGCGACGGGTGTGCGCTCGGCGTCGCCGGGTTCCACGACTGGACGCTCGACGGCCTGCACCTGTGCACGACGCGGCTGCGGATGCTCGAGACCAACACCGCCGACGCCTTCGACCCGGTGCTGCTCTCCGACGTGTCGCTGTTGGCGGACCGCACCCCGGCCGAGCTGCGGGCCCTCGGTCGGCTGGGCTACCCCATGCGTCGCCGTCGCGGCGAGCCGGGCTTCCGGCGCATCACCTGGGACGAGGCGGCGACGGTGTCGGCCGACGCCCTCGCCGCCGCTGCACCCGAGCGGATCGCCCTGTACGTCACGTCGAAGGGCCTCACCAACGAGACGTACTACGTAGCGGGCAAGGCGGCGCGGGCGCTCGGCATCGCCAGTGTCGACTCGGCGGCGCGGGTGTGCCACGCGCCGTCGACGGTGGGCCTCAAGTCGACGATCGGCGTGGCGGCGTCGACGTGCTCGCTCCAGGACGTGCTCGAGACCGACTGCATCGTCATCTGGGGGGCGAACCCGGCGAACAACCAGCCCGTGTTCACCAAGTACCTCCATCTCGCCAAGGCGAACGGCGCCCGCATCGTCGTGGTCAACCCGTACCTCGAGCCGGGCCTCGAGCGGTATTGGGTGCCGTCGATCCCCGAGTCGGCGCTGTTCGGCTCCAAGCTCTGCGACCTGCACGTGCCGGTGCGCCCCGGGGGTGACGTCGCCCTCGCCAACGCTGTGTGCAAGCGACTCATCGAGCGCGGCGACGTCGACGACGCCTTCATCGCCGCCCACACCGAAGGGTGGGACGAGCTAACCGAGACCTTGGCGGCACAGTCGCTCGTCGACCTGGTGGAGGCCGCCGGCATCGACGCTTCGACGCTGGAGGCGTTCGTCGACTGCTACGCCGGGGCCGACGCCGCCATCGTGTTGTGGTCGATGGGCATCACCCAGAACCGCGACGCCGTCGAGGCCGTGCAGGGGCTGGTCAACGTGGCGCTGGCGCGAGGCAACGTCGGGCGCGACGGTGCCGGCCTGATGCCCCTGCGCGGGCACTCCGGGGTGCAGGGCGGCGCCGAGATGGGTGCCTACGCCACGGCACTGCCCGGGGGCGAGCCCGTCGACGCCGAGCACGCCGCGGCGCTGGCGGCGCAGTGGGGGTTCCCCGTGCCGGACGCTCCCGGATGGACGGCGGCCGAGATGCTCGAGGCGGCCGAGCGCGGCGAGCTCGACGTGTTGTGGTGCTCGGGCGGCAACTTCTTGGACGTCCTCCCCGATCCGCCCCGGGTCGCCACCGCGTTGGGTCGCGTCCCGACGCGGATCCACCACGACGTGCTGCTGACCACACAGATGCTGATCGAGGGCGACGACGTGATCCTGCTGCCGGTGACGACGCGCTACGAGCAGGAGGGCGGCGGCACGTCGACGACCACGGAGCGTCGGGTGGCGTTCAGCCCCGAGATCCCGCGCCGGGTCGGTGAGGCGCGCACCGAGTGGCGCCTCTTCGCCGACCTGGCCATGCGAGCCCGCCCCGATCGGTCGTTCGCCTTCCGCTGGCCCGACAACCAGGCGCTGCGCGCCGAGATCGCCTCCGTGGTCCCGTCCTACGCCGGCATCGAACGCCTGGCCCGCACCGGCGACGCCATCCAATGGGGTGGCCGGCACCTGTGCGCCGGCGGGTCGTTCCCGACCCCGAGCGGCCGCGGCCGGTTCACGGCGCTCGACGTCGATGCCCCCGAGGTGCCCGCCGGGATGTTCACCGTGGCGACGCGTCGGGGCAAGCAGTTCAACTCGATGGTGCTGGCCGACACCGACCCGCTGACCGGCGCCCGGCGCGACGCCGTGTACATCGACGCCGCCGACGCCGCCGGCTTGGGTCTCGGCGACGGGTCGCCGGTCGAGCTGCGGAGCGAGGTGGGGGCGATGCGTGGTCGGCTCAAGCTGGTCAAGCTGCCGCGACGGACCCTGCAGGTGCACTGGCCGGAGGGCAACGTGCTGCTCGGTGCCGGCCCGGAGCATCGCGAGCCGCGCTCGCAGGTGCCCGACTACAACGCCCTCGTCACGCTGTCGGCCCTCGACGAGCACGGCTGACGCCGGTCGCCTGCCGCTGACGCCGGCGCACCGCTGCCCCGACGCGCCGCTGCCGCCCGATCGCTCGGACGGCAGCGTGCAGGGAGATCCGCCACTCCAGGGTGCGCCTGCGAGGGGGGGGACGCACCCGGCCGGCTCAGCGCGGCGAGCCGGCCGGGTGCGAGTGTGGCGCCCCGCCTGCGGGGGTGGTGGGAGGTGCGCAGGCGGGGCGCCGTGACCCGGTGGTCAGCCGGTGAACGAGGGCGTGACCGTGGCCGGCGCCGCCGCCGTGGTGGTCGGCGTCGGTGCGGTGGTCGTCGTGGTCTGGATCGGCACGGCGCACACCGTGAGCGGGGCCTCGACGATGAACACCCCGGCTGGGCCTTCGACGCCGCCGAAGGCGTACACCTGGGTGTCGATGGCGGCCGGGACCGGCAGGTCGACCGGACCGATCACCGGGGTCAACGACCCGGTGGGTGCGATGCCGACGGCATAGGTGGCGGCGGGCACGTCGCCACGGGCCTGGCCGAGGTTGGGCAGGCCGGCGAAGAGCACGCCGCCGTCGGCGAGCACGTCGACGGTGCCGACGTTGGCGGCGTGGCGAGCGGTGACCCGACCGCTGCCCTCCTCGACGCAGGCGACGTCGTCGCTCACCACGGCGATCGTGGCTGCATCGGCGGTGAAGTCCCACGCCGCCATCGCCGTCAGGTCGGCGCCCGACGGCACGGTCGGCTGGGCTGCCAGGACGGGCGTGCCGTCGCAGTTGGGCGCACCGCCGCCGAAGATCTCCACGTTGTACGTACCCGGATCCAACGCGACCGGGCCGATGGACTCGCCGACCCGGAAGTCGCTGTCGACGATGGCGTCGTCGAGGCAGACGGTCACGGGTGTGCCGCCGACGCCGTCCCCGGTGAGATCGAGCGCGTGGACGATGCGCACGTTGCTCGGTGGGTCCTGGGCTCCGGCAGGGGAGCCGCTGCCTACGAACGCGAGCCCCAAGGCGAGGGCGGCGGCTGTGGCCACCGCGGGTCGGATGCGCCGCATGTCTCCTCCAGATGGTCGGCGGTTATTTAGCACTAATTATCGGAACGCCTCGCCCTGTCGATTGGTTCCCGGATCGGCGAGATTTTCCAGAACGCGGTCGGAGGCCGCCTGTGGGTCAGGCCGAGATCGATGCCGGCGCGGTGCCCCCGTAGACTCGGCGACCGTGCCTGCGCCTCTGACCCCCGCCGAAGGACGACACGTCCTGCACCTGTTCTGCGAGGTCGGTCCGCTGGCCGACCGAGCCGAGATCGCCGCGGCGGTCGAGCGCGCCACCACGGGTGGCGATCAGGTCGTGGCGGTGGCGGTGCTCGGCCACAAGGCGGACGTCGCCCTCATGGCGATGAGCGACGACGCCTGGCGGCTGCGGCGCCTGCAGACCGACATCGCGGCGGCGGGGCTGATCGTGGTGGACAGCTACGTGTCGATGACCGAGCTGTCCGAGTACGCCAAGGGCGTGCCCGACGCCATGAAGGAGGCCCGGCTCTACCCGCAGCTCCCGCCGGAGGGGAAGCCGGCGTGGTGCTTCTACCCGATGTCGAAGCGGCGCACCGTCGAGGGCAACTGGTACGCCCTGCCCTACGACGAGCGCAAGGACCTGATGTACGAGCACGGCGCATCGGGCCGGACCTTCGCCGGCAGGGTGCTGCAGGTGATCACCGGCTCCACCGGCCTCGACGACTACGAGTGGGGGGTGACCCTGTTCGGGCAGCGCCTCGACGACCTCAAGGAGGTCGTCTACACGATGCGCTTCGACCAGGCATCGGCCATCTACGCCGACTTCGGGCCGTTCGTGACCGGCATGGTCGGCACCCTCGACGAGGTGCTCGACGAGGTCGGCGTGGCGTCGTGAGCAGCGCGCGGGCATCCGCCCACGTTCCGGCGCGGGCGGTCGATGCGGCGTTGGACCGACTCGCCGGCGAGCTGGTGGCGCTCGATCGTGTGGTCGTGGCCTTCAGCGGCGGCGTGGACTCGGCGCTCGTCGCCCACCAGGCGCATGCCGTGCTCGGCTCCGATGCGCTGGCGGTCACGGCGGTGTCCCCCTCGCTGGCGGCCGCCGAGCGCGCCGGCTGCGCCGAGCTCGCCGCGGCGTGGGGTCTGGCCTGGCAGGAGGCGACGACCGACGAGCTGGCCGATCCGCGCTACCAGGCCAACACCGGCGATCGCTGCTACTGGTGCAAGTCGGCCTTGATGGATGTGCTGGTCCCGGTGGCCGCAACCCGGCGCGCCACGATCGTGCTCGGCGTCAACCTCGACGACCTCGACGATCACCGCCCGGGCCAGGACGCCGCCGCTGGTCGGGGTGCGGTGTTCCCCCTCGTCGACGCCGGGTTCGACAAGGCGCTGGTGCGGGCGGCGGCCCGGCGGCTGGGGCTCGAGGTGTGGGACAAGCCGGCGGCACCGTGCCTGGCGTCCCGCCTGCCGTATGGCACCGAGGTCACGCGCGACGCGCTGGCACAGGTCGAACGCGCCGAGGCGGCGGTGCGGGCGCTGGGGATCACCGACCTGCGCGTGCGTCACTACGGCGCCCGGGCGCGCGTGGAGTTGCCGCTCGACGTGCTCGACGGGTTCGAGCCGAGCGAGCGGGCCGCGGTGGTCGATGCCGTGTGCTCGGCGGGCTTCACCGAGGTCGACCTCGACCCCGCCGGTCTGCGTTCCGGCAACCTGAACCTCGCGCTGCGCTGACCGCCGCTCCGGCAGCGATCGAGTGTGCAGATGCTGTCGACATGGCGCGTGATCTGCCGGGTCGTTCCTGGCACGGTCGTGCCGCCCGCGACCGGACATCGGCCGAGCTGGCACCGGCCCGTTGGTCGACGACGCTTGTGGCGCTGAGCCGCGACGTGCCGGCTCAGCGCCACAAGCACCTGGTGGCGTCGGTGTCTGGGATGAGGTCAGTCGCCGAGGCGATCGCGCAGCCGCTCACGGATGCCGCCGCGTCCGCCCTCCGGGGCCTCGCCGCTGCGGATGCGCTCGATGATGGCGTCGGCCTGCTCCTGGGTGAGCTCGCCGGCCGCCACCTTGGCCTCGACCCGATCGATGGCGACCTCCTGCCGGGCGGCGGTGAGGTCGTCGACCGAGATGCCGAGGGCGTCGGCCATCGCCTGATCGAACGCCGCCTTGCGCTCGGTGCGTTGTGCCTGCATCGCCTCGCGGGCCGCCTCGCGCTCCTCGGTGGTGGCGTCGGGGTTGCGCTCGGGGCGGGTCACCTCGCCGAGCTGCGCCACGACGGCGTCGTGTGCGGTCTCGCGGGCGGCGGTGAGCTCGTCGACCGAGATGCCGAGCTGGGCGGCGAGCGCAGCGGAGATCTCGGTGCGGCGCGCCTCGCGCTCCTCGGCGGTCGGGCGCTGGTGCTCCGGCGACGGCGACGCCTCGGCGGTGGGCTGCGACGAGCTGGTGCCGGCGTCGTCCTGGGCGAGGACGGGGGCAGCGGCCACCCCGGCGATGGCCGCCGTGAGCCCTGCCGCTGCCAGCAGACGGGTGGTGGTGCGCGAAGGCTTGCGTGGTTGCATGGTCGAACTCCTCGTTCGTCGTGGTAGGGGTGCCGGTGCGGCAGGACCCACCATCCGGGGCGTGCCCAAGAACCCTCGAAGGCCCGGGCAAGAGCGGCACAAGAAGTCCATGAGGGAATCGTGAGGTGCCGGGCGCCGGACAAGTCCATGAGGGAATCGTGAGGTGCCGGGCGCCGGACGTAACGAACGTGGGCGCCACCAACTGAGTGAACGCTGTTCACCGGGCGGGCTACACTCCCGGCGTTCGGCCGCCGGCCCCGACGCCGGCTCGAGAGGGGGAGCGGACGATGGCGCAGCTCATCGCCGAGATCGCGCAGCGCAAGCCCGAGGTGGCGGCGTTGATCGACGAGCGGGGCGAGACCACGTGGGCGGACCTGAACACGCGGGTCAACCGGCTGATCAGCGGGCTGCGCGCCGCCGGCCTGGTCGATGGCGACGCCGTGGCCGTCATGTCGGGCAACCGGCGGGAGCTGTTCGAGGTGACCTGCGCCTACGGCCACGGCTCGTGGATCGGCGTCCCGGTCAACTGGCACTGGTCGGCGGAGGAGCTCGCCTACGTGGTCAACGACGCCGGTGCCAAGGCCCTCATCGTCGAGGACCGTTTCGCCGAGGTGGCGGTGGCGGCCGCCGAGTCCTTCGACGACTGCCCGGTGCGGGTCGTCATCGGCGACACGGCGCCCGACGGCTGGCGCACCTACGACGTGCTCCTGGCGGCCGGTGACCCGGCGGAACCGGACGGCCAGCTGATGGGCGGGCCGATGTTCTACACGTCGGGCACGACCGGGTTCCCCAAGGGCGTGCGGTCGGCGTTGACCTCCACCGGCATCGACGTAGCGGTGCTGTCGCTGATCGCGGGGTCCTTCGCCGGCACGCTGCAGACCCCACCCGACGGCGTGACGCTGCTCGAGGGTCCGGCCTATCACTCCGCGCAATGGGTGTTCTCGATGTTCCCGCTCTACGGCGCGGCGTCGACCATCGTCATGCGGCACCGGTTCGACCCGGCAGAGACGCTCGACCTGATCGATCGGTACGGCGTGACCAACATCCACCTCGTGCCCACGCAGTTCATCCGGCTGCTCAAGGTGCCCGACGACGTCCGGGACCGCTTCGACGGCAGCTCGCTGGAGACCGTGATGCACGGCGCCGCGCCGTGCGCCCCGCAGGTCAAGCGGGACATGCTCGCCTGGTGGGGCCCGGTGGTGACCGAGTACTACGGCGGGACCGAGGGCGGGTTCCTGGCCATGATCCCGGGTGACGAGTGGTTGGAACGCCCGGGCAGCCTCGGCCGGGCACTGGACACGGTGGAGCTGCGCATCCTCGACGACGACGGCGCCGACTGCCCGCCGGGCACGGCCGGACAGATCTGGTTCCGGTCGAAGCTGGGCAACGACTTCGAGTACCACAACGCGCCGGACAAGACGGCCTCCGCTCACACGACGGACGGCTTCGGCACGCTCGGCGACATCGGCTACCTCGACGACGACGGCTACCTGTTCATGTCCGACCGCAAGATCGACATGATCATCAGCGGCGGCGTGAACATCTACCCGGCCGAGATCGAGGGCGTCCTGGTCACCCACCCGCTGGTGGCCGACGCCGCCGTGTTCGGCTTCCCCGACGACGACTTCGGCGAGCAGGTCAAGGCGGCGGTCGAGCTGGTCGACGGCGCCGAGGGCTCCGACGCGCTCGCCGAGGAGCTGATCGCCCACGTGCGCGAGCACCTCGCCGGCTACAAGGCGCCCAAGACGGTCGACTTCTCGGTCGCCCTGCCCCGCACGCCCACCGGCAAGCTCCTCAAGCGCCAGCTGCGCGACCCCTACTGGGAGGGCTCGGGCC
>CAZYKR010000191.1:0-8832 GCA_964648005.1 uncultured Iamiaceae bacterium
GCGGGCGCTCGGTGCGGTGCTCGTAGGCCTGGTACAGCTCGCAGCCGATGATCGGGTTGACCTCGTGCTTGCGGCACGCCTGGTAGAAGTCCAAGACGCCGTACATGTTGCCGTGATCGGTGATCCCGACGGCCGGCTGCCCGTCCGCGGCCGCCTTCGCCACCACGTCGCCGACGCGCGCGGCGCCGTCGAGCATCGAGAACTCGGTGTGCACGTGGAGGTGGGTGAACGAGTCCGCCATCCGTGGGCTCCGTCGGCTGGTGCGGGTGCGGGTGCGGAGCGCACCGGGGTCGGTCGGGGGTCGGGTCCGGGGGTCGGGTCCGTCGGACGACGTGGCTCGTCAGCCGTCGTCCACCCGTTGTCCACAGCCCTTGTCCCCAGATGTGGACAAATGACACCGGTGTGGTTCTCCGCAGGCAGGCACTCTAGCCAGCCGGCGACCCGGCCGCATCCGTCCCGTCCGACGTCGAGCGAGCCCGTAGGGCACCCACCCCGGCGCCGACTGCCGCACCGAGCACCCCGCCCCAGAACGCCACAGCCCAGAGGTCGACGCGATGCTCCTGGGTCGTCGTGGCCTCGCCCCACAGCAGCGCCGCCACGGGCACGGCGATGACGACGCCGACGAGGTAGCCGGCGATGGCGCCCACGAAGGCCCAGCGCCACGCCGGGGTGCGCGCCATGGCGCTCGCCCCGTCGCCGCGGTCCGCGTCGGGCGCCGGCGCCGGGTCGTGCCCGGAATCGGTCACAGGTAGGTGCCGGGGCGCTCGGCCTGCCCCTGGGGCAGCTCACCGCGCATGCGTTCGAGCTGCTGGCGCGCCGCCATCTGCTGGGCGAACAGCGTGGCCTGGATGCCGTGGAAGAGCCCTTCGAGCCACCCGACCAGCTGCGCCTGAGCGATGCGCAGCTCCACCTCGGACGGGATGGCGTCGTTCGAGAACGGGAACGCCAGGCGCTCGAGCTCTTCGCGCAGGTTGTCCGACAGCGCCGAGCCGAGCTCGTCGATGGAGGTGTCGTAGATCTGGCGGAGGCGCTCGCGCGACGGCTCGTCGAGCTCGGTGGCACGCACCTCGTCGAGCAGCTGCTTGATCATCGAGCCGACGCGCATCACCTTGGCCGGTTCGGAGATCGACTCCACGTCGTCGTCGGCGGGCTCCGCCTCGCCCTCGGCACCGAGGATCGGGCCATCGATCGGCCCCGGCACCCCGCCGGGGATCAGCAGCTCGCCGCGTTCGATGGTGGGGTCGTCGGTCATGGCACGCATCCTGCCACGGGCGATCAGCAGTTGCCGACGAGCACCGGCACGAGCATCTCGGCCCGCGTGAGCGAGCCGTGCCGGCCCACGAGCACGAAGGGCCCGGTGTCGGCGGCGTCGAGGTACGCCACCGGCTCGCGCGCCACCAGGGCGACGTCGCCCAGGCGCGACCGGGCGGCGTCGGTGACCTTGGGCCCCCACCACCCCTGCTCGATGGTCTGGCCGACGGTCAGCACCCAGCCGGTGTCGCTGTGGTGCGCCTGCGTCGCCTCGAACAATTCGTCGACGCGGCCGTCGCGGGCGTGGAGCCACCGGAAGCGGGCCTCGCCGGACTGCATGGCGCAGTTGGCCATGACCTCGGGCGCCAGCTCGATCGTGTTGTCGCCGACGTCGACCTGCCCGTGGTCGGCGGTGATCACGAGTGCCGTGCCCCGCGGCAGGGACGCCAACAGGTCACCGACCATCCGGTCGACGAACGCCAGCTCGGCGTCGTAGTGCTCGCCGAGGCCGTACTCGTGGGCCACCTTGTCGATGCCGTCGTAGTAGGCGTAGACGAACGGCTCGTTCTGACGCTGGGTGAGCTCGATCTCGGCGCAGAGGGTCGATGGCATGCGGTACCCGCGGAACCGAACGCCCTCGAGGTGCGCCTCGGAGAAGGCGGTCGACGAGAACTCGGCGCGCGTCACCGCCGGCGGACGCTGCCCGCAGAACGGCTCGTGCAGCTGGAACTGCAGCGGCGGGATGCGCTCGCGGGCGTCACGACCGTCGACCGCCCACCGCAACACGTTGAGCACGTCGCGCTCGACGGCGATGCGGTACCCGACGACGCCGTGCTCGCCGGGCGGCAGGCCGGTGGCGATCGACGTCAGCGCCGTGGCGGTCGTCGACGGGGCCACCGTGGTGATGGCGGTGCCGGCGAGCGCCGACAGGTTGGGTGCAAGGTGACGACGATCCTCGAGCTGGAGCCAGCCCAGCCCGTCGATGACCAGCAGCACGATGCGGTCGGCGTCGAGTGCTGCCTCCGGGAGCCACGACGGGGTGCGCTCCCCCGGCGTCAGCAACGCCGGCACCAGGTTCGTCACGCACGCGTCGGCGTAGTCGGGCGGGCACAGGGACCATGCGTCACCTGGCTCCGCCACCGCTCCGCCGTGCTGAGCTACTGGGTCGTCGCTCACCGTGTCCTTCCCCGGTCGCCTCGAGCTGGTCCCGACACCCGGGACTCGACGCTATCGGCTCCGCCCCTCGACACGCCATTGTTGCCCCAACCCCGCCCGCGCCGCGCGCACCTGCGTACCATGCACCACCGTGAAGGTCTCCACCCGCGGCGACTACGCCAGCCGAGCCCTGCTGTCGTTGGCCTTGCACGCCGAGGTCGAAGGACCGACCTCGGTGCGCGACATCGCCGAGCGCACGGGGCTGCCCCAGCCGTACCTCGAGCAGATCCTGCTGGCGCTCAAGGGGGCCGGCATCGTCCGGTCCAAGCGTGGCGTGGGCGGCGGCTACATCCTGGCTCGACCGCCGGCGGAGATCACCCTCAGCCAGATCGTCTCGGCCGTCGACGGGCCGATCAGCGTCGGCGACTTCGGCGAGCCGCACCAGGACGGCGCCTGTGACCACGAAGGCCAGTGCGTGCTGTTGAGCATCTGGGCCGATGTGTCCGACCACATGCGCGCCTACCTCGACCGCACGACGCTCGCCGACATCGTCACCATGGCGCGCGGCGAGGCGCCCTGGCCGGGCGCCTGAGCGCACGGCACCCCGGCTCAGGACAACCGGTCGAGGACGGCGACGAGGTCGGGGGGCAGCGGCGAGCGCAGGACCAACGCCTCGCCGGTGCGGGGATGCTCGAGCTCCAGCTCCGCCGCGTGGAGGAAGACGCGCGGCACCTCGAACGACTGGCGGTGACCGCCGTAGGTGCGGTCCCCCACCACCGGATGCCCGATGGCGTCGAGGTGCACGCGGATCTGGTGCGTGCGACCGGTCTCGAGCGTGCAGCCGACGAGCGCGACCGTGACCGGCGAGCGGAAGGTCTCGGCGACGGCGTAGCGCGTGCGCGCCTCCTTGCCCGTCTCGGTGACCGCCATGCGCGTCCGTGATCGCCGCGAGCGCCCGATGGCGCCGTCGATCACCCCGGCAGCGGGCTCGGGCACGCCCCAGACCAGCGCCTGATACCGGCGACCGACGGCGCGGTGGCGGAGCTCGTCGACGAGCGTGTCGTAGGCCGCCGGGGTGCGCGCCACCACCAGCAGCCCCGACGTGTCGCGATCGAGCCGGTGCACGATGCCGGGGCGGCTCGGATCGGGACCGACGCCGGCGATCTCGGGGAATCGAGCCAGCAGACCCTGCACCAGCGTGCCTGTGGCGTGCCCGGCGCCCGGGTGCACGACCAGGCCGGGCGGCTTGTCGATGACGATGATGTCGTCGTCGACGTGCACGAGCGTCAGGTCGACACCGGGCTCGGGCTCGAGGTCAGCGACCGCCACCGTCGCCGGCGCGTCGACGACGAGCTCGTCGCCGGGCTCGACGCGAGCGCTGCGCCCGGTCACCGGGACACCGTTGAGCTGCACCCGGCCTTCGACGATCCAGGCGCTGACGGCGCTGCGGCTGGCACCGGTTGCCAGTGCCACGACGCGATCGACCCGCTCGCCGGCGAGGGCCTCGGGGATGACCTCGTTCACCATCGGCGCCGCGCCCGGTTCACGACTCGGCCGGCGCGTCGGAGCCCGCCGGCGCGTCGCTCGCGGCGTCGAGCCGGTCGCTCGCCGCGGTGGCCGGGACGGGTTCGGCGTCCTCGCCGTCCCCGCCGAAGGCGAAGGTGCCGACGAGCAGGATGCTGCCCACCACCACGGCGGCGTCGGCCACGTTGAACACCGGCCACCACTGCAGGTCGATGAAGTCGACGACTGCGCCGTCCAGCACGCCGTCGCCCCGGAACACCCGGTCGATCAGGTTGCCGACCGCGCCGCCGAGCACCATGCCCAGCGCCACGGTGCCCAGGCGCGACGTGACGAAGCGTCCCTGCCACAGCAGTACCCCGACGATGCCGACGGCGACGAGCGCGATGAGAGGGCCGATCCCGCTCCCGGCGAAGAGGCTGAACGCCGCACCGGTGTTGTGGGTGACGTGGAGGCGCAACGTCCACACGACGTCGATGGTGCGGTCCGACGCGGTCGCCAGCGCCCACCACTTGGTCAGCTGATCCAGGGCGAGGACGATCGCCGCCACCACCAGCACGGGCACGAGCCGTGCCCCGGCGCGCCCCTCAGCGGCGGGCGAAGCCACCGACCTTGTACTCGACGCGCTCACGCGCCCAGGGTATGGCCTTCAGCCGCTCCTTCGGAATCGGCTGGCCCGAGACCTCGCAGATCCCGTAGGTGCCGTCGGCCATACGGCCGAGCGCGGCGTCGATCTCGTCGATCATCGCTCGGGCCTGAGCGCTCATCGCCAGGTCACGCTCACGCTCGACGGCCAGGGTGTCACCCTCGCCCGACTCCTCGTCGAACTGGACGTCACCGGGCTCACGCAGCGCCGCCAATTCGTCGGCCTCGGCCTGCAGGTTCGTCGCCTGGCGCTCGTAGGTCGCACGCTCCTGCTCGAGCAGCACCTTCTGGGCGTCGAGGAACTTCTGATCGAACGCCTTCTTCGGCGCCGCCTTCTTGGCCGGCGCCGCGGCCTTCTTGGCGGGGGCGGCCTTCTTGGCGGACGCGGTCGCCTTCTTGGCCGGTGCCTTCTTGGCGGGCGCGGCGGCCTTCTTGGCCGGCGCCTTCTTGGCGGGCGCGGCCGCCTTCTTGGCTGGCGCCTTCTTCGCGGTGGCCTTCGTTGCGGACTTCGCGGGCGTCGCGGCGGCCTTCTTGGCTCCAGCCATGGGGGCTCCTTCTGCCGGGCAAGGGTGCCGGAGCGTAGGTCGCGGCCCTGAGGGCGTCAACCGGCTGGCAGGGGCCTGGGTGCGGCCACGTACGCTGTGCGGATGGCATTCGGCCCCGTCGACCCTGAACTCGACCTTCCTGGCCTGGAACGACGCGTCCTCGAGCGTTGGCGCTCGCTCGACGTCGAGGCCCAGGTGCGCAAGGCGCGCGAGGACGGCGAGCCCTGGATCTTCTACGAAGGCCCGCCGACGGCGAACGGCCGCCCCGGCCTGCACCACGTCTGGGCGCGGGCGTTCAAGGACCTCTATCCGCGGTTCCAGACCATGCGTGGCAAACGGGTGCCCCGCAAGGGCGGTTGGGACTGCCATGGCCTGCCGGTCGAGCTCGAGATCGAGAAGGAGCTTGGGCTCAACACCAAGCACGAGATCGAGGCCTTCGGCATCGAGGAGTTCAACCGCCGGTGTCGGGCCTCCGTGCAGCGCTATGTCGGCGACTGGACCGACCTCACCGAGCGGGCCGGGGTGTGGATCGACACGGCCGACGCCTACTGGACGCTCAGCAACGACTACATCGAGTCCGTCTGGTGGCTGCTGCGTCAGATGTGGGATCGCGACCTGCTCTACGAGGGCCATCGCGTCACCCCCTACTGCGCCCGCTGCGGGACGGCGCTGTCCTCGCACGAGCTCGGCCAGCCCGGCGCCTACCGCGACGTCGTCGATCCCTCCGTGTACGTGCGGTTCCCGCTCGCCGACCTCGACGCCGACCTGCTCGTGTGGACGACGACGCCCTGGACGCTGGTCTCGAACGTCGCCGCCGCCGTCGGTGCCGACATCACCTACGTGCGCGTGCCCGCCGAGGTGTGGGGCACCACCGGGCGGGACCTGATCTGTGCCGAGGACCGCCTGCCCGAGGGCACCGACCCATCGGCCGTCGTCGAGCGCTGGCAGGGAGCCGACCTGGTCGGGCGACGCTACGTGCGACCGTTCGACCTGCTCGCGGTCGACGATCCCGATGCCGCCGAGCGCGCCTGGCGCGTCCTCGCCGCCGACTTCGTCAGCACCGACGACGGTTCCGGCATCGTGCACCTGGCACCCGCCTTCGGCGAGGACGACTACCGCGCCTGCGCGGCCGCCGACCTGCCGGTGCTCAACCCGGTGACCGCCGACGGCGCCTTCGACGAGCGCGTCCCACCGTGGACCGGCATGTTCGTCAAGGACGCCGACCCGGCCATCGTCGCCGAGTTGGCGGCGCGCCACCTGCTGGTGCGCGAGGCGCCGTACGAGCACAGCTACCCGCACTGCTGGCGGTGTTCGACCCCGCTCATCTACTGGGCCAAGACGTCGTGGTTCGTGCGCACCTCCGAGCAGCGCCCGGTGCTGCTGCGCGAGAACGAGACGATCAACTGGCAGCCGCCGACCATCAAGCACGGACGGTTCGGCAACTGGCTCGAGGGCAACATCGACTGGGCCCTGTCGCGCGACCGCTACTGGGGCACCCCGCTGCCGATCTGGCGGTGCGACGGCTGTGCCACCGACACCTGCGTCGGCTCGGTGGCGGAGCTGGCCGACCTGGCCGGTCGAGACCTCGCCGAGCTGGACCTGCACCGGCCCTACGTGGACGACGTCACCATCGCCTGCCCGTCGTGCGGGGGCGTCGGGCGACGGCTCGAGCCGGTGCTGGACGCCTGGTTCGACTCGGGTTCCATGCCCTCGGCGCAGTGCCATCACCCGTTCACCGACGACGGGGCGTTCGAGCGGGCGTTCCCCGCCGACTTCATCTGCGAGGCGATCGACCAGACGCGGGGCTGGTTCTACTCCCTGCTCGCCGTCAACGCCCTCGTCTTCGACGCCACGCCCTACCGCAACGTGGTGTGCCTGGCGCTCATCGTCGACGAGCACGGCCAGAAGATGTCGAAGTCGCGCGGCAACGTCCTCGACCCCTGGGACATCTTCGACCGGCACGGCGCCGACGCGCTGCGCTGGTACTTCTTCTCGGCGGGGCAGCCGTGGACGCCCCGCCGGGTCGGCGACGACGGCATCCGCGAGGCCACCCGCCAATCGCTGCTGACCCTGTGGAACTGCTGGTCGTTCTTCGCCACCTACGCCGACCTCGACGGCTGGAGCCCCGGCGACGAGTCGACGCCCGTCACCCACGTGCTCGACCGGTGGGTCACCACGCGGCTCGATCAGACGATCGTCGAGGTGACCGATGCGCTCGAGACGTTCGACGCCCTGCGCGGCGCAACGGCGCTGGCGACCTTCGTCGACGACCTCTCCAACTGGTACGTGCGCCGCTCCCGCCCCCGGTTCTGGAAGGCGTCCGACCCCGCGGCCCACGCCACGCTGCACCGGTGCCTGACGGTGACGGCGCAGCTGCTGGCGCCGTTCTGCCCGTTCCTCGCCGACGAGCTGTACGTGGCGCTCACCGGCGCCACCTCCGTCCACCTGGCCGACTGGCCGGCACCCACCGCACCCGTGGACGACGAGTTGGTCGAGGCGATGGCGACGGCGCGCCGTCTCGTCGGGCTCGGCCGTTCCGCGCGCGCCGAAGCCAAGGTCAAAGTGCGCCAGCCGTTGCGCCGGGCCCTGCTGCTGCACGCCGGCGAGCCGCTACCGGACGAGCTCACCGGCGAGGTCGCCGCCGAGCTGAACGTGCACGATCTCGAGGAGATCGACACCTTGTCCGGCCTGATGACCTGGACCGCAGCGCCCAACTTCCGGGTGCTCGGCCCGCGCCTGGGTCCCGACATCAACGCGGTGAAGCAGGCGTTGGCCGAGGCCGACGGCACCGAGCTGCGGCGCCGGCTCGAGGCCGACGGGAGCGTCGAGGTCGCCGGGCATCAGCTCGGCCCCGACGACGTCGAGCTGCGCGCCACCCGCCACGAAGCCTTCGCGCTGGCCGAAGAGGACGGCTGGGCAGTGGCGCTCGACCTCGAGCTCGACGACGAGCTGCGTGGCGAGGGGCAGGTGCGCGAGCTCATCCGGCTCCTCAACGACCTGCGCAAGGAGACCGGGCTGCAGATCGCCGACCGCATCGAGGTCACCTTGGGCCTGCCGGAGGCGCTGGTCGCGACGGTGCAGGCCCACGAGGCGACGATCGCCGCCGAGGTGCTCGCCACGGCCGTAACCTACGGCTCGGGGACGCACCAGCTCGACGTCGACGGCCACGCCGTCACCGCCTCGCTGCTGCCCGTCTGACCGGTCCGGCGGTCGGCGCCGTGCCGCGGCAGCTGCCGCGGGACGACGTGCCGCCGTGGCGTCAGCTCCGGCGGAACCGACGCTTGCGGTCCTCGGCGGGCTCCTCGTCGAAGAACTTGCGCATCGCCTCGTCGGCGACCTGATCGGTCGGGCCGAGCGGATCGCCGTCGGCGAGCAGCGCATCGCGCTCTGCGGCGGACAGCTCACGGGTGTCGTAGGCGGCGTCGACGATCTCGGGCGCTTCGATCTCGGCATCGAACAGGGAGGGGCGCGGTGCCGGCTGCGGCGCCTCGATCAGCTCGGCAGCACGCTGCAGGTCGGCGGGATCGGCCACCTCGGGCGCCGGCTCGGCGATCAGCAGCGACGCCTTCGGCCCCTCGCTCGACGGCCGTCCCGAACCCTGGCTCGGCGGCGTGATCGGCACGGTGCCGGGCGACTCGGCGGGCGACGGCGAGGCGGCCGGCCGGGGCGATGCCGCCGGAGCGGACGGGCTGTGGGACGGCGCCGACGTGCCGCC
>CAZYKR010000192.1:0-8764 GCA_964648005.1 uncultured Iamiaceae bacterium
GCATGATCGGTGCCACCACCCTCGACGAGTTCCGCAAGTACGTCGAGAAGGACCCGGCGCTGGAGCGACGCTTCCAGCAGGTCTTCGTCGGTCAGCCGTCGGTGGACGACACGATCGCCATCCTGCGCGGCCTCAAGGAGCGCTACGAGGTGCACCACGGTGTCCGCATCCAGGACGCCGCGCTCGTCGCCGCCGCCGTGCTGTCGGACCGCTACCTCACCGGGCGTTTCCTGCCGGACAAGGCCATCGACCTCGTCGACGAGGCGGCGTCCAAGCTGCGCATCGAGATCGACTCCATGCCCACGGAGATCGACGTCGTCGAGCGCCGCATCCGCCAGCTCGAGATCGAGCGGGTGGCGCTGGCCAAGGAGACCGACGCCGTCTCACAGGAACGCCTCGACGCCCTGGACGAAGAGCTGGCCAACCTCACCGAGCAGATCGCCGGCATGAAGGCGCACTGGCAGTCCGAGAAGGACGCCATCGGCGTCATCCAGGACTACAAGGAGCAGCTCGAGGCGCTGCGGTCCGAGCTCGAGCGCGAGCCCGACCTCGAGAAGGCGGCGCAGATCCGCTACGGCCACATCCCCGAGCTCGAGCGCCAGATCTCCGACGCCACCAAGCGCCTCGATGAGCTGCAGATCGATCAGCGGATGCTCAAAGAGGAGGTCGACGAGGAGGACATCGCCGAGGTCGTGTCGAAGTGGACGGGTGTGCCCGTGTCACGCCTGATGGAAGGCGAGATGGCCAAGCTGGTGCGCCTCGAGGACGTGCTGCACCAGCGCGTCGTCGGCCAGGACGACGCCGTCGTCGCCGTGGCCAACGCCATCCGCCGCAGCCGGGCCGGCCTCTCCGACCCGAACCGGCCGATCGGCTCGTTCCTGTTCCTCGGCCCGACCGGCGTCGGCAAGACGGAGCTGGCGCGCTCGCTCGCCGACTTCCTGTTCGACGACGAGCGGGCGATGGTCCGCATCGACATGAGCGAGTACATGGAGAAGCACGCCGTCGCCCGGCTCATCGGAGCGCCTCCGGGCTACGTGGGCTACGACCAGGGCGGCCAGCTCACCGAGGCGGTGCGCCGCCGCCCGTACGCCGTCGTCCTGCTCGACGAGGTCGAGAAGGCGCACCCCGACGTCTTCAACGTCCTGCTGCAGCTGATGGACGACGGTCGCCTCACCGACGGCCAGGGCCGCACGGTCGACTTCACCAACGTGGTGCTGATCATGACGTCGAACCTGCCGGGCGACCCTCGGGACTACTTCAAGCCCGAGTTCGTCAACCGCATCGACGACATCGTGCGGTTCTCGGAGCTGACCGAGGCCGATCTCGAGCGCATCGTGACGATCCAGCTCGAGGGCATCACCAAGCGCCTCGCCGATCGTCGCATCGCGCTGCACGTCACCGAGGCGGCCCAGCGGGCCCTGGCCCACGAGGGATTCGATCCGGCCTACGGCGCCCGACCGCTCAAGCGGGTCATCCAGCGCGAGCTGGCCGACCGGCTGGCGCTCGCCATCCTCGAAGGTACCTACGCCGAGGGCGACACGGTCTCGGTCGACGTCGACCCCGAGGGTCAGCTGGTCCTGCGCTGAGGGCCCGGATCGGCTTCGGACCGGTCGAGGGCCGCGGCTAGGGTTGCACGGCTGTCCCCCTCGATCTGGTTGGGAGGTTCGTGTGCCAGCGACCGTCGTCGTCGGTACCCAGTGGGGTGATGAGGGCAAGGGGAAGTTCACCGACCTCGTCGCCAAGGAGATGCAGCTGGTCGTCCGCTACCAGGGCGGCCACAACGCCGGGCACACCCTCGTGGTGGACGGCGAGACCTTCGCGCTCCAGCTGGTGCCCTCCGGGATCCTCTATGACCACATCACGCCCGTCATCGGCAACGGGGTCGTCGTCGACCCGCGTGTCCTCATCGCCGAGATGGACACGCTCGCTGCCAAGGGCGTCGACACGTCGCGCCTGCGCGTGAGCGGCAACGCCCACCTGATCCTCCCGTACCACCAGGAGATCGACAAGGTCTCCGAGCGCTACCTCGGTCGCAACAAGATCGGCACGACCAAACGCGGCATCGGCCCGGCATACGCAGACAAGGCGGCCCGGGTCGGGCTGCGCGTGCAGGACCTGCTCGATCCGAAGATCTTCACCGAGAAGCTCCAGGTGGTGCTCAAGGAGAAGAACGCGCTGCTGGCGAAGGTCTACAACCAGCTCCCGGTCGATCTCGACAGCATCTTGGCCGAGTACCTCGACGTGTGCCGGCCGCGCATCGAGCCGCTGATCGCCGACACCGTCAACCTGGTCCACGATGCTCTCGAGGCCGGCCAGCAGGTGCTGCTCGAAGGCGCCCAGGCGACGTTCCTGGATCTCGATCACGGCACGTACCCCTACGTCACCTCCTCGAACCCCGTCGCCGGTGGCGCCTGCGTCGGTGCGGGCATCGGTCCTCGCCACATCGACCGCGTGATCGGCATCGCCAAGGCGTACGTCACCCGCGTCGGCGCCGGCCCGTTCCCGACCGAGCTCTTCGACGAGATCGGCGATCACCTCGTCGACGTCGGTCACGAGTACGGCACCAACACCGGGCGCCGACGCCGCACCGGCTGGTTCGACGCGGTGATGCTGCGCCACGCCGTGCGCCTGAACTCGCTGAGCGAGGTGGCGCTGACCAAGCTCGACGTCCTCGACGACCTCGACACGGTCAAGGTCTGCGTGGCCTACGAGCTCGAGGGCGAGCGGTTCACCCACCTGCCCTACCACCAGTCGGTGGTGCACAAGGTGACGCCGATCTACGAGGAGCTCCCCGGCTGGAAGACCGACCTCTCCGGCATCACCGAACGCAAGGATCTGCCGCGCCAGGCCGAGGACTACATCGCCTTCCTCGAGGCGCAGCTGGGCGTGCCGATCGGGCTCGTCGGCGTCGGTCCGGGTCGCGAGCAGTTCCTGCACTTCGCCGCATGAGCGCACGGCGGCGCGTGGTGATCGTCGGCAGCGGGGGACGTGAGCACGCCCTCGCCCACGTCCTCGGGCGCACGGCAGACGTCGTCGTGACGCCGGGCAACGCGGGCATCCCGGGGTCGACCGAGGTCCCTGCCACCGAGCTCGAGGCGGACCTCTTCGTGATCGGCCCGGAGCAGCCGCTGGTCGACGGCCTCGCCGACGAGTTGCGGGCGCAGGGCAAGCGGGTGTTCGGCCCGGGTGCCGACGGCGCCCGGCTCGAAGGGTCCAAGGCCTGGATGAAGGCGCTCTTCGCTCGTGCGGGCATCCCGACGGCTCGCCACGCCACCTTCGGTCCCGGCCAGGAGGCCGAGGCTCGGGCGTTCCTTGACACGCTGGCTCCGCCGTACGTGCTCAAGACCGACGGCCTCGCCGCCGGCAAGGGCGTGCTCGTCACCGACGACCGCGCCGAGGCCGACGCCGGCGTCGACGCCTACCTGTCGGGGGAGGCGTTCGGCGACGCCGGCACCACCCTCGTCATCGAGGAAGGGCTCGTCGGTCCCGAGCTGTCGGTGTTCGCCGTGTGCGACGGCACGACCGCCGTGCTCTGCGGCGCAGCGCAGGACCACAAGCGCGTCGGCGACGGCGACAGCGGGCCGAACACCGGGGGGATGGGCACCTACTCGCCGGTGCCCGGCGTCGACGACGCGCTGCTCGACGACATCCTGCACCGCTGCATCGTCCCGACGCTCGACGCGCTGCGTCGCGAGGGCATCGACTACCGGGGCTTCCTCTTCTGCGGACTGATGCTCACGGCGGACGGTCCGAAGGTGCTCGAGTACAACGTGCGCTTCGGCGACCCGGAGGCCCAGGTCGTGCTGCCACGCATCACCTCGGACCTCGCCGCGTTGCTCGCCTCCGCCGCCGACGGGGCGCTCGGCGATGCGCCGACCTTCGACGACGGCGCCGCCGTCTGCGTCGTGGCGGCGAGCGAGGGCTATCCCGCGTCGCCGCGCACCGGCGATGTGATCGAGGGGCTCGACGAGGTCGCCTCGCTCGACGACGTGGCGGTGTTCTGTGCCGGCGTCCGAGCCGACGGCGACGGGCACCTGGTCACCGCAGGTGGGCGTGTCCTCAACATCGTCGGCCGGGGACCGGACGTGCCGTCGGCGCGTGCCCGTGCCTACGACGCCATCGACCACATCCGCTGGCCGGGGATGCACCACCGCAGCGACATCGCCGCGTCGGCGGGATGAGGATGGACGGCCTGCGCACCGAGCGCCTGCTGCTGCGACGGTGGCAGCCGAGCGACGCCGAACCCTTCGCCGAGCTCAACGGCGACCCCGACGTCATGCGCCACATGGTCGCCACGATGACCCGCCAGCAGTCGGACCAGCTCATCGCCACCATCGAACGTGGCTTCGAGGTCGACGGGTTCGGCCTGTGGGCGGTCGAGGTGCGCGCACCGGACGAGCCCGTGCCCGCCGGCACGTTCGTCGGGTTCGTCGGTCTGGCACGGGTGCCGTTCGACGCGCGCTTCACGCCGGCGGTCGAGGTGGGCTGGCGACTCTCCCGCCAGGCGTGGCACCGCGGCTACGCCACCGAGGCGGCGCGCCGCGCCATCGCCTTCGGCTTCACCGAGGCGGGGCTCGACGAGATCGTCTCGTTCACCATCCCGGCGAACGAGGCGTCCCAGGCGGTGATGCAGCGTCTCGGGATGGTCGCCGATGGCACGTTCGAGCACCCACGCCTGATGGACGGCCACCCCAAGCGGACCCACCTGCTGTACCGGCTCGACCGCGCCACCTGGGAGGCACAGCAGGCCGGCGACGTGGCGAGCCGCGCCTGAACGTCGGGCGCGTCGCCGTCAGATCAGAACGAGACGAGGTTCCCGTCGTTGGGCGTGCCGTCGTCCTCGTTGGCCCAGTCGAACGCCGCCGAGCTCTCTGGCGGGATGTCGAGGTCGATGCCGGCGCCGGTCGACACGGCGATCACCGGCTCGGTCGAGGCGGGCGCAGCCTTCTTGCGCCGGCGGAACTCCTTCTCGGCGCGGCGGATGTCGCGCTTCGAGCGAGCCGGGGGCAGCGCGGCGTTCGATCGGACACCCGACTTCGCCAGGGCGCAGCTCAGGCACAGGGGCGGTTCCTTGGGACCGAAGGCGTACACCAAGCACTCGGAGCAGAACCCCCAGCCGCAGTTCTTGCAGAGGCTGTCCGCCTCTTCGAACGGATGCTTGTAGCACCGGTCGTCGCTCATCACTTGCCCCTCAGCAACCTGTGGTCCGGGAACCCGTGGACCAGATCCCGGTTCGGCCGATGCCCGTGGGGCTGACCAGCGGAATCTATGGTTTCTCGCTCCCTATGGGTTCGACCCATCATCGTCCACGCTTTATCGTTCCGATACGGCCGAGCGTCGATTTGGGCCGAACGGACTACGCGACGCCGGTGCGGGAGGAGCGACGTGGAACCGACCATCCCCAACGTGCTCGCGCTGCGGTACGCGAGCGAGCGGATGGTGGCGATCTGGTCACCCGAGCAGAAGGTGGTGCAGGAGCGTCGCCTCTGGCTCGCCGTGCTGCGAGCACAAGCGGATCTCGGCGTCGACGTGCCCGATGGCGTCGTCGCCGACTACGAGGCCGTGGTCGGCGAGGTCGATCTGGCCTCGATCGCCGCCCGCGAGCGGGTCACGCGCCATGACGTGAAGGCGCGCATCGAGGAGTTCTGCGCCCTGGCCGGGCACGAGCACATCCACAAGGGGATGACGTCGCGCGACCTCACCGAGAACGTCGAGCAGCTGCAGCTGCGCGCGGCGCTCGTCGTCGTGCGCGACGCCATCGTGGCGACCCTGGCGCGGCTCGCCGATCGCGCCGTGGCCTACACCTCGGTGCCGCTGACCGGGCGCAGCCACAACGTCGCCGCCCAGACCACGACGCTCGGCAAGCGCTTCGCCACCGCCGCCGAGGAGCTGCTCGTCGCCTACCGGCGCGTCGAGGAGCTGCTGGCGCGCTATCCGCTGCGCGGCATCAAGGGACCGGTCGGCACCCAGCAGGACATGCTGGACCTGCTCGGCGACCCCGCCAAGGTCGCCGACCTGGAACGAGCGGTGGCCCAGCACCTGGGCTTCGACGAGGTCTTCACCTCGGTCGGGCAGGTGTACCCGCGCTCGCTCGACCTCGACGTCGTGGCGGCGCTGGTGCAGGCGGCGGCGGCACCGGCCAGCTGGGCCACGACGGTGCGGCTCATGGCCGGTCACGAGCTCGTCACCGAGGGGTTCGCCGAGGGGCAGGTGGGCTCGTCCGCCATGCCGCACAAGATGAACACGCGCTCGACGGAGCGGATCTGCGGCCTCATGACCATCCTGCGAGGTCACCTGACGATGGCCGCCGGCCTGGCGGGCGACCAGTGGAACGAGGGTGACGTGTCCTGCTCGGTCGTGCGACGCGTCGTGCTACCCGACGCCTGCTTCGCTACCGACGGCCTGTTCGAGACGACGCTGTCGGTGCTCGAGGAGTTCGGCGCGTTCGAGCCGGTCATCCAGCGCGAGCTCGACCGCTACCTGCCCTTCCTCGCCACCACGAAGGTGCTGCTGGCGGCGGTCAAGGCGGGCATGGGGCGCGAGCAGGCGCACGAGGTCATCAAGGAGCACGCCGTGGCCGCCGCACTCGCCATGCGCGAGGCGGGGACGGGCGACAACCAGCTCCTCGCCCAGCTCGGCGCCGACGAGCGGCTGCCGCTGGATGAGGGAGAGCTGCATCGGCTCGTCGCCGAGCCGATGGCCTTCGTCGGCCTCGCCCGCGAGCAGGTGACGTCGGTCGCCGATCAGGTGGCCGCCGTGGTGGCGGCGCATCCGGACGCCGCCGCCTACGTCCCCGGGGAGATCCTGTGACCGTCGACCTGCCGCACCGCTACTCGGGCAAGGTGCGCGACATCTACGACGCCGGCGGCGACCGCCTGCTGCTGGTGGCGTCGGACCGCATCTCCGCCTTCGACGTCGTGATGGCGGAGCCGATCCCCGACAAGGGTCGGGTGCTCACCGCCGTCTCGGCGTTCTGGTTCGAGGTCCTGGCCGACGTCGTCGGGAGCCACCTCATCTCGACCGACGTGGCCGACTTCCCGGCCGGAGCCCAGGATCCGGCGCTCGCCGGACGCTCGATGCTCGTGCGTCGTGCCGAGATGCTGCCCATCGAGTGCATCGTGCGGGGCTACCTGACGGGGTCGGCGTGGAAGGAGTACCGCAGCGACGGAACCATGCACGGCACGCCGTTGCCCGCCGGCCTGCTCGAGTCCTCGCAGCTGCCCGAGCCGGTGTTCACCCCGTCGACGAAGGCCGACGCCGGCCACGACGAGAACATCTCGTTCGCCGCGGCGTGCGACCTGATCGGCACCGAGCTGGCCGAGCAGGCTCGAGCCATCGCCCTGGCGCTGTACGGCCGCGGTGCCGCCCTCGCCGCCGACCGTGGGATCATCATCGCCGACACCAAGTTCGAGCTGGGCCTGATCGACGGCGCGCTGGTGCTGGCGGACGAGGTCATGACGCCCGACTCGTCGAGGTTCTGGCCAGCCGATCTCTGGACCCCGGGCACGACGCCTCCGTCGTTCGACAAACAACCGGTGCGCGACTTCCTCGACGCGCTCGATTGGGACAAGCAGCCGCCCCCGCCGCCGCTGCCGTCCGATGTCGTCGACGCCACGCACGAGCGGTACGTGGAGGCGTACGAGCGGATCACGGGCCGCCGGTTCACCGACTGGCCCGGCGTCGGCACCGTCTGAGCACCTGCATCCCAAGGCCGCAGCCGTCGTTGGTATCGCTCCGCCGACGCGTGTTCGGCGGGTCCGGCGCCGTGTGCCAGCATGAGGCCATGCTGTTCACGGTCCAGGTCGAGGTGACGCTGCGCCCCGGCATCGCCGACCCGCAAGGCGCGACGATCGAACGGTCGCTGCCGCACCTCGGGTTCGACGGTGTGTCGCACGTGCAGGTCGGCAAGTCCATCCGGTTCACCCTCGACGCCGCCGACGAGGCTGCCGCCCGCGCCGAGGTCGAGGACATGAGCCGACGGTTCCTGACCAATCCCGTGATCGAGGACGCCGTCATCTCCGTGGCGCCGGCAGGGGCCTGACGTGCCGTCGCGCGTGGGGGTGATCCTGTTCCCCGGGTCGAACTGCGAGCAGGACGCTGTCGAGGCGGTGCGGATGCTGGGCGGGGAGGCCGAGCTCCTCTGGCACGGCGACGAGACCGTGGCGGGCGTCGACGCCGTGATCGTGCCCGGCGGCTTCGCCCACGGCGACTACCTCCGACCCGGCGCCATCGCCCGGTTCTCGCCGGTGATGGCGGCGGTGCAGCGCTTCGCCGACGACGGCGGCCCGGTGGTCGGCATCTGCAACGGCTTCCAGGTGCTGACCGAAGCCGGCATGCTGCCCGGGGCGTTGCAGAAGAACCGGGGTCTGAAGTTCCTCTGCGCCACCACGACCTTGCGCGTCGAGACCACGTCGAGCGTCTTGACGAGCGCCCTGGCCGTCGGCGATGAGCTGCGCATTCCGATCAACCACTTCGAGGGAAACTACACATGTGACCCCGAGACGCTTTCGGTTCTCAAGGCCGATGATCGCGTGGTGTTCCGGTATGTCGACAACCCCAACGGCTCGATCGATGACATCGCCGGCATCTGTTCGTCCGGTCGAAACGTCGTCGGGTTGATGCCGCACCCCGAGCGCGCCATCAGCCCGTTGTTGGGCTCCGACGACGGCGTCGGCGTGCTGCAGTCGCTGCTGCGCGCGGCGACGGGGGGCGGGTAGGCCGCCGGGGCCGCGGGGTGGGCGGGCGGGGGGGGGCCCGGGGGGTG
>CAZYKR010000193.1:0-8737 GCA_964648005.1 uncultured Iamiaceae bacterium
AGGCGCTGACGGTGTGCGAGCTGGCCGGCGCCCACGAGCGGGCGGGGTTCCGGGCCACCAGCCTCGAGACCCTGCGGCAGATGGTGGCCGCCGGCGTCGGCGTGACCCTGCTGCCCGAGCTGGCGGTGACCCCGCCGGTGCCGGCGTCGCCCGACGTGGCCATCGTGCACTTCGTCGACCCGCCCCAACGCGACCTGGCGATGTGCTGGCGCCCGACGAGCGTGTACGCCGAGCTGCTGCCCAAGGTGGCCGAGGTGATCCGCGTCGAGGTGGCGGACCTCGTCCCGCCTCGGTGATCAGGTCGCGGTGATCAGGCCTCGGTGATCAGGCCTCGGTGATCAGGTCGAGCGCCTCGGCGACGACGTCGTGGACGGTGGCGTCGCCCCCGGTCGACAGCCACACCTGCACCGCCGCCTGGAGTGCGGCGACGGTGCTGGCGGCGATGACCTGGGCCCGCAGGTCGCGCTCGGCGTCGGTGCCCAGCCGTTGCGCCACGCCGTCGGCGAGCACCCGCTGCCACTCGCCGGTGCGGTCGGCCGACCGGGCGCGCAGCGACGGCACCTGACGGATCAGCAGGGACTTGGCCCGGAACGCCTCCTGGTCGTCGTCGACGTGCTCGGCCAGCGCCAGCACGGCGGCGCGCACCGAGGCGCGGATCGGCTCGCCCGCCGGACGCTCGGCCAGCGCCTGGCGCAGGAAGGCCATCCGCTCGTCGTGGTCCAGGAAGAACACGTCGTCCTTGCACGGGAAGTAGCGGAAGAAGGTCCGAGGGGCGATGTCCGCCGCCTCGGCGATGTCGTCCACCGTCACGTGGTCGTAGCCCCGCTCGGCGGTGAGCCGGATGGCGATGCGGGCGATGTCGGTCCGCGTGCGCTGGCGGCGGCGCGCCCGGCGGTCGACCGATCCGTCGGGAGGCGCAGTGGGTGCCATGTGTCGCACGATACAAGGAAACTGGCAATATGTGTCGGAATGGCAGTCACTGCCAGTTAGTCTCCCGCCATGCCCTCCGCTGCGACCGAACCGAGCGCCGGACGATCCGACGCCGAACCAGGCTCCGATCCAGACCTGCACGGCATCGATCCCCTCGTCTACCGGCGCCGGTGGAGCATCCTCGCGGTGCTGTGTCTGAGCCTGCTCATCGTGTTCATCGGCAACTCGAGCCTCAACGTGGCCATCCCGACCCTGTCGCGCGAGCTCGGCGCCACCGAGTCGCAGCTGCAGTGGGTCATCGCCGCGTACTCGCTCGTCTTCGCCGGGCTGCTGTTCACCACCGGCGCCCTCGGCGACCGCTTCGGCCGCAAGGGCGCGTTGCAGATCGGGTTGCTCGTCTTCCTCGGCGCCTGCATCGGCGCCAGCCTCGCCACCTCGATGAACCAGCTCATCGCCTACCGGGCGCTGATGGGCGTCGGCGCGGCGCTGATCATGCCGTCGACGCTGTCCATCCTCGTCAACGTCTTCCCGCCGGACGAGCGCACCAAGGCCATCGCCATCTGGGCGGGCGTCACCGGTGCGGCCGGCGCCATCGGCCCCGTCGCCAGCGGGTGGATCCTCGGGCACTACTCCTACGGCGCCGTCTTCTTGGTCAACGTGCCGTTCCTCCTGCTGGCGCTCGTCGCCGGCGGCATCATCCTGCCCACGTCGCGCGATCCCGAGCACGGCAAGCTCGACCCGGTCGGCGCCGTGCTGTCAATCGTCGGCATCGTCGCCCTCGTCTACGGGTTGATCGAGGCCCCCGACGCCGGTTGGCTGAGCGCCGTCACCGTCAGCGCCTTCGCCGTCGGCATCGTGGCGCTGACCGGCTTCGTCCTGTGGGAGCGCCACGTCGACGAGCCGATGCTCGACGTGCGCTACTTCCGCAACGGCGCCTTCAGCGCCGGCACCTCCGGCATGATCCTGGTGTTCATGGCGATGTACGGCGTGATGTTCCTCATCACCCAGTACTTCCAGCTGATCCTCGGCTACTCGCCCCTCGAGTCGGCGGTGCGCTTCCTGCCGATGGCGCCGATCATGATCGTCGTGGCGCCGCTCACCCCGCGCCTGAGCGCCCGCTTCGGCGCCAACCGCACGGTGTCGTTCGGTCTCGTCCTCGTCGGTGTGGGCCTGGTGATGTTCCGGGCGCTCGATGCCGCGACGTCGTACACGTACATCCTCGCTGCCGTCATCCCGCTGGTGTCGGGCATGGCGTTGGCCATGTCGCCCATGACGGCGGCGATCATGTCGGCGGTTCCCCCGCGGCGCGCCGGTGCCGGCTCGGCGATGAACGACGCCACCCGTGAGATGGGCGCTGCGCTCGGCGTGGCGGTGATGGGCAGCCTCGCCGCCTCTCGGTACGGCCCGGCCATGGCGTCGCTCACGGCGAACCTCCCGGCGGCGGCGCAGTCGGCCGCCGACTCGTCGCTCGCGGGCGCCCTCGCTGTCGCCCAGCAGCTGCCGGCCGAGGTGGGCCAACCGTTGGCCGCCGGCGCCACCGATGCCTTCGTCGACGGCATCCATCTGGCGGTCACCGTCGGCGCGGCGCTGGCCTGGATCGCCGCCGCCGTCGTCGTGCGCTACCTGCCCCGCCACCTGGCGCACGACGCCGGACCGGTGGACGCCACCGACGCCGTCGAGGACGTGCTGGAGCTGGGCATCGCCGGCGTCGAACCCGTCTTCCCCCATCAGGCCTTCCCGCCCGACCCGGCGCCCGCCGCCGACCCGGCCCGCTGACCAGCGCCAGGCGTCGGCCCTCTCGTTCTGGTGCGGAACTCGCGCCGTTGGCGACGCGGGTGCCGCACCAGAACGGCGTCACCCACGCTGGGGGATGACGTGGCGTGTTGTGTAGGCCACCATGTGCGGCGCCCCGCCCATCGAGAGGAGCCCCATGGCCGGCGACGACAGCTCCACGCCCACCCCCGTGCACGCGCAGCGTGCCTTCCGCGACGGCATCAACCCGTTCGTCTTCCCCGAGCAGGGCATGGACCCCGATGCCGCCTACCAGATCTTGCACACGGGGCTGATGCTCGACGGGAACCCGACGCTCAACCTGGCGTCGTTCGTCACCACCTACATGGAGCCCCAGGCCGAGCAGCTCATCCACGAGACGCTCAACAAGAACCACATCGACCACGAGGAGTACCCGGCGGCGTCGCTCGTCGAGGAGGCGTGCGTCCACATGTTGGGGTCGCTCTACAACGCCCCCGATCCGGCCGAGGTCGTCGGCGTCGCCACCATCGGTTCGTCCGAGGCGATCATGCTCGGCCTGCTGGCGCACAAGTGGACGTGGAAGCTGCGCCGTGAGGCGGCCGGCCTCGACGCGACGAAGCCCAACGTCGTGTTCGGCGCCGAGACCCATGTCGTGTGGGACAAGTTTGCCAAGTACTTCGACGTCGAGATGCGCAAGATCCCGATGCAGCCGGACCGCTACGTGCTCACCGCCGCCGACGTCGAGCCGTACCTCGACGAGAACACGATCGCCGTGGGGGCCGTGCTCGGCACCACCCACATCGGTGAGTCCGATCCGATCGTCGAGCTGAACGATCTGCTCCTGCGCGTCAAGGCCGACAAGGGGTGGGACATCCCGCTGCACGTCGACGGCGCGTCGGGTGGCTTCATCGCCCCCTTCGCCCACCCGGACTTCCTGTTCGACTTCCGCCTCGAGCAGGTCTGGTCCATCAACGTGTCGGGGCACAAGTACGGGCTGGTCTACCCCGGCATCGGGTGGCTCGTGTTCCGTGACCGCACCAAGCTCCCCGAGGAGCTGGTCTTCTCGGTGAACTACCTCGGCGGCGCCCAGCCGACCTACACGTTCAACTTCTCGCGCGGCTCGTCCATGGTGCAGGCGCAGATGTACAACTTCATGCGCCTCGGTCGGGAGGGGTACTCCGAGCTCGTCGAGACGATGATGTCGAACGCCCGGTACCTCAACGACAAGCTCGAAGCGACCGGCAAGTTCACGATCTTGAACCCCGGCTTGGCCGAGCCGGTCGTTACCTTCTCGATCAAGGGCGATCCCGGCTTCGACGTGTACCACCTCTCGGCCCGGCTGCGCGAGATCGGCTGGATCGTGCCGGCGTACAACCTGCCGCCGAACGCCGAGGACGTGCACCTGCTGCGCATCGTCGTGCGGGTCGACATGAGCCGGCGCCTGCTCGACCTGTTGCTGCTCGACATCCTCCAGGCCTGGTCCGACCTCGAGGAGGAGCAGCCCAAGGAGCGGGCCACCTCGCGTCCTGACCTGTGGACCGCGCCCACCAAGGCGGCGGGCCACAGCAAGCGCCGCACGCACCAGAAGCGGTGAGCGAACCGGCGGCGCCCGCCCGCCGACACCGCCTGCAGCTCGACCTGCCGCCCGGGTGGACGGTGCGCGAGACCTCCGGCCTGGGGCCGTTCGTCACGCGCGCCGTCCTCGAGCGCCCTGACGGCTCGGTCGTCGAGTGGACGTCGCGCCGGCACCGCAAGCGTCTGGGTCTGCGGCCGGCCGACGCCACGACCTGGCGTCGAGGACCGCTGCGCGCCGCCAGTGGGTCGAGCATCGCCATGGGGCTGCTCTTCATGGTGGGCTCGGCGTGCTTCTTCATCGGGCCGATGCCCTTCTACGCGTCGGCCGTGTCGGAGTCGGTCGTGGCGTGGACGTTCGTCGTCGGTTCGGTGTTCTTCACCTCGGCCGCCTACCTCCAGTACCGCGAGGCGCTCGTGGCGCCGGCCGGCCCCGACGACGAGGCCGCCGTGCCGCGCGGGTTCCGCCGCATCGTGGCCATCTGGCCGCACCGCATCGACTGGTGGGCCGCCAGCATCCAGCTCGTCGGCACCCTCTTCTTCAACCTCACGACCTATGCCGCCACCCGCGACGCCCTCTCGGTCGTGCAGGAACGGCGCTGGATCTGGGCCCCCGACGTCTTCGGCTCGATCTGCTTCCTCGTGGCCAGCTGGCTGGCCTACGTCGAGGTGAGTGCCGGCGGGAAGGGCTGGCGTCATCGAGGCACCGGCTGGTCGATCGCGGCGCTGAACCTCGTCGGGTCGATCGCTTTCGGCGTGTCGGCGGTGGCAGCGCGCTACCTGCGCGCGACCGGGGAGATCGCCAACCTCGCCGTCGCCAACCTCGGCACCGTCGTCGGCGCGGCGTGCTTCTTCGTCGGCGCGGCGCTGCTGCCCGTCGAGTCGGCGCGCGACCGCGCGGCCGCATGACCGGCTCGATGGGCGACGGCGACCGGTTGGACGGCGGCGCGCTGGACGACGCTGCGCTGGCGGAGCTGCACCGGCGCGCCGTCGCCGACGTGTGCGCTGCCGGTCCCTTCGCCACGGCGGTCGAGCCGGTCCTCGGCGTGCCGATGGAGGTCTTCGTCGAGCGCCACCGGTCGCTGCGTCAGCTCTTCGATGCGGTGGTCGACCGGCAGGGACCGCTCGGCGCGGTGACGCTCGACGGGACCACGTCGACGCGCGACGAGCTGCGCCGCGCCGTCGATCGCGTCGCCGCCGGCCTGGCGGCACGCCACGGCATCGGGCCCGGCGACCGGGTGGCGATCCTGGCGGCCAACTGCCCGGAGTGGATCGAGGCGTTCTGGGCGGTCACGAGCCTCGGCGGCGTCGTCTGTGCCTGCAACGGCTGGTGGACGACGGACGAGATCGACCGGGCGCTGACCGACCTCGAGCCGCGCCTGCTCATCGGCGACGCCCGGCGCCTGGAGCGGGTCGGGGCGGTGCCGCCCGGGTGCGCCGTCTGCGAGATCGAGTCCGACTGGGCGTCGCTGCGGCGTGTCGGGGCGCGTCGTGATGGACCGCTGACGCCCGCCGCCGTCGACGAGGACGACCCGGCGTTGGTGCTGTTCACGTCGGGCACCACCGGCGCGCCGCGCGGAGCCGTCATCAGCCATCGAGGCCTCGTCGGCTTCGTGCAGGTCAACCTGTGCAACGGCGCCGTGCGCGCTCGCCGGGCCGTGCTCGAGGCCGAGGCGCGCGGTGTCGACCCGGCCACCCTGCCGGCGCCGGCGCCACCGGCCCCGCACGTCACCCTCGCCACGTCGCCCATGTTCCACGTGTCGGGGCTGTTCGGCGCCGTGCTCATGGGCTTCGCCACCGGCGCCCGCCTCGTGCTGCGGCGAGGTCGGTTCGACCCGCTCGACGTCCTGGCGCTGATCGAGCGTGAGGGCGTCACCAACTGGTCGCCGATCGGTAGCACCGGACCTCGAGTCATCCACCACCCCGAGTTCGACCGCTTCGACGTCTCGACCGTGCGCCAGATCGGCTTCGGCGGCGGGCCGACCAGCCCGGCGCGCCGGGCCGAGGTGCAGGCGGCCTTCCCGAACGTCGAGCAGAACCTCGCCACCGGCTACGGCTCGACGGAGACGGTGGCGTCCGTCGTCTCCAACGCCGGCGCCGACTACGAGCGGCACCCGGCCAGCGTCGGCCGTCCCAACCCCACCTGCCGCGTCGAGATCTGGGACGCCGACGACGTGGCGGTGCCCGACGGCGAGCTCGGCCGCATCGTCGTGCAGAGCCCCTACGGGATCCTCGGGTACTGGCGCGACGCCGAGGCCACGGCCGCGGTGGTGCGGCGCGATCGCTTCGTCGACACCGGCGACTTCGGCCGCATCGTCGACGGGATGGTCACCCTCGACGCCCGGGCGCGCGACCTGATCATCCGCTCGGGCGAGAACGTGTCGCCCATCGAGGTCGAGGCGTGCCTCGACGCTCATCCCGCCGTGGCCGAGTGCGCCGTCATCGGCATCGACCACCCGCTGCACGGGCAGGAGGTGGCGGCCGTGGTGGTGCCGGTCGGCGGGGGAGGGGACCGGGGAGCTGGAAGGGATGCCGCCGGCGTGGACACCGACGACCTCGCTGCCCACTGTGCCGCCACGTTGGCGCCGTACAAGGTGCCGACGGTGTGGGTCGTGCGGCGCGAGCCGCTGCCGCGCAACGCCGCCGGCAAAGTCCTCAAGCGCGAGCTCTCGGCGTAGCCGCGCGAACGCTCGTAGCCGGGCCGTCGTTCATCGGGAGACCTCGGGCGGTTCATCGCCACGAAACACCGATGGGTCAGCGTGAGTCGGGCGGCCGGCGTCGGCGTGTCGGCCGCGCCCCCGGACGGAAGGTCCCATGGCGCACACCGACCCCACCGACATCGGCACCGAGCTCATCTCACCCGTCAGCCCCTATGTCATCGTGCTGTTCGGCGCCTCGGGCGACCTCGCCCGCCGCAAGCTGCTGCCCGGGCTGTACCACCTCGCCCGGGCCGGGCTGCTGCCGGACTACCGCATCGTCGGCACCTCACTCGATCCCCTCGACACCGCCGGGTTCCGCGCCGTCGCCCGTGGGGCGCTCGACGAGTTCGCCCGGTCGCCGGTCACCGAGGAGGCCTGGTCCGCCTTCGCCGCCAACCTGTCGTTCGTCAGCCAGCAGGACGGTCCCGAAGGTCTGGCCAAGGCGGTCGCCGAGGTCGAGAGCACCTTCGCCGAGGCGCCGCGCCGGCTGCACTACCTGAGCGTGCCGCCGGCGGCGGCGTTGGAGGTGGTGGCGATGCTGGCCGACGCCGACCTCGTCGATCGGTCGAGGATCATCATGGAGAAGCCGTTCGGTACGGACCTGCCGAGCGCTCGCCGGCTCAACGCCGCCCTGCACGAGACGTTCGACGAGGCACAGATCTTCCGGATCGACCACTTCCTCGGCAAGGAGGCGGCGCTCAACATCTTGGCCTTCCGCTTCGCCAACGGGCTGTTCGAGCCCATCTGGAACCGCGAGCACATCGACCATATCCAGATCGACGTGCCCGAGACCCTGTCGCTCGGTACCCGCACCGCCTTCTACGAGCGCACCGGCGCCTATCGGGACATGGTCGTCACGCACCTGCTCCAGATCCTGGCGTTCGTGGCGATGGAACCGCCCACCGCCCTCGAACCGCGCGCCATCACCGAGGAGAAGAACAAGGTCTTCCGGTCGATGCTGCCCATCCAACCCGCCGACGTCGTGCGGGGGCAGTACACCGGGTACCTCGACGAGCCGGGGGTGGCGTCGCACTCCGGGACCGAGACCTTCATCGCCCTACGGTGCCTCATCGACAACTGGCGCTGGGCGGGCGTGCCGTTCTTCCTGCGCACCGGCAAGCGGCTCGCAGAGGGGGCGCGCATCATCTCGATCGCCTTCCGGGAACCGCCGCGCTCGATGTTCCCGGCCGGTTCCGGGGTCGGTGCCCACGGCCCGGACCACCTGACCTTCGACCTGGCCGACGCCTCGAAGCTGTCGTTGTCGTTCTACGGCAAGCGCCCGGGGCCGGGGATGCGTCTCGACAAGTTGAGCCTGCAGTTCGAGATCTCCGAGACGTCCGACGTGCTCGAGGCCTACGAGCGGCTCATCCACGACGCCATGTGCGGCGACCACACCCTGTTCACGACCTCCGACGGCATCGAGCAGTTGTGGGAACGGTCGGTGCCGCTGCTCACCAACCCGCCTCCGGTGCGCCCGTACGCGCCGGGGTCCTGGGGCCCCAACGCCATCCACCAGCTCATCGCCCCCTACGCCTGGCGCCTGCCGTTCGAACGCCCGTGGCGCAAGATGCCCTAGCCGCCGGGTGGTTCGTCGGTCGCGGGGGAGTGATTCCCTCGTCGGCCGGGCTGAGGCGGGCGGCTCGGTTGGGCGGGCGATTCTTGTGGTGCTGAGCCGCATATCCACGGGTGGGCACCACAAGGTCGGCCTGGGGTGCCCACTGGCTGGTTGGTGCAGTGACGCTAAGGACTGATGTCACATCACAGATCGGTTGACTCGGGCCGAC
>CAZYKR010000194.1:0-8666 GCA_964648005.1 uncultured Iamiaceae bacterium
GGCGCCGGCGGTGAGCCCGGCTGCGGGGCACGCCTCGGCCAGCTGGGCGTTGGTGATGCGGCGTCCGCCGACGTTCACGGCGCGCAGGAAGGCGGCGATGCGAGGCATGTGGGCCAGGCTATGGGGCCGCTACCTGCAGTTGCCGTGCACGTACGCGCCGAATCGATACCGATTCGGTGCCGATGCGTCCGAATTCGTTCGCCGCGGCGAACCGTGCGGCGCACCTGCTCGATTCATCGCTGCCGCGACGGCGCCGAGCGCGTGTCCCGAAAACGCCGCATCGTCGACGGGGCGCTGGGAACAACGCCCCGTCGACGGCGGTTGCAGGGTTCCGTGCCGCTGCAACCAGGAACCCCCACGCCCGACGTCACCCTTCCCGGACCCGACGGGCCCGTTTCCCTCGCCGACCTGCGCGGCCAGTGGGTGGTCCTGTACTTCTACCCAGCGGACGACACGCCGGGCTGCACCGCCGAGGCGTGCAGCTTCCGCGACAGCTACGAGGACTTCACCGATGCCGGCGCCGTCGTCGTGGGCGTCAGCGGCGACTCGCTCGAATCACACGAGGCCTTCGTCGCCAAGCACAACCTGCCGTTCATGCTGCTCTCCGACGCCGACGGCGCCGCCCGCAAGGCGTTCCAGGTCGGCAAGACGATGGGCATCTTCGACGGCCGGGTCACGTTCGTGATCGATCCCGGCGGCACGATCGTCGAGACCTTCAACTCGCAGTTCCGCGCCAAGGAGCACCACCGCCGGGCCCTGGCCGCCATCGCCGGCGCCTCGGCCTGACGCCGACCGGACGCGCGTCAGACGCGGTCGAGGCTGAGCATCTCGATGGCGTTGCCGCGCAGCACCTTGTAGGCCACCTCGTCGTCGAGGCCCGCCAGGATCTTCTCCACGTAGGCCTTCGAATGCGGCCACGTCGTGTCCGTGTGCGGGTAGTCGGTCTCGAAGCAGATGTTGTCGACGCCCACCCGGTGCAGGCTCTCGAGCCCGTGCTGGTCGGCCGTGAAGCACCCGTAGATCCGCCCCCAGTAGTACGAGCTCGGCGGCTCCGGGATGCGCTCGCGGGTGTGCATCCACGGATCGTGGTGCTCCCACACCGTGTCGGCACGCTCCAGCGCGTACGGAATCCAGCCGATCTGCCCCTCGGAGTAGGCGAGCTTGAGGTCCGGGAACTGGATGAGCTTGCCCGAGAACAGCCAGTCCGCCATCGACGCCATGGCGTTGTTGAACGCCAGCGTGCCGCCGACCGCCTCGGGGCTGTCGGGCGAGGCCGCCGGCATCGTCGACGACGAGCCGACGTGCATGCAGATCGTCACGTGATGGTCGTTGCACGCGGCGAACAGCGGGTCCCAGGCGTCGGTGTGGATCGACGGCAGGCCCAGGCGGGGCGGGATCTCTGAGAAGCAGATGGCGTGCACACCCTTGGCGGCCACCCGCTCCACCTCGGCGCGGGCGAGCTGGGCGTCCCACAGGGGGATGATGCACAGCGGGATGTTCACACCGCCCGACGGCTCGCACCACTCCTCGATCATCCAGTCGTTGTAGGCCCGCACGCAGGCCAGGCCCAGGTCGAGGTCCTTGGCTTCCTTGAAGGTCTGCCCGCAGAAGCGGGGGAACGTCGGGAACGGCAGCGACCCGTCGACCCAGTTGGCGGCCATGTCCGCCACCCGGGCGTCGCGGTCGTAGCAGCCGGGGCGCATCTCGTCGTAGGTCACCGGCGTCATCTGCATCACCGTGCGATCGAACTTCGCCAGGTCGCCGTCGGGCGTGGCCTCGAGGGGGATGGCGACGAAGCGCTTGTGGACGTAGATGATCTCGTCCTCGAACACCCAGTAGTCGCCCGCCTGCCCGTCGGGGTCCATCGTGTTGTCGTACCGGGCACCGGGCCGGTGCACGAACGGCGCCCACGTGGCCCGCTCGACGCGCGGCCCCTGCTCGCGGTGCTTGGCGGGCAGGTAGGTCTGCCACACGTGCGGCGGCTCGACCACGTGGTCGTCGACGCTGATGATCTTGGGCAGCTCCATGGAGACCTCCGAACCTGACGCTCGTGTCAGGTTACCAGGAACAGTCGGTTGGATACTTCGGCCACGATTCGGCAGGGCGAGCTACTGTGCCGACCTGCAGTTCGCACAGTCGTGTGGCAACAAGGTCCATGGGGGTGGAGATGAGGTTTGTGCGGGATGCGGCTCGTGCGGTCGTGGCGGGTGGAACGGCGCTGACGGTGCTGGTGGCCGGTTCGGGCGCATCGGCGGTTGGCACCGAGAGGATCTGGCCGTTGGTGTTCGACCCGATGTCAGGCACGTTCTCATGGGTGAACCCGTATCCCAGCGGCGGATCGGGGCCGACGGGGTCGTTCGCCACGGGTGCTGCGGTCGGTTCCATCGCCGTGGCGGGCAGCTACGACGGCGACCTCGTCCAGGATCTCGCGGTGTACGAGCCGCCGCCCCTTGTCGGGCAGACAGGAACGTTCCGGATCTTCCAGGACGCCTCGAGTGGGACGGCGTCGGTCACGCAGCAGCTGTCGTTCGGAGCTTTCGGCGACATCCCGGTGGTCGGCGACTTCAGCGGCGACGGCAAGGCAGACCCGGGCGTGTTCCGGCCGTCGAACGGGACCTGGTATTGGAAGCCTTCCGGGACGACGAACCCCGATGGCACCATCGTCTATGGCAGCGCGGGCTTCAAGGTCCACGGTGCACCGGGTGATCAGCCGGTCCCGGGGAACTTCGCTGGCGACGCCAAGACCGATTGGGCCGTGTACACCCCTTCGACCGGCGAATTCTGGGTGCGCGAGAACGGAGCCACTATCTACTCGCACAAGCGCCTACTTGGCGACGCTTCGGACATCCCGTCCCCCTTCGACGTCGACGGCGATTCGCTCGATGACATGGCCGTGTTCACTCCTGGCCCGAATGGCACCGGGTCAGCGGGCCGGTGGAGCTACCGCTCATCCATGCTGGACGATCCGTCGTCGGCGACAGACAACCTGTCCGTGCCGTTCGACGGTCCACTGTTGACGAGCAACATGAACCTCTACGCCGCCAACTCGCTCTCGGACGTTCCGATGGTCGGGAACTACGGCAGCGACACGACGATGGACCAGAGCGTGCTCCGCATGGGGGTCGGCTACTACGCCCGCTGGCAGACCTATCGCCTGCCGAGCGCGACGACGGTCTGGCGTGACTTCGAGCCCGCCAACATGGGCCAGGCGACCGTGGCGGGAGCGCAAGCTCAACCGATCGTGTGGGCGTCATGCGCCAATCCGGCAGCGACGCTCCCGTACTTCGGCGTCGGTGGGGCAGGGGCGAAGAAGACGGCCTACATCGGAGACTCGATCACCTTCTTGTCGTGCCGCTACCTTCAAGGCGAGCTCCAGAAGACCCTTGCCGTTCGTGGCAAGGGTGTGTCCGGCGCGCAGCTCGATGATGCGCTCGATGCGCAGAACCACGCATTGGGCAAGGCGCAGGCGCAGTTCGTCGCCGACCCGGTGTCCTATGCCGTGATCAACCTTGGGACGAACGACGTCGTGTACAGCCCGGCGAACGTCGCCAACGACAAGGTCCGCATGCGGACCTTGGTCGAGCAGTACTTGTCCCCGCCAGGTGGAGGCGCTGGTGCGTCATGTGTCGAGCTCGTCACGGTGAACGAGCAGATGGGCTACAGCCCGGCGGTCGCTGCTGAGCTCAACGCCTACTACCGCTGGCTCGCCGGGGACATCGCCGATGGCTCCGGTCAGTACTACGCCTCCGGCACCCGGGTCGAGGTGGTCGACTGGGACGCGCAGGTAAAGGGCACCGCTGCCAATAGCTATCCCCAGGGACAGCAGGCATTGTTCGGGACCGACCTGGTCCATCCGAACCACACCGGGATGGCGGTGCTGTCGTACCTGGTCCGTGATTCGTTGGCATCGCCAGCCTGCTGAGTCAGCCGCCACCCGCCAGGATCCCCTCGGCCGTACGACTCCCCGAGAACAGCGCGCCCTGGATCGACCCGGTGTCGCGGTGATCGCCGCAGACCCACAGCCCGTCGGCCACCGCCACCCGGCGCTTCGGCGAGAGAGGTGGCGACTGGTCGGGCTGGGCGTAGGCGATGTGATGGGTGCGCAGGTGCTCCCAGCGGTCGACTGCCGGGCCGAACCAGGCGCGCAGCTGACGCTGGGCGGCGTGGGCCAGGCCGTCGCCGTGCTCGCCCGGGCAGGCGGCGGCGATCAACGCCCGGCCGTCAGGGCTGTACGACGGCGCCACGTTGGTCAGCACGGCCAGGTTCAGCACCGGCCCGTCGCCGACGCCGTCGAGCACGACGAGGCGGTCCCGCACCGGTGGCTCGGCGGCGGCGAACCACACGCAGGCCGCCGACCGGCCCCGCGTCGCGCGCGCCGGGTCCCCGGGGAAGCGGTCACCGAGCAGCCGGGCCGCCGCCGGGCCCTCGGTGGCGACGACGACGTGGGACGCCGCCAGCCGGGCGCCGTCGTCGAGCACGACCGCGCCCGGTTCGACGGCACGCACCGCCGTCGCCAGTCGCACGGTGCCGGCAGGCAGCCGTGCCGCCAGCTGGCGGGGGATGGCCGCCATCCCGTCCACCGGTACGGCAGCGTCGCCCAGCGCCAGCGTGCGGAAGAGCACGTCGAACATGCGTCGCGAGGTGGCCAGGTCCGGGTCGAGCAGGATGCCGCCAAACAGGGGACGGAAGAAGCGCCGGACCATCGTCTCGCTGAAGCCGAGCGCACGCAGGTGGTCGAGCGTCGAGCCGTCCGGGTCGCGCAGCAGCGCGGTCGGGTCGCGGCGTCCGAGGCGCAGCCGCAGTCCCAGGACGCGCGCCTTGTCCACGATCGAGCCGGTGGGGGCCAGCACCGTCGCCGGTAGCGACGTCGGCTGCCGCAGCGGGTCGCCGACGCGCACCAGGCCGCGGCCGGCGCCGGTCCACACCAGCGCCCCGGGGTCGAAGCGACGGAGCCGCAGCGTCGCCACGTCGAGCTGGCGCGCCACCTCGGGGTAGGCGCTGAGGACGACCTGGAAGCCCCGGTCGAGCAGGAAGCCGTCCACCACGTCGGTGCGAACGCGCCCGCCGACCTCGTCGCCGGCCTCGAGGACAACGACCGGGCGGCCGGCGGCGGCGAGCGTCGTGGCGGCAGCCAGTCCGGCGAGCCCGGCGCCGACGACCACGACGGGCGCGCCGTCGCCGGCCGGCCCCGCCGGCTCGGGGGTCATGCCGCCAGATGACCGTCGGTGATCTCGACGGTGCGGTCGCAGAAGCCGGTCATGCGCCGGTCGTGGGTCACGACGACGCCGGCGAGCCCACGCTCGGTCATCTCACGCCGGATCAGGCCCATGACCTGCTCGCCGCGCTCGGTGTCGAGCGCGGACGTCGGCTCGTCGAAGAGCACCAGGCGCGGTTCGTTCATCAGCGCCCGACCGATGGCCACCCGCTGGCGCTCGCCCCCGGACAGGTCGGTCGAGCGCACGTTGCGGCGCGCCGCCAGGCCGAGCTCCTCGAGCAGGTCGTCGGCGCGCTTGCGAGTGGCGGCGCCGCGCCGACCGGTGAGCTCGGGCACCACGGTGAGGTTCTCGAACGCCGTGAGGAACGGCACCAGGTTGAGCGACTGGAACACGAACCCGACGTGATCGCGCCGGAACGAGGCCAGCCGTTTCGGCGAGTAGGCGGTGATGTCCTCGCCCGCCACGGTGACCGACCCTTCGCTCGGGGTCAGCAGGCCGCCGGCGATCGACAGCAGGGTCGACTTGCCCGACCCGGACGGGCCGACGAGGGCGACGAGCTCGGTGTCGTCGACCGTCAGCTCGGCGTGGTCGAGGGCGACGATCTCGGTGTCGCCCGACGGGTAGACCTTGCGGACGTCGCGCAGCGCGAGGGCGCTCATGGTTCCTCCTACGAGATGGCCGAGGCCGGGTCGATGCGGATGATGCGCCGCAGCGGGATGAGGCTGCCGATGGCGGCGGTGGCGAGCAGCAGCACGAACGTGACGACGGCACGGGTCGGCTCCAGCAGCAGCGGGATCTGCCCGGCCAGCGCCTGGGCCAAGCCCAGGGTGACGAGACCGCCGAGCACGAACGCCGTCCCGGCCACCAGCAGCGCCTGGAGCATCGACCAGCGCACGAGGGCCCCGGTGCCGACGCCCAGGGCCTTCATGGCGGCGTAGAGGCTGCGGCGCTCGACGGTCAACAAGATGAAGAAGAGCGAGGTGATGAGGCCGACGACGAAGATCGTCGTGCCGATCAGGGCCGTGAACGTGGCGTTCTGCTCGGCGGTGCCCGGCAGCGAGAAGATCGCCTCGTCGCGCGTCAGCGACGACGTGGCGCCGCCGGTGGCGTCGTCGACGGCGGCGACGAGGGATTCGGGCGTGCCGGTGCCGTCGACCAGCACGACCTGGACGACCCCGTCGGCGATCGCCGCATCGGGTCGGCTGGCGGTCTGGATCTGGCGCCACGTGTCGAGGTCGACCCACAGCGCCGGCTGCAGTAGGTAGTTGCTGTCGTCGACGAAGCCGACCACGCGTACGGGGATCTCCCCGAGGCCGACGAGGATGGTGCTGCCCTCCGTGACGCCGTCGGCTTCGAGGGCAGTGTCGGCGTAGGCCTCGCCCGTACCCGGCGGCGTCGGCAGCACGTCGGTGCCTTGCTCGTAGCCCATGACGGCGAGATCCAGGAGGTTGTCGGTGCCCGTGGTGCCCTCGAGGCGACCGGCATCGAGCGTCAGTCCCAGCCCGGCCGTGCCGGTGACGCCCGGCGCGGCGGCGATCTGGTCGCGCTCGGCGGGCGTGATGCGCGACCGCAGGAACGAGTCCTGGGCGTCGGCGCTGTAGACGAACACGGGAGCGTCCTGTGCTCGGAACGCGCCCGTCGATCCGAGGACCAGCCCGTCGAGCAGCCCGCCGAGCAGCAGCAGCAGCGTCGACAGCAGGGCCAGCGCGATGCCGACGAAGGCGAACCGGCCGGGCCGGCGCCGCAGCTCTCGGGTGGCGACGCTCACAGGTCCGCTCCCTGGTCGACGGCATCGACGGGGTCCAGCCCACGGATGCGCCATGCCGACACGGCGAGGGCGATGGCGGCGAGGACGCCCAGGATGGCGGCGGCGGAGCCGAGGTCGCCGCTGCTGAGCGAGGCGTTGAGGCCCGAGCTGCCGCCCGAGAGGGCCTGGGTCGTGCCGAGCGCTCCGAGGGCGAACCCGGCAGCGACGACGATGACGATCTGGGTGGCGACGGCGCCGGCGAGCTCGGCGGTGTGCACGCCCATCGCCCGCAACAGGGTGAGCTGCGGCAGCTTCTGGGTGGTGAGGATCAAGAAGAAGAACCCGATGACCGTGCCGACCGTCAGCCAGCCGAGCAGCAGGATCACCGAGAACGACTGCTGCACCGACGCCACACCGGGTGCCTCGTCGGCGGCCTGCGTGCGGGTGAGCGCATCGACGCCGGGCACGGCGGCGTCGACGGCGGCCATCACGGTGGTCGGGTCGGCGCCCTGGTCGACCCACACGGCGACCGCCGACGGCGGGACCACGGAGGCGTCGGGATTCTGTGCCGTGCGCGCCTGGGCATAGGTGTCGAAGCTGACGAACAGGGTCGGGGTGACCGAGAACGACAGCTCGTCGCCGACGCCGACGATCGAGATCGTGCCGCCGTCGGCCAGCTCGACCGTGTCGCCGACGGCGAAGCCCGTCCCGGCGTCCGAGGCGAGGGCTTCGCCGGGCGCCTGGGGGAGCCTCCCGTCGGTGACGTTGTCGGGCCCGCCCGGGCCGCCCAGCTCGTAACCGAACAGCGTCACGTCGCGCCGATCGTCGGGGGCGGGCGCCGCCACGGACGCCGTGAAGGTGCCGACACCGACCGACCCGGCCTGGCGGACGCCGTCGACCGCGCCGACGGCGGCAACGGTGTCGGGCGAGACCACCGAGGCCTGGAGGTTGTCCCGGGCGAGCTCGCCGTAGACGAAGCCGTCGGCGTCGTTGTTGCGCAGCGCGCCGACGAACTCGCTGATGAGGCCGCCGAGCAACGCCTGCTGGAACAGCAAGAAGAAGACCAGCACCGTGACGGCGCCGACGAGGATGAGGAAGCGCCCGGCTCGGCGCCGCATCTCCCGGAGTGCGAGGTTGATCGGTCCCATAGACGTTTAGTGATGAATGGTAACCGCCCGCCGGGAGCGTACATTCCCCGTGGCGGATCGTGACATCCGCCGCACGGGTCGAGCGGACGAGTCGAGCGGACGACAGGGGGACGTCGTGGGGCGCTTCAGCCGGGAAGAGATCGAGGCGGCGTTCCTCCGCTACACCGAGGTCGCCGCCGAGGCCGGCCGTAGCGGCGACTGGAATCCCTGGGCCGACCTGTTCACGGTCGACGCCACCTACGTGGAGCATCTCTACGGCGAGTTCCACGGCCGCGAGGCGATCCGGGCGTGGATCACCGAGACGATGGCGACGCCGCCGGGCTCGCAGATGCCCGAGTTCCCGATCGAGTGGCATCTGATCGACCCCGAGCGCGACCGGGTCGTGTGCTGGGTCTGGAACCGCATGGAGGACCCGGGCGACGGATCGATCCACCAGGAGGGCAACATCACCCTGCTCGACTACGCCGGCGACGGGCTGTGGTCGCGCGAGGAGGACATCTACAACCCGGCCCGGTTCGGACCCATTCTCGAACGGTGGGCGGCGGCGCGCGCCGC
>CAZYKR010000195.1:0-8625 GCA_964648005.1 uncultured Iamiaceae bacterium
GCCCGCCTCGTTCTCGGCCCGCCACGCCTCGGCATCGGTCGCCAGTGCCAGCGCCCGGCGAGCCTCGGGGTCGTTGAAGGGCGCCACCTCGGTGTTGATCGACACCACGTCCTCTTCCAGCTCGGCGATCTCCTGCGCCTTGACCTCGCCTGCTTCGGCGAGGCGTCGCATCTCGGTGAGCTCGATCGGTCGGTACCCGTGCATCATGTCGATGTCGCCGCTCTCCATGGCGTCGAGGCGACCCTGGGGATCGGGGATGAACCGGAAGGTCATCGAGTCGAGGTGGGGGAGGCCTTCCTGCCAGTAGTCGTCGTTGCGGATGACCTCGAAGCTCTCGCCTGGCGTGTGCGAGGTCGCCCGGAACGGTCCGGTGCCGATCGGCGCCATGGCCACCGACTGCGGGTCGGCGTTGGTGAGCGCCGCCGGCGCCGCCACGAACCCGGTCTGGATGGCGAGCGCGTAGGGGAAGGTCGCCCATGGCTGGCGCATCGTGACGGTCAGCTCGAGTGGGCCGGTGACGTCGTAGCTCTCGACGCTGCTGAGCGACGGCGCCGTGATGAACGACTCGGTCCAATAGTCGAAGTTCAGCGCCAGGGCGTCGGCGTCGAGCGGCGATCCGTCATGGAAGCTCACGCCGTCGCGCAGGGTGATCGTCCACTCGGTGAAGTCGTCGTTCGGCGTGATCGATTCGGCGAGGTAGGGCTCCCACCGACCGTTCTCGTCGAGCGAGACGAGCGGGTCGTAGACCGCCGAGGCGATGAAGAACGCCGACTGGTCGAAGGTGCCGCGCGACGGGTCGAGCACGGTCGGCTCCGCCTCGAGGCCCATGACGATGCTGCCGCCGTCCTTGGGAGGCCCCGGATCGTCGGGCGGACCGAGGCGGACCTGGGTCAGCGTGCCGTCGGCGCTGCGACCCGGCGCCGACGTCGAGGTGGACGTCGGCGAGGCGGTGTCGGTCGACGAGCAGGCGGCGGCCAGCGCCGCCACGGCGAGCACCGCGGACGGCACACGCAGTGACCGCCATCGCCTTCGCTCCTGCGCCTGTGCCATGCCGCCCCTCCCTGAAGTCTCTACAGCTGCCCGGCAGCAACTTGCTGCGCAGCGTAGTCACACCATGTTCCTGACACCCCCTCAGGTCTGTGTCATGCTCGCCGCCATGCTGCGCGACGCCTACGACGGTCCCTTCGATCCTGACTGCACGCTCGCCGACTTCTCCCGCGCTGCGCTGGCCACGATCGGGCGCGAGTACCTGATGCACGGTCACATGCAGGACCGGGTCGGCATCCCGTCGGTGCTGTCGGGTCACGGGCTCGACGGCGCGCGCAACGTGTCGATCGACGAATGGATGGCGGCGTCGCCGATCTACAGCGGCCGAACCCAACGCCTGCTGCAGTTCGCGCCCGAGGACGGTCCCGGCACCGGCACCGTGGAGACCATCTTCAAGAACCTGCAGTTCGACGTCGGCGCGCCCCACCAGTTCATGGACTTCCGCTACGCGCTGCACAGCCCGACGAGCGGCGAGTTCTGGCTCGATCACTGCGGCGCGCTGATGGACGCAGAGCCGATGGGTGACGTGTTCGTACAGCTGATGTGCCACGACATCGAGGATCCGACCTTCGACGCCACCGCGGCGGCCGCCAACCGCCACGCCCAGATCCGCCCGATCCACCGACCGCCGCGGGTCCCCGCCGATCGGTCGCCGCACTGCCACTGGACGGTCACGATCGACCCGGCCAACGAGGCCTACGGCCGCCATCACCTCCAGGACCTCGTCGAGCACGCCCGCATCGCCGACGTGGCGCTGGTCGACCCCGGGCCGTCGGTGGAGCCGGGCGGGTGGGACGACTACGCCGGACCGTTCGATCCCGACCTGCAGCTCGAGGACTTCTCGCACCGGGCGCTGGTGCTGCTCTGCCAGGAGGCGCCGGTGCAGTCCCATCTGCTGGCGCGCGCGTTCATGTTGAGCATCCACGAGCGCTACGGCCTCGATGACGCCGTCGCCGCCGGCGCCACCCAGTGCGCAGGCGTCGCCGGGCTGACGGCGCAGCGCCTGGCGGCAGCGCTGGGTGTCGACAGCACCGATGCCGACGCCGTCGCCAAGGTGTTCCAACTACATCCGCTCTTCCTGCCCCGCACCTACGTCGATCTGCGTGTCAGCCGCACTGGGGACACCACCACCGACGGCACGGTGCGTGTGGCCATCGGCCCCTGCCCGGCCTTCGAGGAGGGCGACGACTTCTCGTGGTTCGCGCCGATGCGCTCCGGTGCGGTGCACCCCGCCATCGTGACGATCGCCCGTGCCGTGCATCCCGAGGCCACCGTCGGCGCTGCGGCACCACAGGGCGTCGAGGTGGTGGCGTGGGAGGTGACGGTCCCGGTGGCGGCGCCGAGTGCCGACGCCCCCGCCGAGGACGGGGCGGTGGCCCTCGCCAAGATCTCGACCGGTGCCACCCACGTGTTCATCCGTCGGCGACCCGTGCGGGTCTGACGCCGGCCAACCCGTCCCGGCGCCAAGGGATCCCGGCGCCGACGCATCCCGGCGGAACGGCCGGTCCGCGCCCGGCGGCGCGACAAATGCCAAGCTCGGCGCGTGGCGGCATCTGCCGATGACGGCGACGCGGGCCTCGCCGACGCAGCGGCGCAGGACCGGGCCCGACGTCTCGACCGGTGGAACCGGCGCGCCACGCCGGCGATCGTCGCCGCTGCGGTCCTGCCGCTCGCCGGCGCCCTGGTCGACCCCAGCCGCGTCCTCGCCGCCGCCGTCGTCCTCATCGTGTGCTGGATCGTGTTCGTCGTCGACTTCGTCGTGCACCTGCGGCTCGACCCCGGGTACCTGCACCGCACGTGGGGGCGCATCGATCTGGCCATCGTCGTGCTGACCTTCCCGTGGAACCTGCTGCCGTTCGCCAACACCGGTGCCGGGCGCCTGCTGCTGCTCGCCCGCCTGGCGCGGGTGGTGCGGGTCATGGTCGTCGCCGCCAAGGGTGCGCCGGTGCTGCGGCGGATGGCGGCCCGACTGGGCCGAGCCGCCCTGTACGCCGCCATCGCCATCGTCGCCTCGGCGTGGATCGTGTATGTGATCGAGGAGCCGACCGACGGGTTCGAGACCTTCGGCGACGCCCTGTGGTGGGCGATCGTGACCGTCACCACCGTCGGGTACGGCGACATCGTGCCCGACAACGGGTTCGCCCGGTTCGTCGCCTCGATGCTGATGATCGCCGGCATCGCCCTGATCGGCGCCCTGGCGGGCACGTTGGCGTCGGCGCTCGGGCTCCAGCCGACCGACGCCGCCACGGCGGCGACGGCAGCGGTCGACGTCGACACCTCCGAGCAGTCCTTGCACGCCGAGATCGCGGCGCTGCGTCGGGAGGTGGCGTCGTTGACGGCCCTGGTGCAGACGACGGTGGGTCCGCCGGGGGGCGGGGCGGACGACCCCGCGCCGCCGCTCGACGAGCGCCCTGGCGCCGTCGAGGACCCGGACGCAGAGTGAGCACCGGACCGGGCCACTTTCGCCCGTCTTTCGTCCTGCGGGGATAGGTTGCCCGCTATGTCGCGCCTTGCTCCGCGTCACGCGTCGCACCGTCGCACGCTGATCGGTGGCCTCGTGGCGGCCGTCGCCATCGTGGCCGTGGCCTGTTCGGGCGGCACCGCCACGACCGACGCCTCCGTCGTGTCGACCACGGAGGTGCCCGCGACGTCGTCACGGCCCGGGACCACGGCCGACGCCGCGTCGCCCGGCACCACTGCCGGCCCGGCGAGCGGCGGCGACCTGGCTGCGGTCGAGGCCGAGGTGGCGACCCTGTCGGCCTTCGTGGAGCAGCAGCGAGGGCTCGAGTTCAAGGAGCCCGTGCCGGTCCACCTGGCCGAGGGCCAGGAGTTCGAGGACCTGCTGTTCGCCACCGTCACCGACGAGGACTGGGAGGACGTCGCCGACGAGGGCGTCGTGCTCGAGGCGCTCGGCCTCGTGCCCCCGGGCACGGACATGCGCGAGGCGCTCACCAACCTGCTCGGCGCCGGCGTGCTCGGCTTCTACGACACCGAGACCAACGAACTGGTGATCCGGGGCGCGGAGCTCGACCTGCTCACCCGCAACACGATGGTCCACGAGCTGACCCACGCCCTCGACGACCAGCATTTCGAGCTGTCCCGACCCGAGCTCGCCACCGCCACCGACGAGTCGGGCTTCACCTTCACCGCCGTGGCCGAGGGCAGCGCCCGCCACGTCGAGACCGCCTGGCAGCAGACGCTCACCCCCGAGGAGCGCAAGGCGCGCGAGCGCGCCGAGCTCGACCAGGGCATGGAGCAGGTCGATCGGCTCCTGCAGGTGCCCCAGATCATGCTCGACACGATGATCGCCCCCTACACCCTCGGGCAGCGATTCGTCGACGACATCGTCGAGGCCGACGGGCAACAGGCGCTCAACGACGCCTTCGTCACCCTGCCGAGCACGACCGAGCAGATCATGGACTCCGACAAGTACCGGGCGGGCGAGACGGCCAAGCCGGTCCCGGAGCCGACGGCCGAGGGCGAGGTGCTCGACGAGGGCATCATCGGCCAGCACGTCACGGCGCTGTTGCTGGGTGACGAGGTGCCCGGGCGGGTGGCGCGCACCGCGGCCGAGGGCTGGGGCGGCGACCGCTTCGTGGCGTGGCGCAGTGCCGACGGCAAGGCCTGCATGGCCGCGACCTGGGTCATGGACACGCCCGACGACGGCGACGAGCTGCGCACCGCCCTCGACGAGTGGGCGGCGGGCACACCTGCGGGCGCCACGGTCACCGTGGTCGATCCGAGCACCGTGTCGATCCGGTCGTGCGCCGCCCGGGCCGGAGCGAACGGGTGACGGGGGGCCGGCCATGAGCCCCGAGGCGACCTACCCCGACGCGCCGCCGATCTCGAGCGCCCCGGCCGCGCCCGGGGCGCCGCTGCTGCCGGACCGCCCGCCGTCGCTGGGCGATCCGATCGGCCCACCGACCCCGCCGCCCGCGCCGCCGATGCCACCACCGACCAGCGGTCCGGGCCGCGGCGTGCTGCTCGGCGTGGCCGCCATCATCGCCGTCGGATTGATCGCCGCCGCCCTGCTGCTGCGTAGCGGCGATGCGGCCGTGGAGACCGCCGACCCGTCGACGTCGTCGACGACGGTCGAGTCGTCCACCACCTCGTCGGTGCCCGAGGAGTCGACCACGACCGTCCCCGGTCAGACGACCACGACGACGCTGCCGTCGGGTGACCCGATCACCCAGGCCGAGCTCGACGCCGCCATGGCCGAGCTGATGGCCTTCGTCGAGGAGGTCCGCGGGCTGCCGTTCACCTCCGAACCCGAGGTGGCGCTGCTCGATCCCCAGGCGTTCAACGACGCCCTGCAAGCGCAGGTCAGCGACGAGGAGCTGCAGGCGCAGGCCGAGCAGCTCAGCCAGCTGGGGCTGCTGCCGCCGGGTGCCGATCCCGTCGCCGACATGCGCGCCCAGCTCGGCGCCCGCGTCGCCGGCTGGTACGACCCGACGACCAAGGTGCTCACCATCCGCAACCTCGAGCTGGACGAGGACGCTCGTCAGATCCTCGTGCACGAGCTGACGCACGCCCTCGACGATCAGCACTTCGACCTCGACCGCCCGGAGTACCTCGACCGCAAGGACGAGATCGCCTTCGGGTTCCGGGCGCTCACCGAGGGCAGCGCCCGCCGCGTCGAGCGCTTCTACCGGGACCAGTTCAATCCCGAGAACGAGAGCCCGGGCAACCTCAACCTGCCGGACCTGTCGGAGCAGGACCCCAGCGATTACGGCGCCATCGCCGCCGACATGCTGGAGGCGCCGTACGTCTACGGCGAGTACCTGATCGAGGAGACCATCCGCTACTACGGCGGCGACGGCGTCATCCGAAGCCTGTTCGCCGACCCGCCGGACACGTCCGAGAAGGTCCTGCACCCCGACAAGTACATCTCGTTCGAGGATCGCATCGATGTGCCGCCGCCGCCGACGGACGGCGCCGAGGTGCTCGACGACGGTGTGCTCGGCGAGCTCATGTTGCGCAACATGCTCGAGGCCAAGCTCGGGCGCGAGGCGGCGGTCGAGGCGTCGAGCGGCTGGGGCGGCGACTGGTTCGTCCGCTACCAGAACGAGGCCGAGGGCACCTCGTGCCTGCGGGTGGACTTCCAGATGGACTCCACCGGCGACATGGCCGAGCTCGAGGTGGCCTTCGAGGCCTGGAGCAATGCCGGCGGCATGGGCGAGATCACCAAGCCCGACGACGAGACGCTGCGGTTCACCAACTGCACACCGCCGGTCGGTTCCGGCGAGGGCGGCTCGGTCCTGTAACCGCTAGGCGTTGACCTTGGCGATGACGTCGCGGCCGAAGGCGGCGCAGGCGTCGGGCAGCTCGTCCGGCGAGAACGACGGCGGCGGGATGACGACGCGCGTGACGCCGATGTCGGCGAGCTCCTGGCAGGCGCCGACCGGATCGGAGCCGAACACGGCGGGCGAGCCGAAGGTCACGTCGATGGCGGCGGGGTCACGGCCGGCGTCCTCGGCGGTCTGGCGCATCAGCGTCACCAGCGACCGCAGCTCGTCGGGGGTGCCGCGTCCGGGGAAGAAGCCGTCGCCGAGCCGGCCGGCGCGCCGCGCCGCCACCTCGGTGTGGCCGCCCACCACGATCGGCACCGCGCCGTTCATCGGCTTGGGAAGCGAGACGGCGTCGGTGAAGCCGCAGAACTCGCCGGAGAACGTCGCCTTGTGGTCGCGCCACAGCGCACGCATGGCGGCGACGTACTCGTCGAGACGAGCGCCGCGGCGCTCGAAGGGCACGCCGAGGGCGTCGAACTCCTCGGCGAGCCAGCCGGCGCCGACGCCGAGGATCATGCGCCCGCCGGAGAGGCGGTCGAGCGACGCCACCTCCTTGGCGAGGATGCCGGGGTTGCGCTGGGGCACGATCAAGATGCCGGTGGCGAGGTTGAGCCGCTCGGTGTGGGCGGCGACGTAGCTCAGCCAGATCAGCGGGTCGGGCATGTCGGCCATGCCGTCGCCGGGCATGCGCCCGCTCTTGTCGTAGGGGTACTCCGACTCGTAGCCGTCGGGGATGAGCACGTGCTCGACCGTCCAGACCGACTCGAAGCCGGCGGCCTCGAGCGACGTGCCCATCGTCCGGGCGCCGGGCCCGTCGGCGAAGAACATGATGTTGGCGAAGATGACCCCGAAGTCCATGGTCCCCCCAAGGCGGCTCGGTGCGGCTGGCCGGCACCCTAGCGGCGCTCAGCGGGAGAGCTGCACGCCCTGGCCGGTCGGCACCAACTCGACCCAGGTGCGGCCCGGCGCCAGCCGAACCTCCTCACCGTCGGGGCCGAAGAACACCGTCGGCGAGCCCGGGTCGAACCGGGCCCACTCCAGGCGGATGGCGCTGCCGCCGGTCAGCAGGATGCCGGTGCCGGTGCCCGACAGGTTCGCCTCCGGGATCGGGTTGCCCGAGGCGTCGTTGACGCCCGAGCTGACGTAGTCGACGTACTGGACGATGACGTTCTGGGGCACGACCCGGTAGCCGTCGCTGTCGAGGTGTGGTGTGCCGCTCTGGCTGCGCGCCCAGCCGCGCTGGCCCTCGTCCCAGGTCCACGTGATCGGGATGCCGGCGCCGAACGTCAGCGAGGCGCTGCGCACGGGCTGCGCGCCCGGTCCCGGCGCCTCGTCGTTGCCACGGAACTGCCACAACCGCGGCGGCGGCCCCACGCCGCGGGTCGTGTAGAGGGCGCCGGTGCTGGTGAACAGGTTGTGCGGCGCGCCGCGGCCGCCGGCGCGGTAGTAGGCGCCGCCCTTGGCGCCGGCGCCGACGTTGATGAGATCCGACCGGCCGACCAGGCCTTCGAAGGACCCGTTGGCGCCCGAGTAGCCGAACAGCGGGGTGTTGAGGGCGGCGGTGATGCCGATGTCGGTGGAGCGGGCCGAGCGCACGGGGCCGATCTGCTCGCTGTCGGCGCCGTGGAACACGGCGGCGAACCGGGTGATGCCGCCCTCGACACGCTCCTCGTACACGACGTCGGCCAGGGTGATGCCGGCCTGCGGGCGGGCCATCGAGTCGAGGTTGTCGATCTTGACCACCAGCGCAGGGCGACGTTCGTACCCGGGAAGGTCGACGGCGGCGTTCGTCAGCGGACCGGGCGGGCCGGTGGGCGTGCGGCGCGGCTTGAGCGTCGTCGTCGTCTCGCCGGGCACCGTCGGAGCGGCCGTGGTCTCGGTGGATGGGGCAGTGTCGGGCGGGGCCGTGTCCGGAGGGGGCGGGGGCGGCGCCTCGGCCGCGGTCGTCTCCGACTGGCGCGTCCCGATGACGGCGAGCACGGCGACGAGCAGCACGGCGGCGCCGATGACGCCGACGATCAGGCCGCGCTGGCGGTCGCGTCGTCGCGACGGTCCGTCGGTGCCTTCGGCGGCGTCGTTGTCGAGCGCGTCCGGCGTCCCGGACCCGGGTGCTGCGTCGGGTGCGTCAGGGGTGTCCATGGGTGCGGTCGGCCATGGTAGGGGCGCCGTGCCCCGCAGCCGGGGCACCCCGTTCGTGTGTGGCCGCTACACCAACGTGCCGTCGAGGGCGACGCGGACCTCGCGCCCGTCGGCTTGGACCTCGACCAGGGTGCCGTCGTCGAGGCGGCGG
>CAZYKR010000196.1:0-8607 GCA_964648005.1 uncultured Iamiaceae bacterium
CTGCAGCAGCTCGATGGGCGGGGCGTAGTGCTGGATGGCCGCGGCGGCCGTCAGCGCCCGCTCCAGGTGCCGGGCGGCCAGCGCGAGGTGTTCCTCGCCCGGCTGCTGGCGGTGGCGCTTGCGGGCGATGCGGGCCAGCAGCAGATGGGCCAGGACCTGCTGGTCGCCCACCTGCTGCTGGCAGGCGTCGTCGAGGCAGGACTGCGCGACCTGCTGGGCCTCGGCGACGACGTCCCACTGGCGGCGCTGGTCGGCGGTGGGCTCGCCGACGCAGACGGTGCGGGTCATGTCGGAGCAGTAGCCGTCGACCAGGGCGCCGAAGTCGATGACGACGAGGTCGCCGTCTTCGATCACCCGGTCGGTCGGCGACATGTGCGGCAGCGCACCGTTGGGACCGGACCCCACGATGGTCGGGAACGAGTTGCCCGACGCGCCGAAGCGGCGGATGGCCGTGTCGAGCTCCAAGGCGAACGCGCGCTCGGTGGGACGCTCGAGCAGCCGGTGACGGACCGAGGCCAGCGCGGCGTCGGCGATCATGGCGGCGGCCTCGATGCGGGCCACCTCGCCCGGGTCCTTGGCGATGCGCAACGCCTCGATCAGGCCCTGCACCGGTTCGAGCTCGACCCCGTCGAACGTGTCGCCGTAGGCGCGCGCCTCGGCCCAGGTGCAGTGGTCGGCCTCGAGGCCGAGGGTGCCGACCGCGGCGCCGCCGATGGCGGCCGCCAACGCCGCGTCCTGGGCCGCAGCGGTCGCCTGGATCTCGATCTGCGCGTCGACGCCGGCGGCGCGCAGCTGGTCGGGCGCCTGGCTGGCGTACCGACCGTCGGTGACGAACAGCAGGGCGTCGTCGGTCACCAACAGGCGGGCCGCGGATCCCGAGAAGCCCGTCAGGTAGCGGATGTTGGTCAAGCTCGTGACGAGCAGCGCCGTCGCCCGGCCGCCGTCGGCCTGGCGGGCGGCCAACTGCGCACGGAGCCGGTCGGCGCGGCCACCGACGTCCATCGGTGGCAGAGCGCTCAGGTCGGGCAGGCCGTCGGGGCCGACGGCGGGTGGTGGGAAGGTGACGGTCGAGGTGGTCATCGCAGGTCCTCCACGGCCAGCCTGGCGGCTACGGCCTCGATCGCCAACCGGTACCCGTCGCCGCCGAAGCCGGCGATGGTGCCGGTCGCCACCGGCGAGACCACGGAGGTGTGCCGCCACGACTCGCGGGCCATCGGGTTCGACAGGTGCACCTCGACGACGACGCCGTCGTAGGCGGCCAGCGCGTCGTGCAGTGACCAGCCGTAGTGCGTCAGTGCCCCGGGGTTGATCACGATGGCGGCACACCGCCCGCGCGCGGCGTGCACGGCGTCGACCAGGTCGCCCTCGTGGTTCGACTGGACGTGCTCGACCGTCAGGCCGTGCGCGGCGGCCACCGACGTCGTCGTCGTCACGTGGTCGTCGAGCGTGGCCGACCCGTACACCTCGGGCTGGCGCGTGCCGAGCAGGTTGAGGTTCGGTCCCGACAGCAACAGCACGATCGTGCCCACGGTGCCTCCCGTCCCGGGTGACGAGCTCATCGCACCCGCTCCAGCGCCGCCTCCATGGCGGCGCGCGCCACGCCCGTGACCGGTTCGACCCCATCGGGGCCGTCGAGGACGAACGTGATGCCGTCGAGCGCCTTCTTGTCCCGTCCGAACAGATCGATGAGCTCATCGCCGGCGAGACCCTCGGGAACTCGCATCGGCAGGTCATAGCCGGCGACGACGCGACGGTGCTCGGCGACGCGGGTGTCGTCGATGCGCCCCAGCTCGCGTGCGAGCTCCGCGGCGTAGACCAGACCCACGGCCACCGCCTCGCCGTGGCGCATGCCGTAGCCCCCGGCGGTCTCGATGGCATGCGCCAGCGTGTGGCCGTAGTTGAGCACCTCTCGTCCCGGTCCCCGTCCGGACCCCGCACCCAACGCCGCCTCACGCTCGTCGGCGGCGACGACGGCCGCCTTGATGCGCACGCACGCCGCCACCTGTTCGTCGATGGCCAGCGCGTCGAGGGCGCGCCCGTCGGGATCACCTCCGAGGAAGTGGTACTTCGCCAGCTCCCCGAGGCCGCTGCGCCACTCGCCCGGTGGCAGCGTCTCGAGCAGGTCGGTGTCGCAGATGACCCCTGACGGCTGCCAGAAGGTGCCGACCAGGTTCTTGCCCTCGGCAAGGTTCACGCCGGTCTTGCCACCGATGGCGGCATCGATCTGGCCGAGCAGCGTCGTGGAGACGTGCACGACGGGGATGCCGCGGTGGTAGACGCTGGCGGCGAAGCCGCCGACGTCGGTCACCATGCCTCCGCCCACGGCGACGACGGCGTCACGTCGGCTCATGCCCCACCCGGCGAAGCCCGAGCACAGCGCCTCGACCGTGGCCATCGACTTGGCCTCCTCACCGGAGGGGATCGTGAAGGTGCGGTGCTCGACTCCGGGGTCGACCTCGATGCCCAGCTCCTGGGTGACGACGGCCACGCGCCGCACCGTGTCGGGCAGCGCCCGCGCCACCAGCGATGCCAGCTCGTGCCGGGCACCAGGGCCGACGAGGACCTCGTAGGCGCGCTCGCCCAGGCCGACCGGGACGACGATCACGACGAGACCTCGGGGTGTGCCACGCCCGACAGGATGGCCGCCACGACCTCGTCGACGGGGCGATGGTCGACGTCGACCACGAGCGTGGCGACCGCGGCGTAGGCGTCGGCGCGCCCGTCGGCGAGGGTGGTGAGACGGCTCCGCACCGCGTCGATGCCGGCGTCTCCGGCCAGCAGCGGGCGGGCCGCCACCGCGGCGGGATCATCCGTGAGCCGGCGTGCCAACACGTCCGGCGAGGCGCGCAGCCACACGATGTCGCCGCCCGTGGCGACCAGCGCCTCGCGATTGCGCGCATCCGTCGGGCAGCCACCGCCGGTCGCCACCACGATCGGCTCGGCCCCGGCCAACACCTGCGCCAGCGCCGCCCGTTCCCGGGCTCGGAACGCCGGCTCGCCGTCGGCGGCGAAGAGCGCGGCGATCGACATGCCCGCTTCACGCTCGATCTCGGCATCGAGGTCGACGAACCGTCGCCCGAGGGCATCCGCCAACGCGTGACCGACCGTCGACTTGCCGCTGCCCATCATGCCCACGAGGAGCAGATGGCAGGCCATCAGCCCGCCTCGGACCCGGTGGCCTGCGCCGACACCTGCGCCGCGAAGCCCGACACGTTGCGCGCCAACTCGCCGACGGAGTCGCCGCCGAACTTGCGCAGCACCTCATCGGCGAGGACGAGGGCCATCATCGTCTCGGCGACCACGCCCATGGCCGGGACGGCCGTCACGTCGGTGCGCTCCTTGAAGGACACGGTCTCTTCCTTGGTGACCGTGTCGACCGTCTTGAGCGTGGGCCGGTTGAGCGTGGCGAGGGGCTTCATGGCGGCGCGAGCGATGATGGGCTCGCCGGTGGAGATGCCGCCCTCGACCCCGCCGGCGAGCGAGGAGCCACGCCGGTAGGCGCCTGCCTCGGCATCCCAGCTGATCGGGTCGTGCGCCTCGCTGCCGGGGCGACCGGCGACCTCGAACCCGTCGCCGATCTCGACGCCCTTGACGGCCTGGATGCTCATCAGCGCCTGCGCCAGCAGCGCATCGAGCTTGCGGTCCCAGTGGACGTGGCTCCCCAGACCGACCGGCGCACCGTAGGCGATGACCTCGCAGACGCCGCCCAGCGAGTCGCCCGCCTTGGCGGTGGCCTTGATGACCTCGATCATCTTCTGCTCGGCGTCGGCGTCGAGGCAGCGGACCTCGGAGGCGTCGACCGCCGCCAGGTCCCCCGGGCCGGGCCGCACCGCGGCGTCGGCGCGCACCGGACCCAGCTGGATGACATGGCTGACGATCTGCACGCCGATCTGGCGCAGCAGCACCTTGGCGACGGTCCCCGCCGCCACGCGCGCCGCCGTCTCGCGGGCGCTGGCACGCTCGAGCACGTCGCGGGCATCGACGAAGTCGTACTTCTGCATGCCGGCGAGATCGGCGTGCCCCGGGCGGGGACGGGTCAACGGGTCGGCCGTCGCCCCTGGCGCCGGCGACATCTCGGAGGTCCACTTGCGCTCCCACTCCGAGTTGCCGATCTCGATGGCGATCGGCGACCCGAGCGTGCGGCCGTGACGCACGCCGCCGAGCAGCGTCAGCTCGTCGGCTTCGAAGCGCATCCGGGGTCCCCGGCCGTACCCCAGGCGCCGGCGCGCCAGTTCGCCGGCGACGTCGTCGACGGTGAGCTCGAGCCCGGCAGGGATGCCCTCGAGCACGACGACCAGGGCTTTGCCGTGCGACTCGCCGGCGGTCAGGTAGCGCAACACGTCGGTCAGGCTAGCGGCGCGCGGTGGGCAGCCCGGAAGTCGGTTGCGGGCATCCCTCCGGTCACCGTGCCGTCACCAGGGTGGTGCCGAAGAACACCAGGACCAACGCGCCGCCGATGAGGAAGGGTCCGAAGGGATACGACCGGCTGCGCCGGCGTACGGCGAACAGCACGATGCCGATGATCGTGCCCGAGAGCACACCGATGACGAGCGCCCACAGCACGTAGGCGATGACCTGCAGCGTGCTGGCGCCGATCCACCCCAGGTACAGGCCGAGGATCGCCGACATCTTCACGTCACCGAACCCCATGCCCCGGTTGCCGAAGATCAGGTGGAACACGAACAGGAAGCCGAAGTAGACGGCGCCGCCGATCAGGGCTCGCTGGATGGCCACGGCGTCGCCGTTGGCGATCGAGGCGACGACGATCATGGGGATGGACACCAGCAGGGTCGGCACCACGATCCGGTCGGGCAGCCGCAGCAGCTCCACATCGATCACGGCCAGGGCCACCAGTGCGCAGAACACCACGAGAAACGGCACCAGCACCCACCAGCCGTCGTCGGCGAAACGCAGGGCGGCGGCGACGTTGAGCACGAGCAGCAGCACGTACATCACCAGGTACTTCCCGGAGAACCGCACGGCCGGCAGCGGCGACAGCAGGCTGTCGGTGCCCGACGGCACGCGGTCGACCAGGGCGCCGGCGAACCACCCTGCAGGCAGGGCGGCGAGCGCGCTCACGACGAGCATCACCGGGTCGATGGTCACGACGCGGTGTGTCCGGCGCTCAGGAGTTGACCGAGCCGAGGAACTTGATCAGCAGGTCGCGGTTGATCGGATCCTCGTCCTCGTCGACCTCGGCGAGCGCGGCATCGCGCTCCTCGGGCGTGGTGGCACGGGCAGCGGCGGCAACGGCCTTGGCCGCCTTCGGGCTGAGGTTCGCCAGCTGGCGTGCGATCTCGGCCGCGTCCGACGCATCGGGCTCCGCCTCGGCGCTCTCGTCCGACGGGGTACCGAACGACGCATCGTCCGCATCGAAGCCTGCCGTGTCGTCGACGACGAGCGCCGCCGGGTCGAAGCTCTCGAAGGACTCGACCTCATCGGCCTCGAGCGACGCCGCCGCATCGGCACCGAACGTGGAGAAGCCGTCGTCGCCGCCTGCGGGGGCGGCGGTTTCGCCACCGGCCCGGGGCTCACCGATCTCGACCAGCCCCAGCTCGTTGAGCTGCTTGACCGCACGCGAGACGCTCAGCTCGCCGAGACCCAGCGCGTTCCCGAGCCCACCGACCGACGATCCGCCGGCGACGGCGACCAGGGTCTTCCAGTCGGCGGCGGAGATCACGACCTCGTCGCCGCTGAGCTCGGTGACCAACGTGACGTGGTGGTCGAGGGACGGGACGACCGCCTCGATCGCCTGCCACTCGTCGAGCATCGCCGTGGCGGCATCGAGCAGCGGCTCGACATCGGTCGGGTCACCCGAGGTGTCCGGCCGCTGGTCGTCCTCGAAGATGAAGTCACCGCTGCCGAACCGGAGCAGCTCGAACAGCGCCTCGCCCGGATCGGTGACGTTGCCCCCGGCGCCCGCAGCACCGGCGGTGACCATGCCCTCTTCGACCCAGAGGCTGCCGGCACCGCGGTCGCCATCGACCCGCAGCTGCCCGGTCTTCTTCGTCGACGACAGCAGGCGAAGGACGTCTGGGAGGGCAAAGGTCTCGATCGTGCCCTGAAGCGCCACGGTTACCTCCGGTAGGTGTTCGTTGTTCGGAACGGCCGCGCGACCGGTCCGGCCGGTCCCCATCGGCAGCTGCCGGGCGGTTTCAAGGCACCGGCACAAACTGGCGGCGAGCCCTCGCCCGCCGTGCGGCGCGGGAGCTTAGCGTCACCCCAAGGTCTGCTCTGCAGCTGCACGCATCACCGCCGCCGGGGCCGGCCGTCCGGTCCACAGCTCGATGGCGACCGCAGCCTGATGCACGAGCATGCCGAGCCCACCCAGCGGCGTGGCACCGCGCTCGGCCGCCGCGGCGAGCAGGGGCGTCACGAGTGGCTGGTACACGATGTCGACGACGAGCTGTCCCGGTCGCAACAGGGCCACGTCGCAGGGCACGGCGCCCCCCGGGGCCTCACCCATCCCGACGGAGGTGGCGTTGATGACGATGTCGGCATCGGCCACGGCGGTGGGGGCAGCGGTGCGGCCCACCCCGGGCGCCAGGGAGGCCGCCTGCTCGGCGGTCGCCGCCGTGCGGTTGACGACGGCGACCTCCCCGGCACCGGCGTCGGCCAGGGCGGCCACGATGGCCCGGGCTGCGCCGCCGGCGCCGAGCACGACGCAGCTCGCCTCGGCGATCGGATGGTCCGGCGCCTCGTCGCCGAGGGATCGCACGAAGCCCGCACCGTCGGTGTTGTGGCCGATGAGGCGGCCGTGCACGGTCGTCACGCAGTTCACGGCACCCAACATCGCGGCCGCCGGGGTGAGCTCGTCGACCGTCGCGGCCACGTCCGCCTTGTGCGGCATGGTCACCGACAGGCCCCCGAGACCCAACGTGCGCATGGCATCGAGCGCGGCGCTGGCGCCGCCCGCCGGCACGTCGAACGCCACGTACACCCAATCGAGGTCCAACGCCCGGAACGCGGCGTTGACGATCGCCGGCGAGCGGGAGTGGCGGATCGGGTCGCCGATGACGGCGGCGACGGTGGTCGCCCCGCCGGGTGCCCACGGCTCGCTCAGAGCAACCCGTCCTGCTGCGCCTGCGCCTGGGCGTCGAGGAACTCGTCGTAGTCGTCCGTGAAGAAGTGGCGCCCCTCGGCGTCGCTGAGCACGTAGTACAGCCACTCACCCTCAGCGGGGTTCATCGCCGCCTCGAGCGAGGCCTTGCCCGGGTTGGCGATGGGCGTCGGCGGCAGGCCCGATCGCTGCCGCGTGTTGTACGGGCAGTCGATCTGGAGGTCGGACCGCGTGAGCTCCTGCTTGTCGCGCAGCTCGGGGCAGTAGAAGAGCGTGGCGTCGATCTCCATGCGCATGTTGCGCTCGAGGCGGTTGTAGATCACCCGGGCGATCTTGGCCCGGTCCTCGTCGACCTTGGCCTCCTTCTCGATCATCGACGCCACGATCAGCGCCTCGTACGGCGTGACCTCGCGGCTGCCGGCGACACCCGAGAGCTTCGTCGGGGCGTCGGCGAGACCGACCTCGTCGGCGACCTGGTCGAACTTGGTCATCATCTGGGCGAGCAGCGCGCCCTCATCGGCGATGGCCGACTCCTGCACCCGGTAGGTCGCCGGGAACAGGAACCCTTCGAGCGGTTGCTGCGGGGTGTGGTACTTGGTGGCCCCGGCGACGGCGGCGGCCTCGGCGTTGACCAGCTCGGCGTCGGTCATCTGCGGAAAGCTGTTGATGATCTTCGAGTGCATGGCGGCGAAGGTCATGCCCTCGGGGAAGTTCACGTCGATGAACTGCTCCGGCAGCGGATCGGCCTGGAGACGCACGATCACGTCGTCGAGGGCCATCCCATGGTAGAGGTCGTCGTACTGACCGGCCTTGACGGACTCGAGCCCCTTCCACTTGCCGTAGTAGCGGAAGATGGTGCCGTTCTCGATGACGCCCGCCTCTTCGAGCAGGCTCGACACCTGGGTGAGCGTGGCGCCGGTCGGTACCGACAGCGTGACCTCATCACCCGATTGGCCGGTGCCCCGCACCTGCGACACGGCCCACCAACCCGCCACGCCGACGAGGCCCACCACCACGACGGCGAACACCGCGAACACGACCATGCCCTTGCGCACGATGCCCATCTCGCGCGGGATGTAGACGTAGTCGCCGTCGTCGTCGCTGGAGACGACCTCGTCGTCGTACTCCTCGTACTCCTCGTACTCGTCGTACGCGTCGTAGGCGTCGCTGTCGCTGTCGTAGGGGTCGTGGGAGTCGCTCACGTCGAGGGGTCCGGCTCTCGGGACGGGCGGCCGTCCAACCAGGCCTGGAGCAGCACGGCGGCTGCGACCTTGTCGACGACGGCTCGCCGGGCAGGCCCCTTCACGTTCTGCTCGCGCAGGGCCCGCTCCGCGGTCACGGTGGTCAGCCGCTCATCGTAGGTCTCCACCGGGATGGCGGTCACGGCACCCAGCGCGTCGGCCTCGTCGAGCGCCGCCGCGGCGGCGGGTCCGATCGAGCCGTCCATCGATAGCGGGAGCCCGACGACGATGCGCTCGGCACCGACCTCCTCGGCCAGCTCCACCAGCCGTCGACGGTCCCGGACCGGATCGCCGCAGCGATGCACC